>JBEHXI010000092.1:0-24748 GCA_048498775.1 Actinomycetota bacterium | reverse complement strand
AGCGCATGTTGGACGGCCTGAGCGACGAGGACATCCAGCAGCTCAGCGGGCTCCTGGACCGGATTCTGCACAACGTCACCGACTGACCGGCCGAGCCGCTGTGCGCCCCGCTGTGCCACCGGCTCGTCGGGGAGCGTCTCCCCCGCCACGAGCCGCCGGCACTGTGCGCGGGTCTCGGCCGGTCGGTCAGACCCGGTCCGCCTCCGCCGCCCGGCGGAGGCGCAGCGCGCTTGAGGGGCAGAGGTCGGCCGCCTCTCGGACGGCCTCGTACTCGTCGCGCCGCGGTGCCTGTGTGAGGACCACGGCGATGCCGTCCTCGTCCTGGTCGAACACGGTCGGTGCGGCCAGCACGCACTGTCCGGCACCCACGCACTTGTCGGTGACGAGCTCGATACGGATGTGGTCGTCCTGCGATACGGACATCACTGGCCTCCCCAGGTGATCATGAGTTCGTTGACGCCCTGCACGGTGCCGCCGTCGCGCAGTTCGAGGTCGGCCACGTCGACGGCCAGCCGGAGGTCGGGGATGCGGTTGAACAGCGCCGGAAGGGCGATCTGCAACTCGGCCCTGGCCAGGTTCTGGCCGAGACACTGGTGGACGCCGTAGCCGAAGGCGATGTGGTGCCGGCTGCCCCGGGAGATGTCGAAGCGGTCGGGGTCGGGGAAGACGCGCGCGTCGCGGTTGGCCAGCGAGTTCGCGACGATGACCCCCTCCCCCTCGCGGATGCGCTCGCCGGCGATCTCGAAGTCCCCGGCCGCCACCCGAGCGCCGGCGATGTCGGCGATCGACAGGTAGCGCAGCAGTTCCTCGACGGCCGGGGAGACCAGCGAGTCGTCCTTGCGCATCCGGTCCAGTTGCTCGGGGTGCTGGAGGAGGGTGATGACGCCCAGCGTGATCATGGAAGCGGTCGTCTCGTGCCCGGCGATCAGCAGCATCAGCGCGTTCATGATGAGTTCGTGCTTGAACAGTTCGCCGCCGGCGACCTTGTCGGCGGCGAGCCGGCCGATCATGCCCGGCCCCGGCTCCGTGAGATACCTCGAGATCATGTCGTCGAAGTAGACGCTCAGCTCCCCCACCGACTGCAGGGCCTGCTCGGGGCTGTCGGCCTGGACCAGGTTCTGGCTGGCCTCCTGGAAGAAGGTGTGGTCCTCGTATGGCACGCCGAGGATCTCGCAGATCACCCGGGACGGCACCGGCAGGGAGAACGCCGGGACCAGGTCCAGCGGACCGCCCTGCTCCAGCATCGCGTCGATGTACTCGTCGACCAGGGCCTGGATCCGGGGGCGCAGCGCAGCGACGCTCTTCACCGAGAACTCCGCGACCATCATGCGGCGGTGCCGGCTGTGCTCCGGCGGGTCCATCCCGACGAACGACGGCGGCTGGTACTTGATGCCCTCCATCCGCTCGGAGACGATCGGGTACCCCTCGTTCTGCCGGTCGGCGGACAGGCGCCCCGCGTCGCCGAGCAGTTCCCGGGCGGCCTGGTAGGCGGTGACCACCCAGGCGGCGGTTCCGTCGTAGAGCGTGGCCCGGTGGACGTCGCCCTTTCCGCGGAAGGCGTCGTAGCCTGGCGGCGGCTGGTAGGGGCAGGTCCGGTCCTGCGGGAAGGCCGGTGCTTCTCGGGCGGCCTTCGCGGCCGTGATGTCACTCATGCAACCCTCTCGGATGATGGCTGGGACGATCCCGCTCGTGGGGCTGTGGCCCCCGTCAAGCGGCGAGCAGTCGGGGGTCCGCGGCCGGCGACGGGCTCAGCCGGCGCCGGATCCGGCGTTCCAGCGGGTGCTCCACGAACCGGTAGAAGAAGGCCGACACGGCCACGGTGATCGCCAAGGCGAGCAGGGCGTACCCGATGTGGTCGGTGCTCGGCGCGACGGGGTCGGTGAAGAAGTCGGCCACGGTCCTGCCCGGGTGTGCCGCGAGGGCAACCGGAAGCAGCACCGTGAACTGGAAGAGGTAGAAGGCGTACGACCACTGGCCGAGGCGCACCATCGGCCGTGAACGCAGGAAGGACCGGGCACCATCCAGGTCGCGCCGGGCGAGGGCCGCGATCAGCAGGGCGTAGAACGGCGTCACGGCCGTGTCCACGCCGTCGAAGAGCACGGCGCCGCGGAAGGCGTGACCGCGCAGCAGCCACAGCACCGCCAGCGGAACCAGCAGGGCGAGAAACGCCGTCCGCACCGGTACCGCACGCCAGCCGCGCCGCACGGCAACGGCCACCGCCATCCCGATCAGGAACTGCGGGATGCGGGAGACCGGCGAGTAGATGCAGAAGACGGCGCCGCCGTAGCCGTCGAGACCGGTGACGTGCCGGACGGGCGGATAGGCGAACCACAGGCTGATCCGGATCGCCCACAGCACGGCCACCGAGAGGCCGACGAGCAGCACCAGACCCCGTGCCCGCACGGCGTGCAGTCGGCGCATCATTCCGGGAAACAGGCCGTAGAAGAATGCCTCGCAGGAAAGCGACCAGGTCACCGGGCTGGCGCCGAGGAGGATCCAGCCGGGCACCCATGCCTGGACGAGGAGAATGGCCGAGGACGAGATCAGCAGCAGATGGGAGACCGCCGGGCCGCCCTTCGAGGTCGCGGCGAAGAGGGTGGGGACGGCGACCGCGACAAAGAGCAGCGGCCAGACGCGGGCGAACCGCCTGCCGTAGAAGGCCCGCGCGGTGTCGGTCGGCTTCCAGTTCCAGGCCAGCACGAAGCCGGACAGGACGAAGAACAGCGACACCCCCGATTCCCCGAGGGAGAACAACCCGCGCGTGTGGGGCAGCGGGAGGAGGATGGTGACGTGGGAGAGGAAGACCCCGAACGTGGCGAACCAGCGCACGCCCGTGAGCGACTCCAACCTGTTGCCCCCGTGGGACTTTTCTGACTGCCTGTCAGACTCGTGTGCCATGACCGGCGTTGTATTCATGTGCGCCCCTCGCCTCGCGGGTGTGGGAGTCGGTTCTGCGTGGTGTGCGGACCCATCCCAGCGAATGGCGGTGAAGCGGTCGTCAAGCGAGCGAAAAGGGCCGGCGCGGCTGCCCCGGTCCCCCGAGGCGGCCGCGCCGGTCCGTGCGCCCTGCTCACTCCGTGACGAAGTCACCCATCATCGCCATGTCCTCATGCTCCAGGTTGTGGCAGTGGATCAGGAACGCCCCCGGATAGTCGGTGAACCGGGTGACCACCTCCACGGCCTCGGCCGGCCGCAGGTCCACCGTGTCCTTCCAGCCGTGGTCGAAGGCGCCCGGCCCCGCGCCGTCGCGGGAGACCACCTGGAAGTGGTCGAGGTGGAGGTGGATCGGGTGGTGGAAGCTCGACGTGAACCGCCACACCTCGGTCTGTCCGAGCCGCGGCCGCGCCAGCGCTCGGCCCGGACGGTACCCCTCGCCGTTGATCGTCCAGCCGCTGCCGGACCCGCGGAAGTGGAAGTCCCGGGTGACGGCGGCCCGGTGCGGATCCAGCCGTACGAACTCCGCGAGCCGCTCGGGAACCCTCGTGTCGTCGGCAGGCGAGCCCGTGCCCACGTCGAAGCGCATGACGTCGGCCGTCGAACCGTCACCGAAGCGATTGCGCAGACGCACCCTGGTGCCCGGCTGGTACCGGGAGAAGTCGACGACGACGTCGAACCGCTCGGCCGGGGCGATCCGAAGAGAGTCGTGGCGCACGGGCCGCTCGAGGAGCCCGCCGTCACCGCCGATCTGCACGAAGGCGTCGCCGCCCGTCGGCTGCGGGTCCAGCTCGAGTTCGTACAGCCGGGCATTGGAGGCGTTGAGCAACCGCAGCCGGTAGCGCAGCCGCTCCACCTCGTGCACGGGCCAGGGTGCTCCGTTGACCAGGACCACGTCCCCGAGCACGCCGTTCATATAGGGTTCGCTGACTCCGGGCCGGTGCAACAGGGGGTCCAGGGAGGGGTACTGGAAGGAGCCGTCCGCCGCGAAGGACCGGTCGGCGATCATCAGCGGCAGGTCGCGCTCCCCCGTGGGCAGCGGCAGCCGCTCCTCCTCGTCGTCGTGCACCAGATGGAATCCGGCGAGTCCCCGCCACACGCCGACACCGGTGTATCCCATGCGGTGGTCGTGGTACCAGAGTGTCGCGGCCCGCTGCTGCAGCGGATAGGTGTACGTCCGTGAGCCCGCGGCCGTGTCCAGGGCGGTGTAGCCCATGAGCGTGCCGTGGCTGCCCCCCGCCATGTCGCTCATCGCCCGCCGCTCGTCGTAGGAACCGCTCGCGGGCAGGATGAGGGAGGTGGGGTAGCCGTCGCTGGCGGCCGGTGTGTGGCCGCCGTGCAGATGGACCACGACGGGCTGGTCGAGTTCGTTGCGGTGCCTGACGACGGTGCGGCGTCCGGAGCGCGAGACGAGCGTCGGCCCGGGGAAGGTCCCGCCGTAGGTCCAGGCCCGGGTCCTGAGCCCCGGCAGGATCTCCAGCTCGGCGGTGCGCTGGGTGATCTCGTAGGTGTCCGTGGTGCCCGTGGTCGCCGTCGGCCGCGCCACGGGCGGTACGGGCAGCGCCACCTGATACGGCCGGGGCAGTGGGGCCTTGCTGCGCAGCAGCTCCCCGGGGCGGCCCTCCTGGACGTACTCGACCAGTCCGCGCCGCCCGAGGGCCGCGGCCGCTCCGGCGCCGAGCACGGCGCCGCCGGCTCCCAGTAACGTGCGCCGCTTCACGACACCACCTCGGCCCGCTCCCGCCGAGTGTGCCCGGGCGGACCCGCGGTCCGGAGCGGGGTGGACCACACGCGGAGGGTGAAGACCGCCAGGACCGCGACCATGATGACGCCGAGTACGACATGGGGCGCCACGAGATGCGTCGCGCCCAGGGCGACCTGGCCCACCAGGGCGAGGGTGGCGACGGCGGACGGCCCGATGAACGCGGCCGGTCCGCCCGCCCGGCGCACCAGGATCGCGACCACGACCAGGACCGCCGCGACGACGACGATCGCGCGCGCGACCAGGCCGTGCGCCGTCAGCATGTCGTAGTGCCCGCCGATGAACCCACCGGCGAGAACGGTCTGGGTGAGCAGGAGCAGCAGCTGGAGCGTCACCGTGATCCTCAAAAGGACCAAGGCCCGGCGCAAGTACATGAGTTCACCTCGACGGCATCGGGAAGGACAGCGCGGCTGTGGGCCGGCGGGCGCAGCCTACAATATAAGTAGTTAGCGACCTAACGTTAGTGGGGGTTAAGCCGGGCGAAAGCGCGGCTCTGCGTGCGGCTCAAGCCGGGGCGCTCTCGCCTTACGGCGGCCGCGCGGGGCTCCTATGCTCCCTGCCGGGACGACCGAACTCGACTGGACAGGACGGCGGCCGTCGGCCGCCCCGACCGTAGGGTGTATCGATGCCGGACCACGCTGTCGCCGAGAACCCCTGGGTGCGGCGGCTCGTCGCCGCGCCGGAGGCCGGACTGCGGCTGATCTGCTTCCCGCACGCCGGAGGGTCGGCCGGTTACTTCCGCCCGCTCGCGATGGCGCTGGCTCCGCATGTCGACCTGCTCGCCGTCCAGTACCCCGGACGCCAGGACCGCCGCGGGGAACGGGCCATGGAGAGCGTCACGGACATGGCGGACGCCTTCTTCGAGGCGCTGCCGGACTGCCTCGACCGGCCCTTCGCCTTCTTCGGACACAGCCTCGGCGCCACCGTCGCCTACGAAGTGGCCCTGCGCTGCGAGGAGTTGCCGGAGCGGAGGCCACTACGGCTGTTCGCCTCCGCCAAGAGCGCTCCCTGCGTCCCCCGGCGGCACCACATCGACCGACTGGACGACGAGAGTCTGATACGGGAGATCGACAAGCTCGGCGGCATCAGCCCCGGCACGCTCAACGACCCCGGCTTCCGCGGGCTCTTCCTGCCGACGGTGCGCGCCGACTACCGCGCGGTGGAGACGTACTCCCCGGCCCCGGGCACCCGGGTCAGCTGTCCCATCACGGTGTTCATCGGCGGCAGCGATCCCCTGGTGCCTGTCGCGGACGCCACCGCCTGGGACCTGCACACCAGCAAGGGCACCGACACCAAGGTTTTCGAGGGCGGCCACTTCTACCTCGACGAGAACGTGCCGGAGGTGGCGGCGGCGGTGCTGGGCGCACTGACCATGAGCAGCGGCGAGGAGGGTGGCCGCCCGGCGGCGGGCGAGCCCCCGAACCACGCACTCACGTACGGACTATGAGGCAGTCGTGCTGCGAGGCAGTCGTGAGGGCTCTCGTGAAACCTCTCGTTCGCGTCAGCGGGAGACACCGTTCCCCGATGGTGTGTCCCGCATGCGGGGGCACAGGGAGCACCACGGGGGCCGGGGTTTCGATCTGAACGGCGGAGCCGAACCGCCGGCCTTGGACGATCCGCGGCAGATCGGTCCGTTCACACTGATCGGCCTGCTGGGCGCCGGTGGAATGGGCCCGGTGTATCTCGAGGTCGCGTCAGGCCGCTACGACGCGGTCAAGCGGGGCCTTCCGCCGCCGGCCGAAGACCCGGACTTCCCGCGGCATTTCCGGCACGAACTCGACCACCTCGCCGGACTCCCCGCGGGCGTCGGCGTCCCGCTGCCGGCCACCGACCGCACCGCCAAGCCGCCGTGGTTCGTCACCGGGTACATACCCGGACTCGCCCTGACCGAGGCGCCGCAGGTGCCGCTCACCTCGATCTGCCCGGCGACCAGCGACGCGGTGCCGGCCATCGCGTCGATCGCCGGACCTGAGAAGCCTGAGCAAGAGAGCCGACCAGGACACCCGTGCCCGCTCGCTGCGGGTGCCCGGGAGCGCCAGGTACAGCCCCCCGTCCGGCCCGATCAGCCCGCGGCCGGTAGTGGATCGGACGGCGCGGACGTGCCGCGTACCCGGCCCGCAAGCGAGTGACCGTCCGCGACCGACCGTCCTGATCCCCGCCGCACGCGATGCCGGTACGGACGCCGTCACCGGGAACCCGCCCCCGCCCGGTCTTCCCCGCCGGTCAGGGCTGGATGTTCTCCAGGTCCTCCAGAAGACCGGGGTGCTTCGGCTCCCAGCCGAGCGCCTGCCGGGTGTGGGCGCTGGACGAGGGCTGGTCGGTCGCGAAGATCGGGCCGAGGGGGCCGTAGGTCTCCGCCGGCACCGGCTCGACCGGCAGGCCCAGCCGTCGGCCGATGACCGCCGCGATGTCACGCACGCTGTCTCCCTCATCGGCCACGGCGTGCCAGGCGGTACCGGCCTCCGCCCGCTCCAGGGCGAGCCGGAAGAGGACGGCCGCGTCGAGCGCGTGCACGGCCGGCCAGCGCTGTGTGCCGTCGCCCGGATAGCCGGACACCCCGGTGCGGCGGGCGATCTCGGTCAACAGGCCGGCGAAGCCGCCCGTGCCCTGGTTGTGGACCGTGCGCGGCAGGCGTACGGCCGTGCTCCGGACCCCGCGGGAGGCCAGGCCCAGGACTGCGGTGACCGCGCGGCCACGACCACCGACCGGCCCGTCGGTCGGTGCGGGGTCGGCCTCGGTGGAGGCGCGGCCCGGCGCCTGGGGCGTACCCGAGACGGTGACGAAGGGGCGGTCGCTGCCGACGAGTTCCTCGCCGAGGGTCGCGAGTGCGGCGCTTTCCTCGGCGACCGCCTTGGCGAGGGCCTCGGGGCTGGTGAAGTCGTTGGCGAACGCCAGGTGGATCACCCCGTCGGCCTGGGCCACGCCGGCACGAAGGACGTCCGGATCGGCGAGGGCTCCCCGCAGCGGCTGGGCGCCGGCCGCCTCGGCGGCCAGCGCGGACGCGTCGGAGCGGGCGAGCGCGAGGACGGTGTGGCCGTTGCCGATGAGCTCGGCGACGACGGCGGACCCGATCAGACCGGTGCCACCGGTGACGAAAACGCGCATGGGACTCTCCCGACAGTGATGGGACTCTTGTCCCATCACTGTAGCAGAGTGATGGGACAAGAGTCCCATCACATATGATGGGGCCATGGGCCGATGGGAACCGGGAGCGCGCGAACGCCTAGTCGTGGCTGCCGTCGACCTGTTCACCGAGCAGGGGTACGACGCCACGACGGTCGCGCAGATCGCCGAACGTGCCGGGGTCACCAAGAGCACCTTCTTCCGGTACTTCCCCGACAAGCGCGAGCTGCTGGTGGCCGGGCAGGAGACGCTGAGCCGGCTGCTGACCGAGGGCATCGCCGAAGCGCCCGGTGACGCGAGTCCCCTCGCGGCGGTCGCCGCCGGTCTCGAACGCGCCTCGACCGCGATGAGCCCCATCAGCCGGGACATCGCCCCACGCCTGAAGGCGGCCATCGCCGCGAGCACCGAACTCCAGGAGCGCGACACCCTCAAGAGCGTCAGCCTCGCGGCCGCGATGACAAGTGCCCTGGTCGCCCGCGGTGTACCCGATCCGACCGCGGCTCTCGCGGGTGAACTGGGCGTCCTGGCCTTCAAACGGGGCTACGCCCGATGGTCGGAGGGCGACCGCGATGGCAAGGACGATCTCGCCGGGTGCATCCTGACGGCCCTGGACGAACTGCGCGCGGCGAGCGCTTCGCTGGGCTGACGAGGCAACCGCGGGCGCGGGATTCCGGCTCTCCGAGACGGAGCACGCCATGCCGGACAAGGCCGACAGTCAACGGACGCCGTGCCGATCGTCGACGGCGCCCTGGTGACCCCGCGGGATCACTTCTCCGCGAGGGCTCCCCAAGGAGGCGGCTCCCCCATCGCCGTCCCGGGGCTGCTCAGTCGAGACAGAACTCGTTGCCCTCGATGTCCTGCATCACGATGCACGACTCGTTGTAGTCATCGGCAAGCAGCACTCCTACGCGTACCGCGCCGAGCGCGACCAGCCGCGCGCACTCGGCCTCAAGCGCGGCGAGGCGCTCTTCGCCCACGAGCCCGGTGCCGACCCGCACGTCAAGATGCACCCGGTTCTTGACGACTTTGCCTTCGGGAACGCGCTGGAAGTACAGCCGCGGGCCCACACCTGAGGGATCACCGCAGGCGAACCCTGCACCCTGACGCTCGGGCGGCAGCGAGCGATCGAAATCGTCCCACGTGGCGAACCCCTCCGGTGGCGGCGGAACGACGTACCCCAGCACATCGCACCAGAAGCGAGCGACACGCTCGGGTTCCGCGCAGTCGAAGGTGACCTGGACCTTCCTGATCGAGGACATCGACGCACCATAGCAGGGGGAATGCGCTGCCCACTCCCCCATTACACGGGCGTGCCGTCGAGAGGACGGTTCTTGCCGGCCGCTGCCATGTCCTGTGGTCGCAGGGGGTGAACCGTTGTCGGTACCTCCAAGGGGTTGCCCGCCGTTCCGGACCAGACCGCGGCCGCAGCCCTCGCCGCACTGTCGGTTGCTGCGGCCGCCGTAGTCCGCCACTCGGCCTGACTACGGGCGTCCCTGCGGCTTGAGGCTGTCCAGCAGGATGCGAAGCAGCCGGTCCCCCGCTTCGGCCATCACGTTGTGGCCGGCGTCGATCTCGTGCACCCTCCAGGCCGGATCGTTGCGCAGACGGTGGTAGACGCCGGTGAACGGAGTTCCCTCCCACCCGGACAGATAGACGTAGTCACGACGGACGTCGGGCAGGCCGCGGGGCAGACTGATCTTCTGCAGGAACGAGGCGAGGGGATGCGCCGTCACGCGCGGGTCCAGGCCGGCGGGCGGCCGGACCGAGTACCCGTCCACGGCAGCCCCCTCGAGGAACAACGTGCGGAATGCCTCACCTGCCAGGTCCCAGCAGGACTCCCCGTCGGCCGGGACGTAGGCGTCGGAGTAGACCAGGCCCTCGATCAGCTCGGGGACGCGGTCGGCGACAGCAGTGATCACCATGCCGCCGTAGCTGTGTCCCACGAGCACCGCGTCGTTGACCCGCTCGGCGTTCAACACTGCGATGACGTCCTGGATGTGGGTGTCCAGGTTGGTGGAGGCGGTGGCCAGGTGGGCGCGGTCGCCGAGGCCCGTCAGCGTGACCGGCACGGCGGCATGTCCTTCGGCCCGCAGGCGTGCCGCCATGCCTTGGAAGTACCACCCGCCGTGCCAGCCGCCAGGAACCAGTACGAACGTCGCCATGTCCGCCTCCCCATGCTCGAAGGCACCGACCCTAACGGATGGGGCGGACATCCCCGGCCGAGCACCCGTCCGGCGAGAAGGCCGTCCGGGTGGGGTGGACGGCCGGAACTCCCGCATGGGGGCGGTGGTTTCCCGCACGCGTGCGGTCCGTGCCCACCACCTGCCAGGTCATCGGCCTGCCGGCTCAGCCGCTGAAGGTCACCTCATCCGTCATCGTGACCCCTGCGGTGCGGCCGGGAGCCGTCTGGTACTGCCAGTAGAGGTTCGTGTGCGCGATGACCTTGTCCGGTGCGGGCGCGCCCCAGGCGCTCTTGTCGTCCGTCGTGTGCGCGTCCCCGACGAGCGTCACATCGTAACCGCGCGCAAAAGCACCATGAATCGTGGACCGGATGCAGGCATCCGTCTCCGCACCGGCCACGACCAGTCGCCCGACCCGGGCCTTGGCCAGGATCTCCTCCAAGGAGGTGTCCTCGAAGGAGTCGCCGAATCTCTTGTGCACCAACGGTTCCGGCTCCCGGCGTGAGAGCTCCGGGACGTACTCCCAGGCGTCGCTCCCCTTCTCCAGCCCCTCGCCGGAGTGCTGGACCCAGATGACCGGGACGCCCTCGTCGCGCGCCCTGCCGACGAGCGTGCCGATGTTGGCAACGACCGCGTCGCGCTGGTGCGCATGGGCCATGACGCCCTGTTGGACGTCGATCACCAGCAACGCGGTGTTGGGCCGGTCTGGCAGCGCGGCCATGACGATCTCCTCTGCTGGACGGACAGGGTTCCACCTTGGGGCACGCTAGTCCGCCCCACTGACAACCGTGTTCCGTTCCAGAGCAGGTCCAGTCCCGGGGCCCCGACCGGCTCAGGGTCGGCTCAGGTCTGCGACTGCGTGGGTTCGGGTGGAAAACGAGGATATTCCGCGAGCCGGAGAGCTTCGGCGGTGACGTCGGCGTCTATCTGCGCTGGTGTTCTGTCGCCGTATTCGAGGATGCCGTACTCATCGTCCAACTCGGCAAGCCGTGCGGCCAGGGGCAAGGTGTGCCCGAAGCGCCGATGGATCCGGAAGGTCAGTTCGCTGGGTGTGAGCTCGTCGGCCAGCATCCGGGCGGCCAACGCTCGTACGGCGGCTTCCCGTCCAGCAGTGCTGCCCAGTGGGTACGAAGTGAGGCCCAGTTCGTCAAGTGCTGGGGGAAGGAGGTCAGGAACGTCGTAGTCCGCCTCCGCGCGCGTGCACGCGGCCAGGATCCGCAGGGCAGGGCTGTCGAGGCCGGCGACGAGGGCGTCGCAGGCGGCAGCGACGACGTCGGGCGCGCGGATCTCGCCGGCGCTCCAGAGTATGGCCCGGTCCTGGAACTCGCGGGCCGCTGCTTCGGTCGACGTCATCCGTCCGTGGCCCGTCACGCGCCGGGACCCCTGCGCTCTGCCCGGTGCTCTCTCGCGGAGACGGCCTCGGTCGTCGCCCGAGTGAGGGTGTCCGCCACGGTGGTGCACGCGAGGGAGGCCACAGCGCGCAGCTGTGCGGGCGATGCCCCGGCACGACTCAGTACGGCCAGTGACTGGTTGACGGCGACGACGAACGCGGCGAGGTCGTCGAGTACTCGGGCGTCGGCCGAGGAGTCCGCCAGCGCCTCGCGCACCCGCTGGTGCTGCGCGTCGAGCAGGCCGCGCACCTTGGCGCTGTTCTCCTCCTTCAGCGTCGGCGACTGGGTGGCGGACTGCGCGATGAGACATCCGGTGGGGACCGAGGGGTCGGCGATGCGGGCCAGGACGACGTCGAAGAACGCTTTCACCGCGCCAACCGGATCACCGGGGTGCGTCGCGAGGGCGTGCTCGTACTGCGCGCCATAGATCAACGCATAGCGGTCGAGGCACTGGCGGAACAGGGCGTCCTTGTTGCCGAACGTGCCGTAGAGGGAGCCCCGGCCAAGGCCGGTGGCCGAGCCGAGTGCGTCGAGGGAGGCGTCCGCGTACCCACGGTGCCAGAACACGCGCATGGCCTGGTCCAAGGCCGCAGTGACATCGAACTGCTTTCGACCCGACATGCCTACGCCCTCCCGCTTCGCGGCTCCATCGTGATCGTACCTCCATCTTGGATCGATCGGTCCGATATTCTTTGACCGATCGGTCCAAGATGGCTAGCGTGGAGACCGGCTGGTTGCTCTCGCGCTCGGGAGAACGACGTCCGAACCGGGCAGCGTCGGCCTCCTCCCGCCCGCCGAGCCACCTCCTCAGGCTCCTCCAGCTCCCTGAAAGGGGATCACCGTGAGTTCGTCTCCGACCCGCGCGCCGACACCCGAGGGCCCCGGTACCGTCTCCCAGGCGCCGAACCTCCCGGCCGGGTTCACCGACACCTTCACCAGCCGGTACGTCCACACCGGCGGCCTGCGTCTGCACGCCGTCACCGGCGGCGAGGGCCCCCCACTGCTGCTTCTGGGTGGTTGGCCCCAGACGTGGTACGCCTGGCGCCTGGTGATGCCGACGCTGGCTCGTGACTTCCGGGTCGTCGCGGCCGATCCGCGCGGTGTCGGGCTGTCCGACAAGCCCAGGGACGGATACGACACCGGAACGCTCGCAAGCGACATGGCGGCGTTGATGGACGCGCTCGGGCACCCCCGGTTCGCCATGGTCGGACACGACATCGGGATGTGGACCGGCTATGCCCTGGCCGCGGATCACCCGGACCGCATCGACCGCCTGGCCGTCGCCGAGGCCGCCATCCCCGGGCTGTCCCCCTCACCGCCTCTCTTCGCCGGCCGGGAGGCCAACGACCGCCTGTGGCACTTCGCCTTCAACCGCCTCACCGGCATCAACGAGCAGTTGGTCAGGGGAAGGGAACACCTCTACTTCGGCCACCAGTTCGCCACGAAGGCCGCGAGGAAACTGCCCGACCACGCCGTACGGCACTACGTCGACATCCTCGCCGCCGACCCGGAAGCCCTGCGCTGCAGCTTCGAGTTCTACCGCGCACTCGACACGACGATCGCGCAGAACCAGCGGCGCCGCA
Organism: Actinomycetota bacterium; assembly: GCA_048498775.1. Lineage (GTDB taxonomy): Bacteria > Actinomycetota > Actinomycetes > Streptomycetales > Streptomycetaceae > JBEHXI01. The sequence continues at coordinate 11,775 of JBEHXI010000092.1, read as the reverse complement.
CCCGGCGGCTGACCCTTCCCGTCCTGACGGTCGCGGGAGCGGAGAACCTGGGCGAATCGGTCGGCAGCACGATGAGGCTCGCCGCGGACGACGTCGAAAGCCTCATCATTCCGAACTGCGGGCACTACCCCGCCGAGGAAGCCCCGGAGGCGATGCTGCACGCGCTGACCGCGTTCCTTGCCCCGTACCGCGACGGGTGGACCACGGCAGACGACACCCGCCCGGCGCGTGGTACCGCAGGCTAGCTGTCCTGTCCCGGGGCGCCGGGTGGTACGCGTGCCGGATGGCCCGGGCTACTCGGCGTCGAGCTGGTGGTCGGCCCAGACGTAGCTTTCGGGGAGCAGGTCGGTGATGGGGACGGTCCGGGTACGGTCGCCCTGGCCGACGATCACCTTGAGGGTGGGGAAGTAGTCGAGAAGGACCTGCCGGCATCGGCCACACGGGGGAACCACTCCCCGGTCGCGGTCGCCCACGGCGACGACGGTGTCCAGTTCGTAGACGCCCTGGGCGGCTGCCGTGCCGATGAGGACCAGTTCGGCGCAGGGGCCTCCCGTGAAGTGGTAGGCGTTCACCGCGGTGACGATCCGGCCGTCCCGGGCACGGGCGGCGGCTGCCATGGTGTGGTTCTCGCCCCGGCAGCGGGTGCGGGCGACGTGCGCTGCGGCCTGGATGAGTTCGTGGTCGACGGGGTGGGTCTGCGTGGTCATCTTCTTCTCTGCCTTTTCGCTGCCTCGCCGGGTGTCCGAGCGACGTTGACCTGAGCGGCCGGGGTACGCAAGCGAATATCGGCGGTGTGCCCGTTCCGCCGGGCGCCGCTCTGCCACCCGTGCTCCGCGAGCCGGATCGCGGCGGCCCCCTCTCGCCGCCGCCGACGTCAGGGGCCGCCCCACAGTGCCGGGTGGGCGCGCTAGCGGTCCTCCCATGCCTCGCGCTCGGACATGGTGCGCGAGTGCTCGCGGTGGGCCTCCACCGCCTCGCGGGTGTCCGCAGCCACCAGGTCCGCGTTGATGGCGGCGCCGGCGCGCAGGCCGGCCGCTGCGGCGACGATCACCTGGGCGTTGATGTCGGTGATGTTGCCCGCCGCCCACACGCCCGGGACCTGTGTCGCCCCGGCCGGGTCGGTGGGGATGTGGCTGCCGACGACATGTCCGCCGTACTCGACCGCGACGGGCCGCAGGCCGAGCGACTCCAGCAGTTCCGCTCGTGCGGTCACCCGGGGTGCGACGACCAGCGCGTCCAGCGGCACAATCTCACCCGAGGCGAGCCGGACGCCGGTCAGCCGGTCGCCGTCGTCATCGTTCGCCACCTCGACAGCCGTGACCGGGCCGTCGGCGACCTGGATGCCGCGGGCGGCCAGCCGCTCGGCCTGCCGCGCGTCCGGGCCGGCGAGGTGGTGGCGCAGCACGATGACGTGCTCGCTCCACTGACGCCACAGCTCGGCCTGGTGCCAGGCCGGCGGGCCGGCGGCGAGGATGCCGATATGGCGGTCGCGGACCTCCCAGCCGTGGCAGTACGGGCAGTGCAGCACGTCCTTGCCGAAGCGCTCCGCCAGGCCCGGGACGTCGGGCAGCTCGTCGGCCAGGCCGGTGGTCACCAGCAGGCGTCGGGCCCGCACGCGGCTCGTGCCGTCCGCCGTCCGGACGGTCACGGTGAATCCCTCACCGTCCTTAGCGGCGGCGGTGACCCGCCCGGCGGTGACCTCGCCACCGTAGCCGGCCAGCTCGGAGCGGCCGTCCGCCAGCAGGTCGGCGGGTGGGGTGTCCTCCCGGCCCAGGTAGTCGTGGACGTGTCCGGAGGGCGCGTTGCGCGGGTCCCCGGCATCGATGACGAGCACCGAGCGCCGTGCTCGGGCCAGCGCGACCGCGCCGCTCAGCCCGGCGGCGCCACCACCCACCACGACCACGTCGTACGCTGCGTTCACTGGCGTCTCCTGTTCCTTGTACCTCAGGGTTTTCCAGCCTCCGCCCGGTACTCGGGTCAGCAAAGTAAAGTTGCCGGTATGGCAAACGAGGACGCCGAAGTGCTGGCCCTGGTGGGACCGCGGCTGCGGGACCTGCGCAAGAAGCGCGGCATGACGCTCACCCAGCTCGCGCAGGCCACCGGCATCTCGGTGAGCACCCTGTCCCGGCTGGAGTCCGGCGAGCGCAAGCCCACGCTGGAACTGCTGCTGCCACTGGCCCGCGCCCATCAGGTGCCGCTGGACGAACTGGTCGGCGCCCCGGAGGTCGGCAACCCGCGGGTGCGACTGAAACCGGTGCGCCGGGCCGGCGCGACCATCGTGCCGTTGACACACAACCCGGGCGGCCTCCAGGCGTTCAAGATGATCATCCCGGTCGAGCGCCGCACACCCGACCCGCGCACCCACGAGGGCTACGAGTGGCTCTACGTCCTCGCCGGTGAGCTGCGACTCGTCCTGGCCGACCACGACTTCGTGCTCACCTCCGGCGAGGCCGCCGAGTTCGACACCCGGCTGCCGCACTGGTTCGGCAGCACCGGCAGCGCGCCCGTCGAGGTGCTGAGCCTCTTCGGCCCGCAAGGGGAGCGCATGCACGTCCGTGCGCAGCCACGAAAGGCCGCGGAGCCCCGGAGGACGAGGAAGCCGTAGGACTCCGTCCGTCACCGCGGCTCCATCCGGCCGAGACGGCCCCCGATCCCCACGACGAGGTCGGCACCTGCGTGATCGGGCGTCAGTTCCCCCGCCTCTCGTCCCCGGCCCGGCCGCTCCGGCAAAGCACCGCGCGACGGGGCCGGCCGGCCGAATCAGGCGGTGGGCGCGACTTCTGCGCGGAAGTCACCGCTCTCGACGCCAAGGAGATCCAGCAGCTCACGAGACCCGCAGCCGACGTCCAAGGGAACGGCACCGGGGCCGGGCCTGGCCGGCAGGTGCGCGTTCAGCAGAACGCGCTCCGCCTCCAGCCGGGGCCGCTGAGGCGGATCATTACGGAGCGACGCGGGTACCTACGTCGACTTGCCGGCTTGTCGCGGGTGCACGAGCGGAATAGCCACGACTCATTCCGGCCTTGCCGGTAGGCATGCGGATCCTTCGTACCTACGCGCGTGTGTACGCCACCGATCTGGATGCGGTGCCGGCACCGCTCAGCGCCGTTACCGGTGAGCCGATCACCAGCCGCTTCACGATGCCGAACGGCCTGGAACTGGCCGCTGTCGGCCAGGTTCTGGTCGTGGCGGGGGACGAGCGGGCACTGGAGCCGTACACGGCGACGGCGGCGACGCTGATTGTGGACAACCTCGAGGAGTGCCAGGTACGTCTCAACCAGGCGGGAGCACAGATCGTGCGCGGCCCGCAGGCCGTTCCCACGGGCAGGAACCTGACCGCGAAGCAGCCGGGTGGTGTCCAGCTCGAATATGTCGAGTGGGACGAGGCGCAGTGGGAACGGGTCGGAGGCCGGCCCACCCAGGGTCTCGCCTCTCCCGGAGCGTGGGGCCGCCGCTCGGATGACTCCGTGCGGTGTCAGCCCGGTCTGCGCTCACTCGCGTTCCCGGCCACGACGATGGAGTCGGGTTGCAGCCGGGTGAGATCCGGCCAGAAAGTTCCCCCGCAAGTGGCCGCAAGCGGGGAATCAAGCCGGCCACCGCCGGACCCGGCAGCCGGGCTGCTGAACGGCCGGCGCAGCGCGGGCACGACCTGCCCGGCACCACTCCCGCTGCCCGGCACCAGCGCCCGCCATCCGTCCGGCGGCCCGGCTGCTCCGCCACCATCGTGCGCCGGCCCGGCGAACGGCGACGTTCGCTCTCTCCCCGCCATCGCTGGCAAGCACTGGTCACTCGACGTCGCAGCGTCTTGAGCGACACCTCATCGCCCTCGGCCGGGTCGGTCGCCCACCGGAAGTCCCAGCTTTCGGTGGATCGTGGTGGACTCGGGCCTATTGGGTCCCTTGACGTGCGGCTTGACCGCTCGCCCGGCCGCCGGATGGGGCCCGTACCATGCTGCCGTAGCGGACCTGACCTGACGGCAGCATGGCAGCGGTACGCCGCTGCGCCGTGCGGTCGCCGTGCGGAACCCCGCCCGGCGGAACACGACCGGCAGACAGCGTTTCCTCAACGCCCACCTGTCCCTCGTCCTCACCGGCGGTGCTGCGGCCGGTTGCCGGGGCGTCGAGGGAGACCAGCGCGAGCGACTGAGCCGAGCGCCCCTCCGCTACCGCGTCACTCGCGCGGGGGTGCGCAGCGCGCGGTCGTGGCCGACCGGGCGCACGGGCCCGGTGATGCGGAGGCTGTCGCGGAGGCGGATGTCGGTGCTCGATGCCCCGACCAGGATGGTGATTTCGCCGGGTTCGACGATGCGGCGCAGGTCGAGGCCGGTGAAGGCGGTGCGGTCGGCGTGCAGGCGGAAGGCGACCCGCGCCTGCTCGCCGGGCTCCAGGTCCACTCGTGCGAACCCGGCCAACTGGACCTGGGGGCGGGTGACTTGTGCGACCGGGTCGCCGAGGTACAGCTGGACTGTCTCGGTCCCGCCTCGCTCACCGGTGTTGCGTACCAGGCAGGAGATCTCGACATCCCCGTCCGCCGGAATCTCCGCGGCGCTCAACGCGAGGTCGGAGTAGGCGAACGAGGTGTAGGAGAGGCCGTGGCCGAACGGGAACGCGGGGGTGGGGTCGAGGTTGCTGACGCCCTCGCTGTTGCCCCCCAGCGGCGGGTGCAGGTAGGTGCCGGGACCGCCGCCGGGGATGCGGGGGACCTGCACCGGCAGCTTGCCGGAGGGCACGGTGCGGCCGCTGAGCACCCCGGCCAGTGCGGGGCCGCCCTCCTCGCCGGGGAAGAATGCCTGGACGATGGCGGCGGCGCGGCCGGCATACCGGCCCAGCGCGTAGGGGCGTCCGGAGACCACCAGCAGGATCACGGGGACGCCCGTGCCGAGCAGGGCCTCCACCAGGTCGTCCTGGGCGCCGGGCAGACAGAGGTCGGGCGCGTCGCATCCCTCGCCGGACGTGCCGTTGCCGAAGAGGCCCGCGCGGTCACCGACGACCGCGACGCACACCTCGGCCGCGCGTGCCGCCGCGACGGCCTCGGCGATGCCGGAGCGATCGGGCTCGGAGACCGGGCAGCCGGGCGCGTGCCGGATGTCCGCCTGCGGGAATTCAGCGGTGAGCGCCTCGCGCAGTGAGAGGGCCGCGATGCCGATCCCGGTGCCGGGGTGGTGGGGCAGTACGTGGTTGGGGAAGGAGTAGCAACCGAAGAACGCCTGGGGGTCGTCCGCGCAGGGGCCCACCAGAGCGATCGAGGCGGTCTGCGGGGCAAGCGGCAGGAGGTCGCCGGGGTTGTCCAGCAGGACGGCGCCGCGCTCGGCGATGAGTCGGGCGATCTCGCGGTTGGCGGGCGGGTCGAGGTCGACGGTGTCTTCCGCGTCCGGCTCGGCCGGGGCCCAGTCGGCGTCGAGAAGGCCGAGTTCGGCCTTCTGGCGCAGGACGCGGCGGACCGCGCGATCGACGAGTCCTTCCGGCACGTCGCCGCCGCGCACCAACTCGGCCAGCGGTTCACCGAAGCAGAGGGTGTCGGGCAGTTCGACGTCGATGCCTGCGGCCAGCGCGCGGGCCCCTGCCTCGCCCCGGGTTCCGGCGATGCGGTGCATGGTCTGCAAGAAGGCCACGGACCAGTAGTCGGAGACGACCGTGCCCTCGAAGCCCCACTGGTCGCGCAGCACACCGGTGAGCAGAGAGGGGTCGGCACCTGCGGGGGCGCCGTCGACGTCGGCGTAGGAGTTCATCACCGAGCGGGCGCCGCCCTCGCGGACGGCGGCTTCGAAGGGGGGCAGGATGACGTCGGCGAACTCGCGGGGTCCCATGGGGACCGGGGCATGGTTGCGGGCGGCTCGGGAGGCGGAGTAGCCGGCGAAGTGCTTGAGGGTGGCGATGACGCCGGCGCTCTCCAGGCCGCGCACATAGGCCGATCCGAGCTCGCTGACCAGGTACGGATCCTCCCCGAGGGTCTCCTCCACCCGGCCCCAGCGGTAGTCGCGGACCACGTCCAGCACAGGTGACAGGCCCTGGTGGACACCGACCTCGCGCATACCGTCGCCGATGGCCCGGGCCATCCGCTCGACCAGTTCGGTGTCGAAGGTCGCCGCCCAGGCGATCGCGGCGGGGAAGACGGAGGCCCGGTAGGTGGTGAAGCCGGTCAGGCACTCCTCATGGGCGATGGCGGGTATGCCCAGCCGGGTGTTCTCGACCAGGTCGCGCTGGAGGGCGGCCAACTGGCGTATTCCCTCGGCGGGTTCGACCGGCTTGGTACCGAACGGCCGCGTGAGGTGGCCGATGCCGTCCTTGCGGGCCTGCCCGTAGTCGTCGGTGTGCCGGGCGAAGACGTCCTGCATGGGGGCGACGTTGCCGCTGACCCGTTCCACTCCGACCCAGATGCTGCCGAGTTGAGCGAGCTTCTCCTCCAGGGTCATCTCGGTCAGGAGGGCCTCCACACGTTCGTCGCGGGAGCGGGCCGGGTCGTTCCAGGCGTTGGTCATGCGGTGGTTCCTGGGGGTGAGGGCCGGACGGACCGGCGGTCTTGTGAGGGACGCGGTTCTATCTGCGAGGAGGGGCAGTGGACTCGCGGACGACCAGTTGGGTTGCCAGCTCCACACGGTGGCTGTTGAGAGGACGGCCTTCAGCGAGTTGCAGGACCGCTTCCAGGGCGGCCCGGCCGATCTCCGCGAAGGGCTGGCGGACGGTGGTGAGAGGGGGAGCGGACGTGCGGGCCGCGTCGTTGTCGTCGAAGCCGACCACGCTCAGGTCCTCCGGCACGCGCAGGCCGTGCACCCTGGCCGCCTCGATGACGCCGAAGGCGCCCATGTCATTGGCGGCGAAGATCGCGGTCGGCGGCTCGTCGAGGGCGAGCAGTTCAAGGGCGGCCCGGTACGAGGGCTTGAACTCGAAGTCGCCGCAGCGCACCAGGGCGGGATCCGGTGCGATTCCGGCGCTGCTGAGCGCCGCCTGGTAGCCGTGCAGCCTGGCCTTGCTGCAGACGGCGTCGCCGCGTCCCTCGATCATGGCTATCCGCCGGTGACCGAGTTGCAGCAGGTGCTCGGTGGCGGCCATGCCGCCGGCGAAGTTCGTGGCACCGATGCTGGGCACGCCCTCGTCGGGCACGTTCATCGGGTCGATGAGCACCAGCGGGATGCCGGCCTGCTCGAACTGCGCCCGCTGGCTGTGCGTCAGCTCCGAGGTGACCAGGATGACGCCCTCCCGGCCGGCTTGGACGACCTTGCGGACCCAGGTGGCGCCCAGCGGGTCGATCGGCGCGATGCGGATCACCACATCCACCCCGGCCGCCTCGGCGGCCTCCGCCACGCCCTGGGTGATCACCAGGTTGTTGGTGTTGACCAGGGCGTCGAAGGTCAGGTCGACGGTGCGTACGCCTGCGGACGGCCTGGCCGATCCGCGGGCCACGTAGTCGTGCTCGACCAGCAACTGCTCCACCCGCGCCCGGGTCTCGGGCGCCACGTCGCTGCGGCCGTTCACCACCTTGGAGACGGTGGCCACCGAGACCCCCGCGGCGTCGGCGATGGCGGTCAGGGTCGGTCGACCGCGCCGCCCCATGCTCTTGGACATGCCAGTCCTTTCGGTTGCGCGCCGAAAAGCTATCGCAAGCTTTTAGCCTCGTCCAGAGGCGATGATGCGCGAAATCTCCTGCTTGAACCCTTGACTCTCACGGTGGCCGCTCCTAGTTTTGCCGACCACGCGAGCTCGATTTTTTCGAAATATTTCGATCTCCCCTCCCTCCCTCCTCCCTCGCGAGCTAAGGAGCTCACCATGGCCCGCAGAACCACCCGATCCGTGATCCTCTCCGGCGGCTCGGCGGCCCTCTCCCTCGCCCTGGCCGCCTGCGGCACCAGCGGCCCGTCCAACGGGGGCTCGGGCGACGGCAGCGGTGCGCTGGCGTGGGCGCTGACCGGCGGATCGCAGACGACGCTGCAGGCCTCCGCACAGCAGTGGAACGGCGCGAACTCCACCGAGAAGATTGACATGCAGTTCTTCCAGAACGACCCGTACAAGCAGAAGCTGCGGGTCGGGGTGGGCTCCGGCAACGGGCCGGTGCTCTTCGAGAACTGGGGCGGCGGCGCGCTCAAGGACTACGTCGCCGCGGGGAAGGTCGCCGACCTCACCCCGCAGCTGGATGCCGACCCGGCGTGGAAGGGACGGCTCCTCCCCTCCGTCCTGCGGGCCACCACCTTCAACGGCAAGGTCTACGGGGTCCCCATCAACGGCGTCCAGCCCGTCGTCCTCTACTTCAACAAGCAGCTCTTCCGGAAGGTCGGCGCTCAGCCGCCGAAGACCTGGGACGACCTGCTCGCCCTGGTCGCGAAGTTCAAGGCCGCCGGCATCGCCCCGCTGTCCATCGGCGGTGCGTCCAAGTGGCCGGACCTGATGTGGCTGGAGTACCTCACCGACCGCATCGGCGGTCCGCAGGTCTTCCAGAACATCGCCGACGGCAAGCCGGGAGCATGGTCGCAGCCGGCCGTTCTGAAGGCCGCCACCATGATCAAGCAGCTGGTCGACGCGGGCGCGTTCGCCAAGGGCTTCGCCTCCGTCACCGAGGACACCGGTCAGCCCGAGGCCGAGCTCTACACCGGCAAGGCCGCGATGCAGTTGATGGGCAGTTGGGCCTTCGCCACCATCCAGACCGGTGACCCGGCCTTCGTCTCCGGCGGCCACCTCGGCTGGACGGGCTTCCCCAGCGTCAGTGGCGGCACCGGCGACCCGACCGACGTGGTCGGCAACCCCTCCAACTTCTTCTCCCTCTCCGCCCAGGCGAGCGCCGGCCAGAAGAAGGCTGCCGTGGACTACCTGTCCAAGGGTGTCTTCAACGACTCCTACATCGACAGCCTGCTCAAGGACGGCAACGTGCCCCCCGTCAAGGGCCTGGATGCCAAGATCCACGCATCCGCCCAGCCCGACTGGAACGGCTTCGTATACCAGCTCACCCTGGGCGCGAAGAGCTTCCAGCTGTCCTGGGACCAGGCTCTCAGTCCCAGCGCCGGTGACACGCTGCTCACCAACCTCGACCAGCTCTTCCTCGGCCAGATCAGCCCGCAGCAGTTCTGCGCCGCCATGGACAAGGCGACGAAGTGAGCAATGCGATCCACCCGGTCCGGGCCCGCAGGCAGCGCGGCGGGCCCCCCTTTCTCATGGCCGTCCCCGCCCTGGCGCTGTTCGGGCTCTTCGCCCTGGCGCCGATGGCGATCGTGGTCTACCTGAGTCTGACCCGCTGGAACGGGCTGGGCAGCCCCCAGTGGTCCGGCTTCGGGAACTGGCGGGAGCTGTTCACCAGTGGCGTCACCCGGCACGCGCTCTGGCTGACCGCCAAATTGATCGTCATCTCCTGGGTGGTGCAGACTCCGATCAGCCTGCTGCTCGGAGTCTTCGTCGCCGGCCGCCAGCGCTACCGCGCCGTCCTCGCGGTGCTGTACTTCGTGCCGCTGCTGATCTCCTCGGCGGCGATCGGCATCGCCTTCAAGAACCTGCTGGACCCCAACTTCGGCCTGGGCGCGGCCCTCCACCTGCCCGTCCTCAACCAGGACTGGCTGGGCGACCCCAACCTGGCGTTCTACACCGTCGTCTTCGTCATCGCCTGGCAGTTCGTGCCCTTCCACACGCTGCTCTACCAGGCGGGTGCCCGGCAGATCCCGGCCCAGCTCTACGAGGCCGCGGCCATCGACGGCGCCGGGAAGCTGGCCCAGTTCCGGTACGTCACCCTGCCGCAGCTGCGCTACACGATCGTCACGTCCTCGACGCTGATGCTCGTCGGCTCGCTGACCTACTTCGACGTGGTCTTCGTGCTGACCGGTGGCGGCCCGGGCTATGCCACCCGCTTCCTGCCGCTCGACATGTACATCACGGGCTTCCAGAGCAACCAGATGGGACTGGCCAGCGCGATCTCCGTGGTGCTGGTCGCGGCCGGACTCCTCCTTTCCCTCACCCTCGTCCGGTTCTCCGGCTTCAACCGGATGAACAGCCAGCAGGCAGGTGCATGATGTCGAGCCTCTCCCGCGTGGTCCACCACGGCACGCGTCCCGCGATGCCCTCGGCCGGCGGCCCTCCAGCACCCTCCGGGCACACCATCATCCCGAGTCCGCGTCCGCGTCCGCGCCGGCGCACCGGCAATCCGCTGGGCGCCCTGGCCGGCTTCGGCTGGCTGGTCGTCGTCCTGGTGCCGATCTACTGGGTCGTCGTCAGCAGCCTGCGCAGCCAGGCGGGTTTCTTCACCGCCAACCCGCTCTCTCTGCCGACCCATCCCACCCTGGGCAACTACCGCCTGGTGCTGGACAGCGGATTCGGCCGCTACCTGCTCAACAGCGTGGTGGTCACCGCGGGCGCGACGGCGCTGACCCTGGCCGTCGCTTTCATGGCTGCCTACGCCATCGTCCGCGGCAAGAGCCGGGCCTTGCGGGCAACGTTCACCATCTTCCTGTTCGGCCTGGCCATCCCCCTCCAGGCGACGATCATCCCCGTCTATCTGCTCATCACCAAAGCACAGATGTACGACACGCTGACCGCGATCATCCTCCCGTCGGCCGCGTTCGCCATCCCGCTCACCGTGATCATCCTGGCCAACTTCCTGCGCGACATCCCGGACGAGCTCTTCGAGGCCATGCGCGCGGACGGCGCAGGCGACTGGCGCATGCTGTGGAACCTCGCGCTGCCGCTCGCGCGGCCGGCGCTGACGACCGTGGCGATCTATGACGCGCTCAACGTCTGGAACGGGTTCCTCTTCCCGCTGATCCTGACCCAGAGCCCGGACAACCGGGTGCTGCCGCTCGCGCTGTGGAGCTTCCAGGGGCAGTTCACCGTCAACGTCCCCGCGATCCTGGCGGCCGTGGTCCTCTCCACCCTGCCGATCCTCGCCCTGTACATCGTCGGCCGGCGCCAGCTCCTCAGCGGCCTCACCGCCGGCTTCGGCAAGTAGCCGCGTGGTCCCGGGCATCCTTGCCGACGCCGGGCCGAGAAGATCGCTTCGTTCGTCGGGTTCGTCGTCATGACCCCCGAGTACAACCACAGCGCCAGCGGCGTGCTGAAGAACGCGATCGACCACCTGTTCGCCAAGTGGGACCACAACGATGTGACCGCAGCCGCCGACGCCCGCTTCGGCGCTTGGCAGGCCAACCGGCCGGCCGCACTGGCCCATGTGCTCGCGTCGGACGTCCGGGTCCACGGGCCCCTTGGCCGGATCGTCGGCGCTGACCAGTACCAGGTCTCCCTAGCGCGGATCCTCACCCTCACCGGCACGCAAACGCCGGACCGAAGGCCCCGCCGTCCTTGTCACCGGCCTGCTGCGGGAGATCAGAGAACCGGGCTACCCCGGCAGTGCCAACCTCCTGGTCCGCCGCATCACCCAGGGCCGCGTCGGGGTTGGCCACGCCACCTTGTCACCGCACCGGGTCGCCCTTCCCTCCGGGCCGCGTTCGCGTGCGGTGCCGGCAGTCCGCGTCGAAGTGGGGTACGGACCGTTTCCCGACGTGAAGGACTCCGAGTGGATCGCCAAGCTCGTCGAACACGGCCTGGGTCCACCCCGGCCCCGAGCCGCCGGAGCCGATCCGGCGGTTGCGGGGGCGTCAGCCGCAACCGCGCGCCGGGATCGTCCGCGAACGCACCCGGGAGACCCGTCGCCTGGCGAAGCTGCCGGAGGACACTGGTGTCAAACGTCCTCCAGCAGCTTCTCCAGCGTCCTGGGCGTCTCCGACCCGGCCTCCTGGGCCGGCGTGTGTCCTCGCAACCACCGGTCCGTGTCGCGGAGAAAGGACGCCCACCTCTCGCGGACCGCTACCGA
>JBEHXI010000091.1:0-24750 GCA_048498775.1 Actinomycetota bacterium | reverse complement strand
CTGCTCACCCTCCTCGACCACCACATGCAGGACGCCGTCCACCGCCTCACCCACCCCACCGGCCCCGCCCAGGCCACCCCACCCGCCTGACCTCCCCCGCACACCCCCGGGGCCGAGCGTCGGGAACCGGTCACCCTTGACCGTTCAACAGCCCCGGAATCACGGGGCTTTCACGCGTTCCGGCTGCCCGATTCACGCCCTGATCCGCACTCTTGACGGATATACCCGGCTCCTCGCTAGATTCTCCGGGATTGTTCCGACGCGGGGTGTGCGCGGGAGGTTCGGTGAGGGGAACGAGGAAGCGGCTGCCGTCATGGGTGCTCCTCGCCGCGCTGCCGGCCGCCTGCCTCGCCGCCGGCCCGCCCTCGGCGGCCGGCGCGACCGCCGCGGCACGGGACGCCACCGTGGTGGACGGCAGGGCGCGGTTCGAGGTGCTGACCCCGACGCTGATCCGCATGGAGTACGCCGGTGACGGCCGGTTCGAGGACCGGCCCACCTTCACCGCGGTCGACCGCCACCTGCCGGCGCCGCCCTTCCGCACCTGGACCCGGAACGGCTACCGCTACATCGCCACGGCCCGGCAGACCCTGTCGTACCAGGAGGGGAGCGGGCCGTTCACCCCGTCGAACACCACCGTCCGGTTGCGGGCCGGCACCGCGGCGGCCGTCGCCCACCCCACGTTCCAACAGCCCCCGGGCGTCTGCCTGTTCGACACCGCCTGCGAGGCGGAGAACGGCGATCTGGCCGGCGGGGCCCTGCCCGCCGTGGGCCACCACGGCCACACCGGCGGTTCCTACGTCGAGGGATTCGAGCAGGCCGGCGCCTCGATCACCTACCGGATCACCGCGGTGCCGTCCGACGGCGACTACGCCCTGGCCGTCCGCTACGCCAACAGCACGGGCAGTGACGGCCGAACCACCACCCGCACGCTGTCGGCCCGGGCCGGCGCGGGGGCACCGGTGCGTCTCACGCTGCCCCCGACGGCCGGCTGGGACGACTGGGCGACCGCCTCGGTGCCCGTCCACCTCTCGGCGGGCACCAACACCGTCACGGTGACCGAGGATCCGGCCGACTCCGGCCGGGTGAACGTGGACAGCCTGGCCGTCACACCCCCCGCCGCGCCCTACCCGCCGGGGCACACGGTGCTCGGCGGCTACCGGCGCAGCCTGGACCTGCGGTTCACCGCGGCGCCCCTGGCCCCCGGGCTGCTCACCCGGGACGGCTGGTATCTGCTGGACGACTCCGCCACGGCGCTGTTCGATCCGGCGCGCGGCACCGTCACCCCCCGCCCTTCGCACGGCGGCCTGCCGTACCAGGACGGGTATCTGTTCGCGTACGGCCCCGACTACCGCCGGGCGCTGTCCGACCTGCGCTCGCTCACCGGCCCGGCCGCGATGCTGCCCGAGTCCGCGTTCGGCGTGTGGTTCTCGCGCTACCACCCCTACACCGCGTCCGACTACGCGACCAGGCTGCTGCCCCGGTTCCGTGCCGAGAAGGTGCCGCTCGACGTCCTCGTGGCCGACACCGACTGGAAGGCTCCCCTGCCGTGGAACGGCTGGAACTGGAACCCGGAACTCTTCCCCGACCCGCGGGCCTTCCTCGCCTGGGCGCACACCCAGGGCCTGACGGTGTCGCTGAACGTCCACCCCAGCATCACCACCCTCGACCCCCGGTACGCCGAGACCCAGGCCATCGCCCGCTCCAAGCTCGACTGCACGCTCATCGTCTGCACCTTCGACTGGTCCGACCCCGACCAGCTCGCCGCCTACCTCGCCCTGCACCGCCCCCTGGAGCAGCAGGGCGTCGACGCCTGGTGGCTGGACTGGTGCTGCGACGCCAGCCGGGTGTCCCTGCCCGGCGTCACCCCCGACGCCTGGATCAACGCGCAGTACGCCGCCGACGGCGAGGCCCGCGGCCGGCGCGGCTACGTCCTGTCCCGGATCGGCAGCTCCGTCCAGTCCGGCGGCTACTTCACCTCCACCGCGGTGCCCACCGGCCCGTGGGCCGACCACCGCTACGCGGTGCACTTCACCGGCGACACCCTGCCGACCTGGTCCGTCCTGGCCTTCGAGGCGGAGTTCACCGCCGACGAGGGCGCCATCGGGCTGCCGTACGTCTCGCATGACATCGGCAGCTTCCACGGCAGGCACGACCCCGACGACCTGTACGCGCGATGGGTGCAACTCGGCACGTTCCAGCCGGTGCTGCGCCTGCACTCCAATCACGGCGACCGCCTGCCGTGGGAGTACGGCACCGCGGCCCGGACGTCGGCGGCGCGGTTCCTGCGGCTGCGCGAGAGCCTGGTGCCGTACACCTACACGCTCGCCGAACAGGCGGTGCGCACCGGCGTCCCGCTGGTGCGGGCGATGTACCTGGACTACCCGGCATCCGATGAGGCGTACCGCCACCCGCGGCAGTACCTGTACGGCGACGGGCTGCTCGTCGCCCCGGTGACCACCCCGGACGCCCCGGGCGGCGGCGCGGAGACCACCGTCTGGTTCCCGCCCGGATCCTCGTGGACGGACTACTTCACCGGCCGGACGTACGCCGGCGGCACGGTGCGGCGGATCACCACGGGCCTGGACACCATGCCGGTCTTCCTGAAGTCCGGGGCGATCGTGCCGCGCCGCACCGACTACACCGACCACGTCACCGGGCGGCCCCTGTCCGGGGTGACCCTGGACATCGCGGCGGGCGACGGGTCGTTCCGCCTGTACGAGGACGCCGGCGAGGGCCACGGCTACCGGACCGGCCAGTACGCCACCACCCGGATCCGCACCGCCCGCCACGGCACGTCGACGACCGTCACCATCGGGCCGCGCCGCGGCGACTATCCGGGCGCGGTCACCCACCGCGCCTACGTCCTGCGCCTGTTCGGCACCGACGCCCCGCGATCGGTCACCGCGGGCACCGCCCCGGTCCGCGGCTGGTCCTACGATCCGGCCACCCGCACCACCACCGTCCCGCTGCCCGACGCGCCGACGGCATCGGGCACCACCGTCACCGTCGCCTGACCGCCACCGCGGTCAGCCCCGCGGGTCCGGCCCGCACCGGGCGGCCCGCTCCAGGAGCAGGCCGCGCTCCCGGGAGTTGCGGGTCAGGGACGCCGCCCGCTCGAACTCGGCGCGCGCCTCCCGGTTCCGGCCGAGCCGCGCCAGCAGGTCCCCGCGCACGCTCGGCAGCAGGTGGTAGTTGCGCAGCGCGGGTTCGCCCGCCAGGGCGTCCACCAGCCCCAGGGCGGGCTCGGGGCCCTGCGCCATCGAGACGGCGACCGCTCGGTTCAGTTCGACGACCGGTGACGGAGCCAGCGCCATCAGCCGGCCGTACAGCGTGGCGATCGCCGTCCAGTCGGTGTCCTCGTAACGCACCGCCCGCGCGTGGCAGGCGGCGATCGCGGCCTGGAGGGAGTAGGGGCCGTCGCCCGCGCGTTCCAGGGCCTCGACGCCGCGCCGGATCAGCAGCCGGTTCCACCGGGAGCGGTCCTGGTCCGCGAGGAGCACCGGCTCACCGCCGGGTCCGGTGCGCGCCGGGATCCGGGAGGCCTGGAACTCCAGCAGCGCGGCCAGGCCGTGCACCTCGGGCTCGGCGGGCATCAGCCCCTCCAGCAGCCGGGCCAGCCGCAGCGCGTCCTCGCACAGCGCCGGACGCAGCAGGTCGTCCCCGGCCGTCGCCGAGTAGCCCTCGTTGAAGACGAGGTAGACGACGCCGAGGACCGAGGACAGCCGCGCGGTGCGGTCCGGGCCGTACGGGACCTCGAAGGGGACCGCGGCCTTGGCCAGTGCCCGTTTCGCCCGGACGACGCGCTGGGCGACGGCCGGCTCGGAGGCCAGGACGGCGCGGGCGATCTCCTCGGTGGTCAGGCCGCACAGCAGCCGCAGCGTCAGCGCGATCCGCGCCTGGGCCGGCAGGACGGGATGGCAGGCGGTGAAGATCAGCCGCAGCAGGTCGTCGTCGATGCCTTCGGTGTCGGCCGGTTCGGGCGGCGCGACGTCCTCCAGCGCCCGGCCGGCCTCCGCCAGTTTCCGGGCGTACACCTCCCTGCGGCGTACCAGGTCGATCGCCCGGTGCCGGGCGGTGGCCATGAGCCAGGCGCCCGGCCGGTCCGGGACGCCCGACTCGGGCCACTGCTCCAGCGCGGCGACCAGGGCGTCCTGCGCGATCTCCTCGGCGATGCCGATGTCCCGCACGATGCGGGCGACCCCCGCGATGATCCGCGCCGACTCGATCCTGAACACCGCTTCGACCGCTTCGGTCGCGCGTGCTGCCGTCACGGGCACCCATCAGAGCACCCGCGGACGACCAGGGCAAGCCGGGACGGATCAGCCCTCGGCGAGCTGCCGCAGCTCGACGGTGACCTCCAGTTCCTCGGGGTGGATCAGCAGGAAGCGCCGGGTCCACTCCAGCGCCTCGGCCCGGTCCTTGACCTGCATGAGCATGTAGCCGCCGACCACCTCCTTGGTCTCGGTGAAGGGGCCGTCGGTGTAGTCCAGCCGGCCGCCGGACCAGGTGACCCGGACGCCCTCGGAGGTGGGGGTCAGCCCGGCGGTGTCCAGCACGGCCCCCGCCTTCGTCATCTCCTCCAGGAGGGCGCTCATCCGCTCCATGACCTCCGGGCCGGGACCTCCCGCCGGGATGCTCTGCTCGTCCACACGGACCATCGAAAGGAAACGCGGCATGACCGGTCACTCCTCGTTCTCCGGGGCGGGGACGTTCCCCGCCTCTCACTCATGCGTCGAACGGGAGACGGCCGGATCGACACTCCCCGGGAGATTTCCCGGAAGATTTTCCTCCGGACGGACCGCCCGGGCGGGGAAGGCCGCGGCCCGCGGTGATCGTGACCACCTGGCACCGGGATCTTCCTCGCCGCGCAGCCGCAGGTTCGGGCCGCGTTCACCTGCCTGCCCGGACACTGCTCACCGTGTGGTGTCCCCAGGCCGCCCCGGGTTCCGTTCCGAGCGGGACGCCCGCGTACGCCGTCGGACCACTCGCCGCCCGTACCCCCGATGAGCCGCCGGACAAGAGGTCCCCTTCCATGGTCAGCACCGTCCCCGCCAGCCCCGGCACGGGCTTCGCCCCTCCGCCCACCGGCGCGCGGCCAGGGGGGTCGGGCGGACGCCGGGCGGCGTACGCGCGCCTCGGCCTGCTGCTCGTCGCCGCCCTGTCCGCGACGCTGTCCACCTGGGGCATCGACCGCGGCCGGTACCACGTCTTCTACGCCGCCGCGGTGCGGAGCATGACGCTCGGCCCGCGTGCGTTCCTCTACGGCTCGTTCGATCCGGGCGACGCGATCACGATCGACAAGCTGCCGGGATTCCTGTGGCCGCAGGCGCTCTCGGCGATGGTGTTCGGGATGCGCCCCTGGGCGCTGGTCCTGCCGCAGGCACTGGAGTGCGTCGCCGCCGTGATCGTCGTCCACCGGATGGTGCGCCGCTGGGCGGGCGAGACCGCCGCGCTCACGGCGGCCGCCGTCCTCGCGCTCACACCGGTGACGGTGGGGCTGGGCCGCTCGATCGTCGAGGACGCGCCGTTCATGCTGCTCCTGCTGCTGGCGGCGGACGCAGCGCAGCGGGCGGCCGCGACGGCACGGCTGCGGACGCTGCTGCTGTCCGCGCTCTGGGTGGGGCTGGCGTTCCAGTGCAAGATGGTGGAGGCGTGGGCGATCCTGCCCGCCCTGACCGCGGGTTACCTGGCCGGGGCCCCGGCCCCGCTGCGGCGCAGGATCCGTGACGCCGCGCTGGCCTGCGCGGTGGCCGTCCTGGTCTCCCTGTCGTGGGTCGTCGCCGTCTCGCTGACGCCCGCCGGGGACCGGCCCTACATCGACGGCACCACCAACGACTCGGCGTTCAGCATGGTGTTCGGGTACAACTTCCTGAACCGGTTCGGGGCGGTCGGCCTCTCCGCCGAGGGCAGCGGCAGCGTCACCGCCACCCAGCACGGCGGACTCGGCGCACTGGCCAAGATGTTCGCGCCCGGGCTCGCCTCCCAGGGCGGATGGCTGTACCCGCTGGCGGCCCTGGGGCTGGTGTGGGGACTCGGCGCGGCCTGGCGGCGGGCGCCGCGCACGGATCCGGCGCGCACCGGCCTGATCGTCTGCGGGCTGTGGCTGCTGACGTACTTCGCCGCCTTCAGCGCGGGCAGCGTGGCCGGGCACACCTACTACCTGGGCGCCGTCGCCGCGCCCCTGGCGGTCCTGACCGGTGTCGCGGTCGCGCGGGGCCGGCGGGCGACGTCGTCCGCCGGCCGGCACGCCTGGCTGCTGCCCGCGGTGGCCGCCGTGACGGTGCTCTGGGGCGCGATCGTGTCCTGGCGCTACCGCTCCTTCCTGCCCTGGGTGGCGCCGTCCGCCGTCGTCCTGTGCGCGGTCTCGCTGGTGCTGCTGCGGGCGGCCCGCAGCCGGCGGCTGCGCACGGCCGGTGTCGCGCTCGTCGTCGTCTCGGCCCTCCTGGCGCCCGCCGCCTGGTCGGTGTCCGCGCTCGATCCGCGCTACAACCTGCCGGGCGGCATGGCACGCGTCGGGCCCACCAGCCCGCGGGGTGCGGGCGGCGCCGCCACGCTCACCTCGTCCCAGCGCGGTCTGCTGGCGTATCTGCGCGCCCACCGGGACGGCGCGCGGTACCTGGCGGCCGTGCCCGCCTGGACCGACGCCTCCCCCTACATCCTGGCCGCGGGCGCGCCGGTCCTGCCGATGGGTGGTTTCACCGGGCAGGTGCCCTTCCCCACGGTCGGCGCCTTTCGCCGGCTGGTGGCCGCCGGCGAGGTCCGCTACGTCATCGTCCACCCGGTCTCTCCGCCCGCCTCGGCCCCCGGCCGGGTCATGGCGTGGGTCGCCGCCCACTGCGCCCCGGTGCCGGGCCGGGCCGTGGGCGGGCAGCCGCTGTACCGCTGCTGAGCCCCGGGCCGCGGCGCCGGGTCAGGGCTTGTTGGCGATGGCGCCGAGGTACTGGTTGAGCTGCTTGACCTGCGGCAGCAGGCTCCGCGTCATCCGGGTGACATCGCCCAGCTGGTGCGCGATCGCGAGCAGCGCCAGGACGGTCGCCCGGCTTGTGGGATCGGTGACGGCCTCCAGTTCGGTACGCGCGGCCTCGGCGGCCGCACTGCCTTCGGTGCCCGGCGTCCATGTCATACCCGCCACTCCTGCCTGGTGGTGAGAGCGCAGTCCTGGACTCCCGTCTGCCCCGGGGTCCTTGCGGTAACCACCCCTCGCACGTCAGCGGCCGACCGGGGTGGGCGTGACGACGCCGCCGAGGGGCATACGCATCGGCAGGCGCCCACCGCGACGGCGGCGGCTGCCGCGGGCGACGCCGCGGCCTGCCGGGCGCGTGGCCGGTTCCGGGCCGCCGGGCGGCGGTGCCCCCCTCCCGCTCCCGTGCGGCCGACATGCCCCGGCGCCGACGGGGTACCGGGCGAGGACCGACGTGTCAGAACGTCAGAACGTCAGAATGTCAGAAAGGTGGACGGAATGACCGGCAGCGAACCTCGGGGCGCGCCGTCCCACGAGGACTCCCTGGGCGCACTGGCCGCTCAGGCCTCGCAGCAGCTCGGCCGGCTGGTCCGTGAAGAACTGCGGCTGGCCCAGGCGGAGATGGCGCAGAAGGGCAGGCGTTTCGGCGTCGGCGGCGGGCTGTTCGGCGGCGCCGGGATGGTGGCGTTCGTCGCGTTCCAGGCCGCGGTGGCCGCGGCGATCGCCGCTCTCGCGCTGGTGCTGCCGGTATGGGCGTCCGCGCTGATCGTCACCGGTGCCCTGCTCGTGCTCGCCGCGCTGCTCGCGCTGGCGGGCCGGAAGCAGGTCCGGCAGGGCACCCCGCCGGTACCGGAGCAGGCGATCGAGGGGGTCAGGGACGACATGGCCACGATCAAGGAAGGTGTGCACCGATGAGTACCTCGGACAAGAACGGCTCGACGCCGGCCCCGAGCACGCGGCAACTGCGGGAGCAGGCCGCGGCCACCCGCGAGGAACTCGGCCGGACCGTCGATGCGCTGGCCGCGCAGGCGGACGTCAAGGACCGCGCGCTCCGCAAGGCGGGGATGGTGGCGGGCCAGGTGCGCCGGCAGGCCGGACAGGCGAAGGCGCAGGCCCAGGAGACCGCGGCGCAGGCCCTGCACCTGATGCAGGACAAGGTGCCGGAGCCGGTGCGGGAGAGGACCGCGCAGGCCGCCACGCAGCTGACCGGGACGGCCACCACCGTCGCGGCGAAGGTCCAGCAGACCGCGCCGGAGCCGGTGGTGCGGACCGCCGCGCAGGTCGGCCGGGTGGTGCGCCGCAACCGCATGCCGCTGATCGGCGCGACGGCGGCGCTGGCGGTCTTCACGCTGGTGCGCCGGGCCCGGAGGGGCCGGTGAGGGCGTCGAAGGTCCTCTACAAGCCGGTCGGGCTGCTGCTCGGGCTCGGCGGCGGCATGCTCGCGAGCGCGGTGTTCGACCGGACGTGGCGGCTGCTCGGGCACGACGACGACGCGCCCGGCGCGACGGACCAGGACCGCACCTGGCGTGAGGTCCTTCTCGCGGCCGCGCTGCAGGGAGCCGTCTTCGCCGTGGTCAAGGCGGCCGTCGACCGTTCCGGGGCCTCCGCGGCCCGCCGCCTGACCGGCACCTGGCCGGGCTGACGGCCCGTCAGTTCGCCGTGGTCCGCGCCCGGCTCGGGGGCCCGCATGGTCCGGGGCCGGGCGCGGCGGCGTCAGCGGACGATCACCGCCATGTTCCCGTAGGTCGCGTAGGCGGCGTCGAAGGCCGACCGGCTGAGGGTGAGGCGCCCGCGGGAGGGGTCGTTGACGGTGACCCGCCCGCCCGGGAAGCCGGTGACCACGACGGTGTGCTCCGCCGGTCCCGCGTAGGGGACGCGCCGTCCGTCGTACGCCGTGTACCAGCGGGTCGCCACCCGCCGCCACAGGTAGTCCACCCAGACGATCGCCGGATGGCCGCGGGTGACCTGCGCGCGCAGGGTGGCCGGCGAGATCCCCTGCCCGGCGGCGAGTACGGCCAGGCCGTAGGAGCGGGCGGCGGCGGCGACGGGCGGCGCGTACACGCCGAAGCCGGTGCCGGCGACCTCGGAACCGTTCGGATCACCGACGAACGCCCGGAAGGGATTGCCCGCGAGCGGGCCCGAGCGCCCGAACCGGTGGTGCACCCGGTCGACGCCGATGCGGCCCAGGATGGCCTGGTCGCCGGCGTGGACGCCGCGGGCGGCCAGGACCATGCGCAGGGCGCTCGCCTCGCAGTCGTTCCGCAGCTGCATGCGGTACCAGGGCACGACGGAACCGGCGGCGGCCGCCGGAGTGGTGCCGGTGGTCAGCGCCACGAACGCCAGCAGGGCGGAACCGGCGGAGGTACAAAAGGCCCTCTTCACGGAAGTGTTCACGCTTGGTGACACTAGGGTCACCGATCGAGGGGCCGCGACCGCTGGTGCGCCGGACGAGCGACGCCGGCGGCGCGGGCGGCGCGGGCAACGCGGCGCGGCCCTTCCAGCCGCCACCACCTCGCACCGCACCGCGGCGCGGCCGGGCAACGGCACCGTAACGGTCACGGCGATCCGCCCGCCGGGCGGTCCCGGCTCGCCGATCATGACGGGCATGGCACAGGACCTCCCCGGGACCGCGGCGGCGAGCGAGGATCCGGACGGCGACGCCGACGGCTACATCACGCCCGCCCGGCTTCAGGCGTTCAGCGACGGGGTGATCGCCATCGCCGCGACCCTCCTCGTCCTGGACGTCAGGGCACCGGCCGCGGGCGCCCCGGTCTGGCCCGCGCTGGGCCGGGAGTGGCCGGCGCTGACCGCGTACGTGACGAGCTTCCTGGTGATCGGCATCGCCTGGATCCATCACCACAACCTCTTCCACCACGTACGGCGCGTCGACCGCACGCTGCTCTTCCTCAACCTGGGGATGCTGATGGTCATCAGCTTCCTGCCGGTGCCGACCGCGACCCTGGGCGGGCACCTCGGCGGGCCGGGCGCCCCGGACGCCGCGGTGCTGTACGCGCTGTCGCTGGGCGCCGCGTCGACGTGGTTCTTCCTGCTGTGGAACCACCTGTGCGCCCATCCCGAACTGATGCCCGCCCAGGCGCGGGAGCGGGCCGTCGCGGCGCGCCGCAGGTCCTTGCTCGGGCCGCTGGTCTACCTCGCCGCGGCCGGGCTCGCGCTCGTCTCCCCGCTCGCGTCCGTCGCCCTGGACGCCGCGCTGGTGCTCTACTTCATCGCCGGCCGCCGCTCACCGGCGACCCGCACCCGGTGGACGGACGCTCCCGGCCGAGGAACTCCGTGACGGTGCGGGCGAAGCGGCGGGGGTCGTCGAGCCAGGGGTAGTGGCCGGCGCCCGGCTGCACGACGAGTTCCGCCGCCGGGAACAGCGTGGCGATGCTCGCGGCGATCCGGGGCAGCGGCCCGCCGTCCAGCTCACCGGCGAGCAGGAGGACCGGGGCGCGCAGCGCCGCGATGGCGGCCCGGGTGGCGGCCGGGTCGAAGGCGCCGTGGGAGGCGTAGGCCTCCGCGGCCTCCTCGTTGGTCTGCTCCAGCTCAAGGGCGGCGTGCGCCCGGGCGGCGTCGTCCCAGCGGCCGTAGAAGAACGGGGTGGCGGCGTCCCAGTCGTCGTCGGTCGCGGTGCCGGCCCAGACGGCCTCGAAGGCGCCGTACGCGGCGGGGAACCAGGGCTCGGCGGCGCGCCGGGCGGCGGCCTGTCCGCGGTGCTCCACGGTGAAGTCGACGCCCAGGGCGCGCGCCCGGGCGGTGATCAGGACCAGCGCGCTGACGCGTTCCGGGTGCCGTGCCGCGTGGAGGATGGCGAGGTCGCCGGCCGCGGAGTGGGCGAGGAGGTCGACGCGTTCAAGACCGAGGTGCTCGCGCAGTGCCTCGACGTCGGCGACCTGCCGGTCGCAGCGGTAGGTCGCCGGATCGGCGGGGACTGCGGAGTCCCCGGTCCCCCGCAGGTCGAGCGTGATCAACTGCCGCCCGGGGAGGCCGCCGAGGTCTCCCAGGTAGGCGGAGGCGCGCATCGGCCCGCCGGGCAGGCAGAGCAGCGGCTCGCCCTCGCCGGTGACGTGGTAGGCGAGCTCGGTCCCGTCCGGGGCGGTGAAGGTGGGCACGGCGCCATCCTGCTGACCGCGGACCGGGCGGGGCAAGCGGGTTTCCGGCGGCCGGCGGGAGCGGCACCCGGGCGCCCGGTGGTGAGGGGCCGCAGGTATTGTGAGCGCTAACAAAACCATCCGCCGAGCGGACGGGCGGGCCGGACCGACAGTCATGTGGTCTGGGCCACAGTTCCCCCAGGACCATTGACGGCTTTTGTCAACAAAAGCAACATAAGCCCCCAAACCCAGCAATAACGCAAGGGGCTTCTTTCCATGCAAGGTTCACCGTCGCACCTCGTCGGCGGGCTGACTCCGCTCGCTTCCGGACTGCGGCTCGACGCGCAGCCCGTCGACTACGTCCTGGTCGCCGTCTACTTCGTGCTGGTCCTCGGCATCGGGCTCATCGCCCGGCGCAGAGTCTCGTCCAGCCTGGACTTCCTGCTGTCAGGACGATCGCTGCCCGCCTGGATCACCGGACTCGCCTTCATGTCCGCGAACCTGGGCGCGACGGAGCTGCTCGGCCAGAGTGCGAACGGTGCCCAGTACGGCACCCAGGCCTTCCACTACTACTGGATCGGCGCCATCCCGGCGATGATCTTCCTCGGCCTGGTGATGATGCCGTTCTACTACGGCTCGAAGGTGCGCAGCGTCCCGGAGTTCCTGCGCCGCCGGTTCAACCCCACCACCCAGCGCATCCAGGCCCTGCTGTTCTCCCTGGCCAACGTGCTCATCGCGGGCGTGAACCTCTACGCGATGGCGCTGGTCGTCAACACCCTGCTGGGCTGGCCGCTGTGGGCCGCGATCGTCGGCGCCGGCGTCGTCGTCCTGCTCTACACCCTGCTGGGCGGGCTGTCCGCGGCCATCTACAACGAGGTGCTGCAGTTCTTCGTGATCGTGGCCGCGATGGTCCCGCTGACGATCGTGGGCCTGCACCGGGTCGGCGGCTGGCACGGCCTGAGCAGCAAGATCGACGCGCTGCCGCAGGGCCACGCGATCCTGCACCCGTTCCCCGGCGGCCAGCTGACCGGCATCGCGAGCTCCGCGTGGAGCCTGACCGGCGTCATCCTGGGCCTCGGCTTCCTCACCTCGTTCGGGTACTGGACCACCAACTTCGCCGAGGTGCAGCGGGCGTTCTCCGCCTCCAGCCCCTCCGCGGCGCAGCGCACCCCGCTCATCGCGGCCATCCCCAAGGCGCTGATCGCGCTCGTCATCATCGTCCCCGGCATGATCGCGACCGTGCTGGTCCCGCAGATCGCCCAGCTGCGCCAGGGCGGCACCGCCTCCGGCGTCACCTACAACGACGTCGTCCCGCTGCTGCTGCGCGACCTGCTGCCCAACGGCTTCCTCGGCGTGGCGCTGGCCGGGCTGCTGGCGTCCTTCATGGCCGGTGTGGCGGCGAACATCAGCTCGTTCAACACCGTGGTCTCCTACGACCTCATCGAGGGCTGGGTCCGGCCGGGCCGCTCGGACGGCTACTACCTCAAGGCCGGCCGCTGGGCCACCGTGATCGCCACCGTCATCGCCATCGGGACGGCGTTCCTGGCCTCCGGGTTCAGCAACATCATGGACTACATCCAGACGCTGTTCTCCTTCTTCAACGTGCCGCTGTTCGCCATCTTCATGCTCGGCCTGCTGTGGAAGCGGATGACCGGGACGGCCGGCTGGACCAGCCTGGTGACCGGCACGCTCGGCGCCGTCGCGGTGTTCGTCCTGAACCAGACCGGTGTGATCCACCTGTCCGGCCAGGGCTCCAGCTTCCTCGGCGGCGGCGTCGCCACGGTGCTCGTGCTGATCGTCGGATTCGCGGTGTCGATGGTCACCGAGCCCAAGCCGGACCACGAACTGGTCGGCCTGGTCCGCAGCGTGACCCCGAAGGAGGAGCGCACGGTGGCCCGCGAGCCGGGCTGGTACCGCTCCCCGGTGCTGCTCAGCGTGGTGGCCGCGGCGGTCGCCGGCGGCGGCTACCTGGTCTTCTCGCTCTGACCCCGCACCCGCCACCGAACCACCGCACAGCCCCGAAGGGGAGAGACATGAAGGAGGCCACCATGGCCGAACCCACCACGGATCCGGCGCAGCCCCGCAGCGCCCTGGACGTGCTGTTCGACCTGCGGGTCATCATCGCCCTGCTGTTCGCGATCTACGGACTGGTCTGCCTGGTGTGGGGACTGGCGTTCACCGACGCCGAGCAACTGAGCAAGAGCGGCGGCATCCACCTCAACCTGTGGGCCGGCATCGGCATGCTGGCCGGCGCGGCGGGCTTCGCCGGGTGGGCGCTGCTGCGCCCGCTGCGGCCGCGGACCGCGCCGGACGCCTCCGGCGCGTCCGTCAGCGGCGGGCAGGATGCCCGGCTGCCCGAACAGATCTGACGGCGCAAGGCGGCGCGGGCCGCCGGCGTCCTCTTGGGCCCCGCCGTCACCCGTCCAGGTCCGGCCGCAGCAGCACCTTGCCCACTCCCGGCCCGCCGCCGACCAGTTCGACGGCCGCCGGGAACTCCTCGAGCGGCAGCTCGTGCGTGATCAGCGGGGCGGGATCCAGCAGTCCGGCCGTGAACGCCCGCACCGCGTACGCCCACGCGGCCGGCGGGGCGCCGAAGACGCTGCGCACGGTGAGCTGCTGGACCGACAGCGCCACCGGGTCGATGCCCTCCGCGCCGTCCGCCGGCATGCCGGTCAGGACGACCCGGCCGCCGCGCCGCGCCAGCCGGGTCGAGGCGGCCGCGGTGCCCCGCGCCCCGGCGGTCTCGACGACCAGGTCGTAGCGCCCCTCCCGGGCCGCCGCGTCCCGCGGCCCGAGCACCTCGGTGGCCCCGAACGCCCGTGCCTGCTCGGCGCGTTCGGAACGCGGATCGACCACCGCCAGCTCACCGGGCGAACCGGCCGCCAGGAACTGCACGGCCAGCAGCCCCAGGGTGCCCGCCCCGACCACCGCGACCCGCTCGGCGGGCTGGACGGCGCCCGCGAGCGCGGCGGCGGCGACCACCGCGGCCGGCTCCAGCAGGGCGGCGGCGCGCAGGTCGGCGTCGTCGGCCAGGACGTGCAGCAGCCGCGCCGGCACGGTGAGCCGGTCGGCGAACGCGCCCGGGCGGGTGAAGCCCGTCTCGTCGTATCCGGCGGTGCACAGGCTGGTCTCCCCCGCCCTGCACCGCGCGCAGACCTGGCAGTTGCGGAATCCCTCGCCGACGACCCGGCGTCCGGTCAGGGCGGCGTCCACCCCGTCGCCGACCGCCTCCACGGTCCCCGCCCACTCGTGCCCCGGAATCAGCGGATACCGCACATATCCCTCGGCCCGGGTGCCGTGCCACACCTCTCGGTCGCTGCCGCAGATCCCGGCGGCGGCGACGCGGATCACCGCCTCTCCCGGCCCCGGCACCGGCGGCTCCACCTCGGCCAACCGGTGGACCCCCGGGGCCTCGACGACGATCGCCCGCCCGCCGGCCGCCTGCGCCGGAACACCGCCCACCACTGCCTCATCTCCGTTCGCCGAAGTCGTTCGCCGAAGTCCGGACCCGGGCCGCGCGGCGCGCGGTGCGCCGGCCCCGCGCGGCTGCCTTGACGTGGCCCTATGTTAGCGCTAACACTGACGCTGACCACAGAGCGCAGCAGCAACCGGAGGCAGCGGTGCCCCAGCCAGCCGGCGGTACGGTATCCCGTCCACCGACCATGGCCGACGTCGCCCGGGTGGCCGGAGTCTCCCACCAGACGGTCTCCCGGGTCCTCAGCGGCCACCCCCATGTGCGGGAGAACACCCGGGCCGACGTCCTGCGCGCCATCGAGGAGCTGGGATACCGCCGCAACGCCTCCGCCCGGACCCTGGTCACCCGGCGCACCCAGATCCTCGGCGCCGTCGCGAGCGAGAGCACCCTGTACGGGCCGGCGAGCACCCTGGCCGCCCTGGAGGAGGCGGCCAGAGGCGCGGGATACCTGCTGGCCACGGTCGCGCTGCGCACCCAGAGCCGGCAGACCCTCGCCGAGGCCCTCGAACACCTCAGCGGCTGGGGCGTCGAGGGGGTCGTGGTGATCGTCCCGCAGCGCGACGCGGTCGCCGCCCTCGGCGAGCTGCGCCACCCGCTGCCCCTGGTCACCGTCCCCGGCGGCCACGACCTGCCGGTGCCCGCGGTCGGCGTGGACCAGCGGCTCGGCGCCCGGCTCGCCACCCGCCACCTGCTCGACGCCGGGCACCGGACCGTCTGGCATGTGGCCGGCCCGCAGAGCTGGGTGGAGGGCCAGGCCCGGATGGCGGGCTGGCGGGCCGAACTGGAGGAGGCCGGGGCCGAGGTCCCGCCCCCGCTCGTCGGGGACTGGAGCCCGCTGAGCGGCTACCGCGCCGGGCAGGAACTCGCCGGCCGGCTGACCCGCCGCGGAGGCGCCGCCTCCGGCCCGGACCTGACCGCGGTGTTCGTCGCGAACGACCAGATGGCGCTCGGCGTGCTGCGCGCGTTCCGGGAGGCGGGCGTGCGCGTGCCCGAGGACGTGGCGGTGGCCGGCTTCGACGACATCCCCGAGGCCGAGTTCTTCGCGCCGCCGCTGACGAGCGTCCGCCAGGACTTCTCCGAGGTCGGCCGGCGCAGCATCGACCTGCTGCTGGAACGCGTCGAGGAGGAGCACCGCGGTGGTGCCGCCGCCGGTCCCCGCGCCCCCGTGCCGCGTCATCTGGTGATCGAACCCGAACTGGTGGTGCGCGCCAGCACGGTGGCCCCGCCGGCCTGACCTCCCGGGCCTCCGCCGGTGGCCGATTCGTTCACGACCGCCGGCACCGTGGGCGGCTACGGTCGCGGCATGGCGTGGATCGACGACACGATGACCGAACGGGCCGGACGTTTCCTGTGGGAGTCCGGCCGGGTACTGGAACAGCGGCGCTTCGCCCTCCTCTTCGGCGGGGCGGGCGGCGCGGACGATGCCGCGGGTGTGCTCACGGCGCTCGACGCCTACCGCGGCACGGACGGCGGCTACGCCTTCGGCCTGGAACCGGACGTCCGGGGCCCGGCGAGCCAGCCGATCGCGGTGCCGTCCGCCCTGCGCGTCCTGGCCGAGGCGGGCGCGCTGGACGGACCGCGCGCCGCGCGGTTGTGCGACTGGCTCGCCACGGTCACCGCCGCGGACGGCGGGGTGCCGGCCGTCCTGCCCACGCTGCGCCCCTATCCGCGTCCGCCGTGGCTGCCGATCCCCGACCGGCCGGCCGGGGACCTGCTCGCCACCGGTCAGATCGCCGGCCCCCTCCTCCGTCACGGCGTCGAACATCCCTGGCCGGCGGGGGCGGTGGAGTTCTGCCGTGCCGCGATCGAGCGGCTGGAGGACACCCACCCCTACGAGGTCAAGGCCGCCGTCGCCTTCCTCGACGGCGTGCCCGACCGGCCCTGGGCGCGGCGGCAGGCCGCCCGCCTGGGCACCCTGGTGCGCGAGCGGCGCCTGGTGCTCCTCGACCCGGACCACCCCGAGCAGGCCCACCTGGCCCCCGGCTACGCCCCGGGCGAGTACCACCTGCCCCACGACTTCGCACCGCGCCCGGACAGCCTCGCGCGCGCCTGGTTCACCGGCCCGGAGATGGCACGGAGTCTGCGG
Organism: Actinomycetota bacterium; assembly: GCA_048498775.1. Classification (GTDB taxonomy): domain Bacteria; phylum Actinomycetota; class Actinomycetes; order Streptomycetales; family Streptomycetaceae; genus JBEHXI01. The sequence continues at coordinate 8,137 of JBEHXI010000091.1, read as the reverse complement.
TATCTGGCCGCGGAACAGTGCGACGACGGCGGCTGGCCCGTCCGCTGGGCGCGGTGGTCGGCCACCACCGCGGTCGAGGCCCGCCCCGGGGTGACGCTGGCCGCGCTGCTCACCCTGCGCGCCTACGACCGGTCGCCGGCCGACGGAGTCACCGAACCCGACCCGCTGATCGGCTAAATGTGATGCGGCATCAGTCACCTGGCGAATGGCGGCGGTTGAAGCCCACGGCAGGTGGGGAGAGTACTCGGCGTCCGCGCTTTCGGCGTTGACAGAGCACGCACGCACTGCCGGTCCTGGGGGAGGAAGGCATGCCGACCACCTATACCGTCGTCATGGACGAAGCGTGGGCCGAGTGGGTCGCGGGCGTCGACGAACTGCAGGGCACCGTCACCCACCTCGGCAACGGCAGGGTGCGCTTCAACGAGACCGCCATCGCCTACCTGCGGTGTCCTCGGCCACCCCTCGGGATGTACATCCACGTGAACGACGACAACAAGCTGTTCGTCGACTTCGCCTTCTTCGATCTGGTTCCCGACCGGTAGGCCGGCCATCCGGCCCGAGGGGTTCAGCGCTGAGCGGACCGCCCGAACAGCACCGCGGGCGGCACACCGGCCAGGCGCCGCACCTCGCGGCTCAGGTGCGGCTGGTCGGCGTACCCGGCGCGCGCCGCGACCTGGGCCGTCCCGGCGCCACCCGACCGCCCCAGGGCCAGCGCCCGCTGGAAGCGCAGCACCCCCTGCAACGTCTTCGGCCCGTATCCGACGGCCTCGGTCACCCGCCGCCGCAGCTGACGCTCCGACAGTCCAAGTGCGTCGGCCAGCCGCGGCAGCCGGACCGCGCCCGGCCGCCCCAGCACGGCGACGGCCCGCTCGACCACCGGATCGGGACGGTACCGGGGCAGCAGCCCGGAGACGTACCGGTCGAGGAGCCGGGCCGCGGCCCAGGGGCCGTCCGCGTGGGCCAGGCCGTCCGCGAGCCGGCGGGCCCCGCCCGCGTCGAACTCCTCCAACGGGACCTGCGTGTCCAGGAGTTCGGGTGCGGGGACGCGCCCGAGCAGCAGTCCCGCCGCGCCGGGCCGCAACCGTATCCCGGCGATGGCCGAACCCCCGGGTGCCGTGACGGTCCGCGGCCCCCGGTCGGGCCCCACCACCTCCAGCCGCCCCTCACGCCAGACCAGATCGACACACCCGTCCGGGACGATGAGCTGGCCGAGCCGGGTGCGGCCGGTGTTCTGCCACGTCCAGACGCACACCACCGGGCGTACCGGCGCCGCCTGCGGCTGCCGCTCCGCGTACCTGGGTACCGTCACGGGGACATTGTCCCCGCCCCCGGGGCATCCGGGCGGTGTCACGGCCCGCTCTCCTCCGCCGCTGCCCTGCGGGCGGCCCGGGCCGCCGCGCGGGCCGCCCGGCGCGCGGCGAGTTCCTCGGCCGCGCGGCGTTCCAGCGCCGGTACGGCGGTGACGACGTAGACGGTGATGAGCGCGGCCGCGCCGGCCATGATGACCAGCGGGGCGGGGGTGATCCGCGGGCCGACGCTGACCGAGGCGATCAGGGTCAGCGCCCCGAACAGCACGGACAGGCCCAGGGCGACCGGCCGGCCGCCGCGCAGCCGGTACGGCCGGTCCGCGTCCGGCGCCCGGCGGCGCAGCCGGAACACCACGAAGGCGGCGATCGAGTAGATCAGGGCCTCCAGCGCGGCCCCCACGGAGACCATCATGGCGAACGAGCGTGTGACGATGACGGCCGCCGCGACCACCACGGACACCCCGCCGAGCGCCACCACCGGCCAGACCGGCACCGCGCGGTCGTTGAGCCGGGTGAAGGCGGTGGGCAGCTTGCCCTCCCGGGCGATGGCGTAGACGAAGCGGGAGAGCGTCACGAAGCCGCCGTTGAAGGTGTTGACCGCGGTCAGCGCCGTGACGGCGAGCATCAGCAGCATGGCGCCGTGGCCGAGCGCCCGCTGGGCGACGAGGAGTTGGGGGTAGGCGGTGGCGCGGTCGGCGGCGGTCAGGACGCGGCCCATCGCGACGGCGAACACCCCCTGGCTGACGGCCAGCACGCCGACCGCCACCAGCATGGCCCGCGGGATGATCCTCGGCTCGACGACCTCCTCGGCGTTGGTGGTCACCCACTCGAAGCCGATGTAGACGAACACCGCGAGGATGAGCGCCTGGACGGGTGAACCGCCGCCGGCCGGCGCGGGGACGGCCGCGGGATGCCGGACGAGGACGGCGGCGCCGACCAGCACGGTCAGCGCGACGACGGCGGTGGTGACGACCCGTTCGGCCGCACCGGCCAGCCGGATGCCCCTGAGGTTGAGCCAGGTGGCGCCGGCAAGTAGCAGCGCCACATAGCCGAAGGCCACCAGCGTGCCGTTGTGGAAGACGTACGCCATCGCCTCGCCGATGATGAACGCGTCCGCCGCGATCACCAGGACGACGACCAGCATGTACGACAGGGAGATGATCAGCGCGAGCCGGTCGCTCATCGCCTTCGTCATCCACAGGCGGATCCCGGCCGCGCTGGGGTACATGCCGTTCAGCTCGGCGAAGACGCCCCGCACGGCGAGCATCAGCAGGCCCGCCGCGCCGATGGCCGCCCAGGACATCGGGCCGCTGACGTAGCCGAGCAGCTGGGCGATGGCCAGGAAGTTGATGGCCGCGAAGGCCAGACCGGTGGAGATGGCCGACGCGCTGCCGGACGACAGCGAGCGGCGCAGGACGGGTGTCCCGCTCATCACTGCCCCAGGAAGACGAAGAGGGCCATGGCGTCCAGGCGCATGATGTCGTCGGCCCGCCCCTGGGTGGTCAGGGCGCCCTGCATATAGGTGGACACCGGGTTGACGTCTCCCCAGAAGACCTCCGCGAGGTCCATGCTGTGGCCGCGCAGGATCAGGTCGGGCACCCCGTGGTGTCCCGTCATGACGGGCCGGACCTCGCCCTGCTCGGCGACCAGCGTGTAGGCGGCGTCCGGGACGTCGGTGGCCTGGATGTGGATGCGGCAGGCCCAGGTGGCCAGGGTCTTCCTGGCGCGCGGGCTGGCGTTGGCCTTGCCGACGTACTCGGCCAGCGCGTCGTGGAGTTCGGGGGCGGGAACGCTCTCGCGGGGCTCAGGCATCCTCGGTCACCTCTCCGGCGTCGCAGGTGGTCTCGGCCTCGTCGGCCAGGTCGGCGAGCACGGCGGCCGCGGCCGCCTCGCCGGAGCGGATGGCGCCCTCCATGTAGCCGTTCCAGACCAGGGCGGTCTCGGTGCCGGCCCAGTGGATCGGGCCGATGGGCGCGCGCAGCGCGGGTCCCAGGCCCGTCCAGGTGCCCGGTCCCATGACGCCGACGTAGGCGCCGCGGGACCACTCCTCGTCCATCCAGGACGTCTCGTGGTAGGCGAGCGGCTCCAGCGCCCGGGGCCCGAGGTAGCCGGCGACGCACTCCAGGACGGCGGCGCGGCGGTCCTGCCGGGTCAACAGGCTGGCCCGGCGCGCCTGGTGGGAGTCGATGAAGGCGAGCAGCACTCCGTGCGGGCTGCGCGGGTGGGTGTTGTCGAAGGTGACCTGCACGATGCCGGTCTGGGAGAGCACCTGCCCGGACAGGTTGTCGTCCCGCCAGAACGGCGTGTCGTACACCAGGTGCGTCTTGATGACGGAGCCCATGAAGGACCGCTGGGTCAGCTGGTCGCGGAAGCCGGGCAGCGCCGGCGCGTAGCGGACGCGGCCGGCCAGGGTCGGCGGGATCGCCATGATCAGGCGCCGGGCCGCGACGCTGCCGCCCTCGTGGTGGACGACGACGCCGTCCGGGGTGTGGTCGACGCGGTGGACCGGGCAGCCGTGGCGGATCCGGTCGCCGAGGAGTCCGGCCAGCCGCAGGGAGATCGCCTGGGCGCCGTCGGCCAGCCGGGTCTCCTGGGCACCGCCCACGGTGGCGATCATCTTTTCAAGGCTGCCGGCCGACGCGATGTAGAACAGCGCGTGCAGCAGGGAGATCTCGCCCGGCTCGGCCGGGAACAGGACCCGCGCGATCATCCGCAGCCAGCCCTTGGCGCCCTCGCACCAGTCGCGGCCGGCGATCCAGCTCTCCAGCGTCATGCCGTCCAGGAGGGCGGCCCGCGGGTGCTCCCAGGGGCGCGCCGGATCCACTTCCAGCGCGGTGACGGTGAGTTCGACCATCGCGTCGACCAGGTCGGCGGCCTCGACGGGATCGCTGGTGGGAATGGCCCCGGCGAACCGCGTCCGGTTCCCCTCCGTGTCGACCTGGAGGTTCTCGCCGTCGACGTAGGTGGTGAACGTCTCCAGGCCGAACTCCTCGATGAGTTCCAGGACGCGGGTCTGGCCCGGCCCGGCCCACTGGCCGCCGTGGTCGATCACCACGCCGTCCTCGACCACCGACCAGGTACGGCCGCCGACGCGGTCCCGCGCCTCCAGGACGACGGCCTTCCTGCCTGCTCCCACCACGGCGCGGGCGGCGGACAGGCCGGACAGCCCGGCTCCCACCACCACGACATCGGCCTGTTCCACCGGACCGCCTCTCGTTCTTGGTCACCCGACCAAGTAGGATGACCAAGTGAAAGGCCGCGGACGGCGGCACGTCAAGAGCCGGCCGCCGCGATGTTCCGGCAGGGCACACCGCCGGGACGGTTCCGACCGAAGGGAAGTGAGTGCGCTGGCCCGGATGAGCGCGCAGGCCCGCCGCGAGCAGTTCGTCCAGGCGGCGATCGAGGTCATGTCCCGCGAAGGGCTGGAGCGGGCCACCACCCGGCGCATCGCGCAGCACGCCGGGGCACCCCAGGGCGCCGTGCACTACGCCTTCCGCGACAAGAACGAACTGCTCGCCGGTGTGGTCATGGAGGTCGGCGCCCAGGTCGAGCGGGTGCTGCGGGACGCCGTCCGCCCGGAGAAGGGCCTGGCGGCCGCCCTCCACGACGGCCTGCACGCGTACTGGGACCACGTCGTCGGGGACGACGGCCTGCAACTGCTCCAGTACGAACTCACCGTCTTCAGCCGCCGCACCCCCGGCTTCGAGTGGCTGGCCGAGGCCCAGTACACCCGCTACGCGGCGGTGGTGGAGGAGGTGTTCCGGGCGGCGCTGGCGCACGAGCCGGACCCGCCCGAGGTCGACCTGGCGGCACTGTCCCGCTTCACCGTCGCGGCGGTCGACGGGCTGATCATCCAGTACGAGGCCCGCCACGACGCCGAGCAGTCCCGCGTCGACCTGGCCACGGCCATCCGCGCGGCGGCACTGCTGGCCGGGGTGGCCGCGCCCTAGGCGTCACCCGCTCAGGCGTCACCGGCTCAGGCGTCACCGGCGCGGCGGCGCTTCAGCCGCGCGCCGGCGAGGAGGAGACCGCCGCCCGCGGCAAGGGTGCCCACGGTCAGCAGTACCAGGTCCCTGGTGTTCTGGCCGGTGTTCGCCATGGTGCCCGCCGCCGTGCCGCTGCCCGTGGACGCCGGCGGAGCCGACGCCCCCGCGGAGGGCGAACCGGTCGTGACACCCGCGCCCGACGCGCCGGGGGTGGGCGAACCGCTCGTCTGCCCCGTCCCCGTGACCCTGAACGAGGCCACGACCGGCTGCGGGTGGGTGTCGAGCCTGCACGCCAGGGTGACCGGGCCCATGGTCTGGCCGTTCGCCTTCCGCCCGAGGAGCTTCAGGCTGAGGTCGCCGACGGTGACCTGAGCGATGCCCGTCCGGTGGAAGGTGTGAGGCGGGGCGGTGCCCGTCGCCGTGACGTCGAAGGCGCGGTCGGAACCGGGAATGGTGACCCGGTGGACGCCGAAGTGCACCGGGACACTGAAGTCGCCGTCCGGCGAGTGCAGTTGCGTCTGCGCGTCCACCGTGCCCTCGACGGACTTCAGGCTTCCCAGGTAGGTGTGGATCAGGTGTGTCTCGTCCTTGCTCACCGTCGTCGCCGCGTCGAGGGTGAACTGCGGGCTGGAAGTGCCGGCCGCGACCGAGTCCGGGATATCCGTGTGGATCCGCATCGGGACCTTCTCGCTGATCCAAGGACCCACCGTGCAGGTGTAGTCCAGCGTGAGCGAGACCGGACGCGCGGAAGCGGTGCCGGCTCCGGAGACTCCCACGATTCCGGCGACGATTCCCGCTGCCGCCGCCACCCCGAGCGTTGTCATTGTCTTTGACCTTGCCGTGCCGCACCTGCCGTTCATGAGTTGCCCCCTGTTGATTGATCAGCTGTCATTGTCGTCAGTCAACGCCTGCCGCGCCCAGCCGTGTTCAGGGCGACGTACTTCCGGTGGCCAATGGTTCCCGCTCGGCGACAATCGGTGAACTCGGCCGGCGGGCGGCCTGGTGCGCCTGGTAGGCGTGCGCCAGGTGTGCTTCGAGTCGAGCGTGGCGAAATTGGTAGACCGCGCCGGCCCTGCGCAACACCCCTCGTTCGTGGGCGTCGTCCAGAAAGGCGACGAGTGCCCAGGGCTGCCGCCCGGTCAGCGGCAGCCAGAGGCGGGAAAGGGCCACCCACTGCCCCCAGGCGGTGAAACTCAGTCCGTAACCGAGCCCGCCCCCGAACGCACCCTCGATCCCGAACGCCAGCCCGCCCAGCAGCCCGACCACGGGTCCCGGCAGGAGCTCGCCCACGGACCCGGGCGTGTTCCCGATGGCGATCCCGGCCGGGACCCCGAGCACCAGCAACCAGACGAGCATGTGGACGAACGCGTTCTTGCGGTTCGTTTTCAGCAGGTCCGACGCGCTGATGGCGGACGTGGTGTCAATGGGGGTTTCCAGCCAGGCCATGACCGCGAGAGCGATTCCGGCGCCGAATCCGAGTTCCAGCGGGAAAAGCAACGTGCCCCAGCGCCACTCACTGAGTCCGTCGTAGAACCCCAACGGTGTGATGACACCCTTGTCCAGGAGCTCCAGCGCGATCGCGGACGGCACCCCGAACGCGAGCCCCAGCCCGAATCTGCGGCGTATCTCGGCGGCATTCCGCCGGATCCCGCCGAAGAGCTGGACATGCAGCGTCGACGGCCTGGCGGCCGCGCCCCTGGGCATGAATCCGTAGACGAACCCGAAGACCAGCCCGGCCACCAGCCCGTGCAGGATCCAGAGCAGCAGCCCCCGCTTGACCGCGAACCCGAGCGAATGGCTCGTCGCGACCAGGTCCACGGGCACGTTCCCGATCCCGGTCGGCGCTCCCAGCGCCATCCCGGCCAGGAACCCGATCACGATCATGCGCGTCGAACGGCGTAACGCGGTGCCCAGTTGCCACCAGGCGAGGTCATGGGTGTCGAGTTCGGCCAGGTGCGTGGCGAGGTAGCCGAGCCAGTGCCGGGCCTGTTCGGGAGTCCACTGGCGGCCGGGACGGCGGGGACCGTCCGGGTCGCGATCGTCCGCCGGCGCGGTGGTGTAGACGGCGGGGACGAACGCGGCCAGGAGATGCTCCTGCAGGGCTTCGGGCGTGGGGAAGTCCAGCAGTTCCGCGGGGTCGCCGCCGGGAGCGTCGCTGTAGATGGTGCGGGCGAGGGAGACCATCAGCGGGGTGGTGAGGGCCTCGGCGAGGTTCGCCGTGCCCGGGCTGTGCGGCGGTTCGCGTAAGCGTGCCAGGACGGCGTCCCACACGGTGCTGTCCGCGCCGCGGCCTCTGACCGGCCGGCTGGCCCGGGTCAGGTAGTCGGCGTAGTCCGCGACGGTGAGGCCGTCCAGTTCGATGACCGCGGCGGCGGTGAGCACGTCGGACTCCCTGGTGCCGTTGACGGCCCTGTCGTACTCGTCGGGGCGGCTGGTGAGCAGCAGCGGCATGGTGGTGGCCTTGTTGAGCGCTTGGAGCGCCTTGCCGTGCAGGCCGCTGGGGATCTCGTCGAACCCGTCCAGGACGGGGAGGATCCTGCCCGTGTCGAGCAGGGCGCGGGCCAGGTTGCCGCCGCGTGCGGCCGGAGCCGCGAGGAAGGGGTGGTCGCGCACCAGCTGGGCGCACATCCAGTCGCGCAGCGAGGTGGCGGCCGGATCCCAGGACCCCAGGCTGAAGATGACCGGCACCGGGTCGCCTGGGGCGCGCGCGTCGAGCCAGTCGACGAGGAAGCGCAGGGCGAGGATCGACTTGCCCGACCCGGCCTCGCCCAGCACCACCAGCCGGCGGGACGGGATGGAGAGGTACGCGTCCACGATCTGGTCGAGTTCGCCGTCCAGCGGGAG
>JBEHXI010000090.1:0-25076 GCA_048498775.1 Actinomycetota bacterium | reverse complement strand
CTCCGGTTCGCCGCCGGCCTCCGGCCGGGCACCGGCCCACAGGGGCGGCGCCGGCGCATCCGGGTACCGGCGTGGCCGCCGGGACGAGCGGGGCTCCACTCGGTGGCTGCCCGCATTGCGGTGAAGTAATCCGGGCTGTCCACCCGTACTGACACACGATCGGCGGACGCGGGGAGTTCCCGGCCGCCCGCCGGGAATGCGCCCGAGGGCCGTCCGGCGCCCGTCCGGTGTCCGTCCGGAGGCCATCCGACATCCCTCCGACATCCGTCCGAAAGGTGACCGGGCGCGAATGCCCAATAGGTTGACGAAATGTGACGTTGTTGCTTCGATCCCGCCCTCAAATGCACGGACTTGCATTCGAGTTGGTCATCCGGCAGTAGTAGGCTCTCGCCGTTTAGCGGTCCACCACCCCTCCTCAGAGGGCTGACATTGGGGAGGCCATGCGCTTTCGCGGAAAATCCGTCCGCCGGGCGATCGCAGCACTGCTGCTGGTGCCGCTGGTGTCCCTGATCGCCATCTGGGCATTCGCGGCCACCATCACCAGCCGCGGAGCGGTCAGCCTCTTCGCCGTGCAGAAGATGACCGACAAGATCGGTTACCCGGTGGACAACCTCGTGCAGGCGCTGGCCGCCGAACGCCGGTCCGCCATGGTCTACCTGGCCGATCCGCACCGCGCCGGGGCCCGGGACGACCTGCGCGCCGCCGAGGGGACGACCGATCGCGCGCTGACCGCCCTGCGGGCCAACACCGCCGACCCCGACGTGACCGGCAACCTCGACGCCGCGTCCCGGCAGCGGCTGGACGCGGCGGTGGGCCGGGCCGGAGTGCTGCGTTCGCTGCGGCAGCGCCTGGACGACGGGGCCCTCGACCTCGACGCCGCCTTCACCGCGTACAACGCCGAGATCGACCCGTACTTCGCCTTCTTCCTCGGCCTCACCCCGCTCCAGAACGCCGGCCTCGACCGGCAGACCAGCGTCCTCATCGAGATGTCCCGGGCGCACGAGTCCATCGCCCGGGAGGACGCCCTCTACACCGCCGCCCAGGTCGCCGGTTCGATGAGCCGCGCCGACCAGCGGGCCTTCAGCGACGCCGTCGCCCAGCAGCGCATGATCCACCAGACGTACGCGCAGCTGCTGCCCGACGGCGACCGGCGGCTCTACGACGGCTTCTGGGACGGTCCCGCCGGCCGCCGCCTGGGCGCGGCGGAGGAGCGGATCATCACCGCCGACGCCTCGCGGCCGGCGACCGACGCGGTCCCCTCGGCCGAGTGGCGGTCCACCGCCTCCACCGCGCTGCGCGAGTTGGACGCCGTCAACCGGCGGGCCACCACGGACTACGAGCAGCGGGTCGCCCCCTTCGCACGTGACGTCCTGCTCCAGGCGGCCCTCGCCGGCGGATTCGGGCTGCTGGCCGTCCTGGTCTCGCTCGGGGTGTCGCTGCGCATCGGCCGCCGCGTCGCCCGCGACCTGACCGCGCTGCGCCGGGAGGCGCTGGAGGTGTCCGGCACCCGGCTGCCCAGCGTGATGCGCCGGCTGGCCGCGGGCGAACAGGTCGACGTCGAGACCGAGGTGCCGCGGCTGGAGTACAGCGACGACGAGATCGGCCAGGTCGGGCGGGCGCTGAACGCGCTGCAGCGGGCCGCCGTCGAGGCCGCGGTGCGCCAGGCCGACATGCGCCGCGGCATCTCCGACGTCTTCGTCAACCTCGCCCGCCGCAGCCAGGTGCTGCTGCACCGCCAGCTGACGCTGCTGGACACCATGGAGCGCCGCACCGATTCCGCCGAGGAACTCGCCGACCTGTTCCGGCTCGACCACATGACCACCCGCATGCGGCGGCACGCGGAGGGCCTGGTGATCCTGTCGGGCTCCGCCCCCTCACGGCAGTGGCGCAAGCCGGTCCGGCTGATGGACGTGGTGCGCGCGGCCGTCGCCGAGGTCGAGGACTACGAGCGCGTGGAGGTGCGCCGCCTGCCGCGGCTGTCGATCGCCGGCTCGGCGGTCGGTGACGTCACCCACCTGCTCGCCGAACTGATCGAGAACGCCACGGTGTTCTCCCCGCCCCACACCACGGTGCGGGTGCACGGCGAGCGGGCCGCCAACGGCTTCGTCCTGGAGATCGACGACCGCGGCCTGGGCATGACGCCCGACGCGCTGCTCGACGCGAACCTGCGGCTCGCCGAGACACCCGAGTTCGAGCTGTCCGACACCGACCGGCTCGGCCTGTTCGTCGTCAGCCGCCTCGCCCAGCGCCAGGGCGTGCGGGTGTCGCTGCTGTCCTCCCCGTACGGGGGCATCACCGCCGTCGTCCTGCTGCCGAACGCGCTGCTGATCGACGGCGACGACTCCTCGACGACCGGCACCCAGGCCCTGCCCGCCGCCCTGGGCCGTCCCGCCGCGCCGCGGCGGGAACTCACCGCGGGATCCGGCGCCTCCGACGCGGCCGACCGCACCCGGCACGCCTTCCGGGAGTGGGGTCTGCTGCCGGGCGACGCCGTCGAGGAACCGCCCAGCGAACCGGCCGTCCTGCGCGCGCACTTCGAGGGCACCGACCGCTCCGAACAGCCCGACCAGCACCAGCAGGCGCCCGACAGCGTGCGCCCCGCCGAGCCGGCCGAGCAGCCGGACGGTGTGCTGCCGCGCCGCCGGACCACTCCGGTGCTGGTCGCGGACCGCGGCCGCACGGTGGCCGCGGACTCCGTGCCCCGGTTCCGCGCCGGCACCGGGGACGATCGGGAACCGTCCGCGTCCGAGCCGGCCGGATCGTCCGAGTCCGCCCAGTCCGCCCAGTCCTCCCAGCCTTCCGGAAGCGAGCCCGCCGGCCCGCCGGAGCGCCCGGCCCCCACGACCTCCACCGGCCTGCCGCGCCGGATCCGCCAGGCGAGCCTGGTACCGCAACTGCGGGACGGCGGGCAGCAGCCGGCCCCCGCACGACAGACGCCGGCCCCCGCACCGCAGCCCCCTCACGAGCGCGACGCCGACGAAGTGCGCTCCAGGATGGCCGCGTTGCAACGGGGCTGGGAGCGAGGCCGCGCGGAAGCGGACGACCTCGTGGCTCCGGACGCCCCTGACGACCGGAGCGGCACAACGACGAGAACGACATCGGAGGGGGACGGTCCATGACCGCACCATCGAGCCCGGCCGGCGAGCTGAACTGGCTGCTGGACGACCTGGTCGCCCGGGTCTCCAGCATCCGCAAGGCCCTTGTGCTCTCCAGCGACGGGCTGGCGACCGGTTCGTCGAAGGACCTGTCCCGGGAGGACTCCGAGCACCTGGCCGCGGTGGCGTCGGGCTTCCACAGCCTGGCCAAGGGCATCGGCCGCCACTTCGACGCCGGCCAGGTCCGCCAGACGATGGTGGAGCTGGACGAGGCGTTTTTGTTCGTCACCTCGGCGGGCGACGGCAGCTGCCTCGCCGTGCTCGCCGACGCCGACTCCGATGTCGGCCTGATCGCCTACGAGATGACTCTGCTCGTCAAGCGGGTAGGGGCACATCTGGGCACGGCGCCACGCGCCACGGGCTGAGCGGAGGCTGCGAGTGGACTGGTGGTACGACGACGCGGCGGGGCCGGTCGTGCGGCCGTACGCCATGACGCGCGGGCGCACCAGCCACGCAGCCGACGAACGGCTCGACCTGATCGCCCTGGTGATCGCCGAGGACTACGCGCAGGACGCGGCGGGGGACGACCACACCCTCTCCCCCGAGCACCTGGAGATCCTGGAGCGCTGCCTGCCGGAGCCGGTGTCCGTCGCCGAACTGGCGGCGGACATGGATCTCCCGGTGGGCGTCGTGCGGGTGCTCATCGGCGATCTGCTGGACGCCGAACTGGTCTACGTCACCCGGCCCGTCCCGCCCGCGGAGCTGCCCGACGTCGGCATCCTCAATGATGTGATCAACGGCCTCCGGGCACTGTGACCGGACCGGCGGCCCGTCCGGCCGCCGGTCCCGGCAGCCCACCGGGCCGCCCGGTCCCGTCCGGGACCGAAGGGCCCTGGCCGCCCGCCGCACCCGGCACGCACCCTGGAGACGAGGATGCCGGGCGCGCCGGAGGGAGCTCACGCCATGACCGCCTTCCCCACCGACGACACCGACGACACCGGTGGCACCGATGGCACCGATGGCACGGGAGGGGCCCGGGTGCCGCCGGCCGCGGTGTGCGAGACCCATGTGGCGGTGGTGTTCTTCGCCGGAGACCGGGCCTACAAGCTGAAGAAGCCGGTCGATGTGGGCTTCCTGGACTTCACCACCGCCGCGGCCCGGCGGCGGGCCTGCGAGCGCGAACTGGAACTCAACCGGCGCTTCGCCCCCGACGTCTACCTCGGCCTCGCCGAGGTCCGGCTGCCCGGCCGCGAGGAGACCGAGCCGCTGGTGGTGATGCGCCGGATGCCCGCCGAGCGCCGGCTGTCCACGCTGGTGCGCGACCGTGTCCCGGTCGACGACGTGCTGGACCGCATCGCCCGGCTGCTCGCGGCCCGGCACGCCCGGGAACCCCGCCGCCCCGAGGTGGACGCCGAGGGCACCCGCGACGCGCTCGGCGAGCGCTGGGAGGCGAGCTTCGCGCAGGTCGCGGCGCTGCCGGCGGCGCGGGACGCGGCCGGGGAGATCGCCGAGACCCAGCGGCTGGTGCGGCGCTACCTGTCCGGCCGCCGCCGGCTGTTCGACACCCGGATCAAGGAGGGCCGGATCGTCGACGGCCACGGCGACCTCCTCGCGGAGGACGTCTTCTGCCTGCCGGACGGCCCCCGGGTGCTGGACTGCCTGGAGTTCGACGACCGGCTGCGCTACGTGGACGGGCTGGACGACGCGGCCTTCCTGGCCATGGACCTGGAACGGCTCGGCGCCCCGGAGCCGGCCGGGTACTTCCTGGCCCGGTACGCCGAGTACTCCGGCGACCCCGCGCCACCCTCGCTGCTCCACCACTACGTCGCCTACCGGGCCTTCGTCCGGGCCAAGGTCGCCTTCATCAAGGCCGGTCAGGGCGCGCCCGGCGCGGCCGCCGAGGCCCGGCAGCTGACCCGGATCGCGCTGCGCCACCTGCGGACCTCCGCGGTGACCCTGGTCCTCGCCGGCGGCCTGCCGGGCAGCGGGAAGTCCACGCTGTCCGGCGCGCTCGCCGACCGCCTCGGGCTGACCCTGCTCAGCAGCGACCGGGTCCGCAAGGAACTGGCCGGCATCCCGCCCGAGCAGCCCGCGCCCGCCGCGTTCGGCCAGGGCCTGTACACCCCGGAGTGGACCGGCCGCACCTACGCCACCCTCCTGGACCGCGCGGCCGCGCTGCTGTCCTGCGGGGAGTCGGTGGTCCTGGACGCCACCTGGACGGCCGCCGAGCACCGGCGGGCCGCCGCGCTGACCGCCGAGCGCGCCGGCGCGGAGCTGGTCGCCCTGCGCTGCGAGGTGCCCGGCGAACTGGCGGCGGCCCGCCTGGAGGAGCGCACCGGGGGCCCCTCCGACGCCGACCGGGAGGTGGCCGCCGCCCTGGCGCGCCGGCAGCAGGCGTGGCCCGAGGCGGCCGTCATCAACACCAGCGGCCCGTTGCAGGACGCCGTCGAGCGGGCCGTGGCCGTGGTGCGCCCGTACGGCACCGGCCAGGCCCCGGTCTTCCGGCGTCCCGCGATGGAGCCGGACTGACCGGGGCGCCGGCCCCGACCGGTCAGCAGTTGTCGCCGGTGTGGGCCAGGTAGACCGACTTCACGCCGCTGTGCGCGTAGGAGTTCCGGGAGTGGCCGTCGACGCAGGTCTTGCCGCCGGAGCCGCCGCTGCCGGGGGCGACCGCCGCGTCGTCGCCGCGGTTGTCGTAGTAGGAGAACGCCTGGGCCGGCAGGTTCTGCCAGCGGCCCGGGTCGCGGTACTGCATCATCCGGCCGCTGAAGTCGGCGCCGGTCCACAGGCACATCCAGCCGGACGGGCAGTCGTGGATCGACGCCGGCCGGGCGCCGGCGGGGGAGGCGGGGGCCAGCAGCAGGCCCGCGCCCAGTGCGGCGGTGGCGGCGGAGGCCATGGCGAGTCGGCTGATTCGACGCAGGGAGAACATGGCGGTGGTCCCTTCTTCCGGTACGGCTCGCGGCCGTGGGGGAGAGGGCACCGGGGAGCTGCTGCGGCCCGCCGGTGCGCTGTCCCCACCGACGATGCGGTACCGGGTGGGACCGGGTCGCCACCGTGCGCCCAGGCTGGGACGGCGTCCGCCGCGACCTGCGCGGACACTGCCCGCACCGACGACGGCGCGGGACGGCGGGACGGGGACGGCTCCTGGCGGAATGGGCGGTCGATCAGCTCGCGGGGCCTGGTGCAGGGGGCACCTCCCGCCGAAGGCAGGGGGAGCATCGCACGGCGGAGGGTCCTCCTCGTACCGGGCGTACTCGGGCGATCCCGGCAACACCGCGAGGTGTGGTGCCAGGCGTCGCGGGCCGGGCGCTCATTCCGTCGGGAACTCTTAGCGGGAGGTGATCCGCACCGGTTCGGACTCTGGCCGCGTGGCGTCGGCCGGCGGCTCGCGCAGCATGCTCCAGGCGACCGGCCCGAGCAGGTCGGCGAAGCGCTGGAAGACGTCGAGGAGGAGGTCGTCCACCGCCAGCACGCCGACCGGCCGGTGACCGTCCACCACCGGCAGCCGGCGGAACCCGGAGCGGCGGAAGGCGCGGTAGGCCGCGTCCACGCCGTCGGTGACGTCCACGGTGACCGCGGGCGCCGACATCACCTCGGCGACGGTGACGTCCTCCCCGAGGCCGGGCGCGAGCGCGCGGACCACCACGTCCCGGTCGGTGAGCACGCCGCGCAGCCTGCCGCCCTCGACCACCAGCAGCGAGCCGACGCCCTCCTCGTCCATCCGCTGGGCGGCGGCACGCACCGTGGCGGCGGGAGTGACCGTCACGGGCGGTGCGATCATCAGCTTGGAGATGTCCATCTGCCTGCCTCCTCCTGTCCTCGGGGCGCCCGGCCGCGCCGTCATCGGGCGGGGTCCGGGGTGGCCGGTGCCAGTCTGCGGCCGCTGATCAGCTCCGGGCGCAGGCGGATGAGCACCTGCTCGGACCGGCGGGGCGCGGTGGCGGCCGCCTCGGGCCGCGGAGCGTCGGCCACCGACGCCCGGCCCAGGACCGTGACCGTCCAGCCGCTGCCGTCCGCGTCGTCCGTCCGTCCCGTCTCGAACGCCAGGATGCCGCCGGTCGCGGCCCGGGCGAGGTCGGAGCCCGCCCCCGCGCGCACCAGCACGCTGCCGTCGCTGTCGATGCGGAAGCGCACCGGCAGTACCGCGGGCAGCGCGCCGGCCGTGTAGATCAGACGCCCCACGGACTCGCCGGCCAGCAGCCGCAGGGACTCCACCGCGTCCAGGCGGTGTTCGCCTTGCCGTTCCATGCCGCCGATCGTCGCGCGTGGGGGCGGTGCGCGGGGAGGGCCGATGGTCACTGTCTGCCGCCGGCCGGCCCACCGCCCCCGGCCCGTACGGCCTGACCGGCGCCCGCCGCGCGGGCCGGAACGGCGGGGCGGCGCCCGGCGCATGGTCCGGACGGCCCCCGCGCTGCCCCCTCGGCCCCTGGCGGACTTCCGGCGGCCGGGTGACCCTGGAGGGGCGGCCGGTGACTGCCGGGCGCTCCCCAGCAGGAGTCGAGGACATGGAACGCCGGACGATCGCCGAGGTGATGACGCCCGCAGTGGTCCGGGTCGGCCCCGGCACCCCGTTCAAGGAGATCACCGCGCTTCTCGCGGAGCACCACATCAGCGGGCTCCCGGTGACCGACCCGGACGGGCGGGTCGTCGGCGTGATCTCGGAGACCGATCTGTCGACCCGTCAGGCCCGGCTCTACCAGGGCATCAGGACCGGCCGGGGGCGCTTCCGGATGCCGTGGCGCAGCCGCGCCGAGCGGGCCGCGGACGCCAAGGCGCGGGGCCTGACCGCCCGCGAGCTGATGTCCGCGCCGCCCGTGACCGTCCACCCAGGGGACAGCCTGGTGGCCGCCGCGCGCACCATGGAACAGCACCGCATCGAGCGGCTGCCCGTGGTGGATACGGCCGGCCGGCTCGTGGGGATCGTCACCCGGCGCGATCTGTTGCGGATCTTCCTGCGGCCGGACGAGGAGATCCGTGACGAGGTCGTCCATGACGTCCTGGGCCGCACGCTGTGGCTCGCGCCCTCGGCGGTGCGGGTGACGGTGGAGGACGGCGTGGTGACGCTGGAGGGGCGGCTGGAGCGCCGCAGCAAGATCCCGTTCGCGGTCGGGCTGACCCGCCAGGTGGACGGGGTCGTGGCGGTCGTGGACCGGCTCGGCTGGCGCATCGACGACACCGGCACCAGGCCGCCGCAGGCCGTTCCGTAGGGCACGTCTCCCGGCACCGATCAGGGCACACAGGGCGCGTCTTCCGGCACCGGTTCTCAGGTTCTCACGGAGCCGGAGCGCCGGCGGCCACGGTGATCTCGACGCGCGGCGGCTGCCGCAGGGCGTTGTGCACCGCGCAGTGCCCGGCCACCTCGGCCAGCGCCCGCTCGCGCTCCGCGGGGAGCCCGCCGGGGACCCGGAGGCACAGCGTGACGCGAGCCACCCGGGCCGGGCCGCCGTCCGCCATGGCGAACCCGGCGTCCACCCGCAGCCCGGCGCGGTCGTATCCGTGCCGGGTCAGGAAGCGCCCGGCGCAGAGCGCCACACACGCCGCCAGCGAGGCGACGAACATCTCCACCGGCGTGGGGGCGATGTCGCCATCGCCCGCCTCACCGGGCTGGTCGGTCCACATCTCGTGGCCGCGCACCGCGATCCGGAACAGATCGCCCGCGGCGTGCTCGACCACCACGTGCCCGTCGTCGCCGGCGGTCGCCACCGGCGCGGGAGCACCGGCCGGGAGCCCGGAAGTGCCAACCGGGGCTCCGGGACCGCCGTGCGGGAGTTGCGGTTCCATCGGGCGCCTCCTCCTGCTCGGGCCCCGCCGGGCGCCCTCAGGCCCTGCCGTGGCTCCAGCGCGGCTCGACCTCGGCCCAGGCGCGCTCCCAGTCCTGCGCCCGGCGCCGGTCCAGCGTCGTCCTGACGATGACGCGGTTGCCGCCGATCAGCAGCACCACCACACCGGCCGCGACACAGCCGCCGGCCAGGTCGCCCTGGGCCTGCGCCTGCGCGGCGCTCGGCGGCTGGGACCGCAGCCGGCCCTGCGCGTCGGTCCAGATCGTCGTCGCCGTACCGGCCTTGGCGCCCGGCGCGACCTGCGTCACCGCGGTGTGCACCGAGTCGTCCGGCGCCGTCCAGCGCACCGTCGCCTGGACGTGCGCGTCGTCCACCCCCGTGGTCATCGCCGCGTCCGCCGGCGCGGCGTCCTCCGTCAGCACCGCCGACGTGCGGTGCCAGTCCTGTCCGTGCTGCAGCAGCGCATCCTCGACGCTCACCGCCGCCACCGCCCCCGCGGCCGGGGCGAGCACGACCGTCAACGCGATCGTCGCCAGGCCTATCCACCCCTCGGCGACATCCGTGGGTCGCCTCAGCGGATTACGCCGCCACCTCCACAACCGCACCTTCGCGGCCATCGTTGTTCACCCTCTTCCGAGTGATCCCCGCCTACCGTGCCGCAACCCTCGCATGCGTCCGCCACCTGGGTGAGGAGCCGAGCGGGTCCCTGAAGTGGGTCCTTACGGACCTGTTTTGCGGCCCATAGCCCGGTGCCGTGCCGGGACCGAGAACAAGTCTGTCCGCTTCTTCCGCCGCTATGCGTCCTTTGCCCGCCTCTCGCGCCTTCGCGGCCGGATCAGACCGAACTCGCCATGTCCGGCTGGAAGATGACGGTACGTCATACGAAGCGGGCAGGGTGTGGCAGCGGCCTCGCGGCCCCGCGCACACCCTGCCCGGACACATCGTCACTCCCCGCCGGGACACCCCGGCTCCGGAGCCGTCAGGGACGCGGGCCCGCGACCGGAGTGGCCGGCCGGGCCGCGGCATGTCCCGTCAGCTTGATCTCGACGTTCACCACACCCTCCACGGCGCGGATCAGGCGCGCCGCGACCGGGATGAGCGCGGTGTTGGCGATGGTGCCGGTCAGCGTCACCACGCCCTCCACCACCGTCACCGTGACGGTGGGCTCCTCGTGGGCGAAGATGTGCTCGGCCAGCTCCTCGCGCACCTCCCGCGCGATGTCCTCGTCGCCGCGCAGGTACACCTTCAGCAGGTCGCCGCGGCTGACGATGCCGGCCAGCCGCCCCTCGCCGTCGACGACGGGCAGCCGCTTGACGCGGCGCCTGGCCATCAGCCGGGCGGCCTCGGCGACGGTGGCGTCGGTGCCGACGGTGACCGCCGGAGTGGTCATCACCTCCTCGGCGGTGCCGCCGCCCGCCTTGAGCAGGTCCTCCATCATGCTCATCTGCTCCCGGCGGGAGGGGTCGCGATCCCCCTTGACCTCCTGCTTGGCCAGCAGGTCGGCCTCGGAGACCACCCCGACGACATGTCCCTCCTCCTCCACCACCGGCACCGCCGTGACCTTCCAGCGCACCAGCGTGGTGACGATCTCCTTGAACGGCGCGTCACGTCCGACGGCGACCACGGTCCGGGTCATCACGTCGCTGACCGTGCGCTGTGAGTCCTTCATCTGCAGCCTCCTTCGACGGGCCCGGGATGAGGGGTTGCGGGTCACACCCCGTAGACGCTGACCAGCCGCATCCGGGCGGAGCGCAGCCGGCTGCCGATCGCCTCGGCGACACACCGCGTCAGCGCCTGGCCGAGCACGGGGTCCTGGTCGCACAGCGTGCGCACGGCCTCCGCGTCGAACTCCAGCGCCCGCACCGGGCTGAGCGCCTCGGCGCCCAGATGCCAGGTGTACGGAGGGAACAGCCACGACCAGCCGAGCAGGTCGCCGGGGCCCAGCGTCTCCACGGTGGGCGGGCGGCGGCCGGGGATGTGCATGTCGAGCGTGACCGCGCCGGTACGGATGATCCAGAACCGGTCGGCCCGGTGGCCCTCCTCGAAGATCCGCGTGCCCGACGGGAAGGACACCTCCCGGGCGAGCTCCAGCAGCCGGTCGCGGCCCTCGGGCGGCAGTACGTCCAGCAGATGGGTGGTAGTGACCACGTCACCCTCCATTCGTTCCCACGGCACCGCCATGGCGTCGGCGGTGCCGCGACGCGCCGCACTCCGGACGCGCCGTACTCCACGACGGCTGCCGCCGCCCGGAACGCCCGGGGACGGACCGCGGCCGTACCGGCCGGCCGGGGGCCACCATCGGTGCTTCCACCATGGCCCTTCCGGCGTTCCGCGCCTTGGGCCGAACGTCCCTGAAGCGGGCTGCCACGGTCCCTGAGGGCGTCAGAAGCCGTCCGGCGCCCCGGCCCGCCGGGCGAAGCCGCCGGCCGCCCAGCGCCGCCGCACCGCGTCCTCGTGCTCGGACTGCTCCAGGGCGAGTTCGGCCGCCGCGAGGGCCGCGCCCAGCCGGGGGATCCAGTGCCGGCGCAGCGCGCGGACCCGCTGACGGGTCGCCCGCGCCTCCGCGCCGACCAGCCGGACGGCCGCGGCCGCCGCCGCGTACTCGGCCGCGGCGCGCACCGCCTCCCGGTAGGCGGCCTGGGCGTACACCAGCGCCGAGTTGGCCGAAACCGGTGCCGGATCGGCCGCCGTGTACCGCACCCGCGCCGGATGCCGCACCCCCATCGACGTGGCCCACTCCACCTCGACCCGGGCCGGCCCGGCCGCGGCCGCCGCCTCCAGGGCCCGCTCACCGCTGAGCAGCAGCCCGCGCAGCAGCCACGTGTCGGCCTGCCGCGCCCGCTCCTCCCACATCCGGCGGGCGTCCCGTTCGGCGGCGGACCGGCGCCGCAGTTCGTCCCGCAGGACGCGCAGCCTGCGGTCCAGCAGGCCGGCCCCCCGCTCGGCGACCGCCAGGCCGCGCCGCAGCCGCAGCCGCTCGGCCCGGCCGGTCACCGCGGGGCCTCCCGTCCCGCTCGTCCCGCTCGTCCCGCTTGTTCCGCTCGTTCCTCGAGCAGGCCGGCCGGCAGCATCGTCAGCTGCTCGCGCGGCAGGGTGAGCAGCACCTGCCAGGCGCGGTCCAGGGCCTCGTGGAGCGGACGCGGCCGGTCGCGCGGCTGGTCGAGGAAGCGCCGGGCGAACGCCTCGTCGAGTTCCAGGTACCGCAGGTCGGTGGGGCTCAGCGCGGCCTGCCCGAGCAGCTCGGCCAGCTCCCGCACCTGCCGGGCCCGGGCCAGCGCGGCGAGCAGTTGCGCGGCCACGTCCAGGTGGTCGGCGCGGGTGCGGCCGGGCCCGGCGCCCCGGCGCATCAGCCGGGACAGCGACGACAGGGCGTCCAGCGGCGGGTACACCCCGCGCGCGTGGACGTCCCGGGACAGCACGATCTGGCCCTCGGTGATGTAGCCGGTCAGGTCCGGCACGGGATGGGTGATGTCACCCGCGGGCATGGTGAGCACCGGCAGGACGGTGACCGA
This sequence comes from Actinomycetota bacterium, assembly GCA_048498775.1. Classification (GTDB taxonomy): domain Bacteria; phylum Actinomycetota; class Actinomycetes; order Streptomycetales; family Streptomycetaceae; genus JBEHXI01. The sequence goes on along the minus strand of JBEHXI010000090.1, from coordinate 12,686 downwards.
GCCGGGGCGGTCCGCGATCAGCCCGCACCGCTCGTACAGCGAGGCCAGGTCGCTGTAGAGGTAGCCGGGGTAGGCACGGCGGGCCGGGATCTCGCCGCGGGCCGCGGAGACCTCCCGCAGCGCCTCGGCGTACGTCGTCATGTCCGTCATCACCACCAGGACGTGCCGGCCGCCGTCGAAGGCCAGGTGCTCGGCGATCGTCAGCGCCAGGCGGGGGGTGAGGATCCGCTCGATCACCGGGTCGTCGGCGGTGTTGAGCAGCAGCACCAGCTCGCCGCTCGCCAGGCGGTCCTCCAGGGTGTCGCGGACGAAGGAGGCGTCGGCATGGGTGAGGCCCATCCCCGCGAAGACCACGCTGAACTCCTCGCCCGCGGCGGTGGCCTGGGCCGCGATCTGGGTGGCCAGCTCCAGATGCGGCAGGCCCGCGACGGAGAACACCGGCAGCTTCTGGCCGCGCACCAGGGTGGTGAGCGCGTCGATCGCGCCCACCCCGGTCAGCACCGGGTCGGCGGGCGGCCGCCGCCGCACCGGGTTGACCGGGAAACCGGCGACGGCCGCGTCGGCCCGGGCGACGACCGGCGGCCCGGCGTCGATGGGCTCGCCGCGCCCGTTGCACACCCGTCCCAGCCAGCCCGGCCCGACCGGGATACGCAGCGGGGTGGCCGCGAACGCCACCCGCAGCGCGGCCGGGTCCATGCCCGCGGTGTCCTCCAGCACCTGCACCACGGCCAGGTCGCGGTCCACCTCCAGCACCAGGCCGTGCCGCCGCTCCCCGCCGGCCAGGGTGATCCGCACGAACGCGTCCCAGCCCACCCCGGTGACCCCGGTGACCACGGCCAGCGGGCCGCGCAGTTCCCGCACCGCCGTGTACTCGATCTCGCCGAACGCGGTCACCGCGGCTCCCCGAGCGCGGCGAGGACCGCGTCCCGGCGGGCCGTGACCGCGGCCACGTCGTCCGGCCCGGTCTCCTCGCGGGCCCGCAGCACCGGGGTGAAGTCGGCGTCCTCCAGCGTGGCGGCGGGCACCCCGGCGGCGGCCAGTTCCCGGCACCGTCCGGCGACCGCAAGCACCGCGTCGGCCAGCGCGGCGGTCTTCCCCGGCGGGCAGTACGCGTCGGTCCGCGACAGCGCGCTCTGCTGGAGGACGCCCTCGCGCAGCAGGCGGCCGGTGAGCACGCTGACGCGTTCGGCGGCGGGCAGCGCGGTGATGCCCACCAGGTCCACCAGGTCGGCGAGCCGGTCGGCCTCGGCCAGCGCCCCGGCGACCCGGGCGCGCCGCCCGGCCCAGCCCGGGTCCCCCGCCCGGGTGTGCGCGGCGGCCAGCGCGTCCGCGTCCCGGGAGAACGATCCCGACCACGACACGGCCGGGTAGTGACGGGCGTAGGCCAGCTCCCGGTCCAGGGACCACAGGCAGCGCACGAACCGCTCGGTGTGCGCGGTGACCGGCTCGGTCAGGTCGCCGCCCGGCGGGGACACCGCCCCGATGACGGTGACCGAACCCCGCCCGCCGCCCAGCGTCACCACCGCGCCGGCCCGCTCGTAGAAGGCGGCGATCGCCGAGGCCAGCCCGGCCGGGTAGCCCTCCTCGGCGGGCAGCGCCCCGGTGCGGGAGGCGAACTCCCGCAGCGCCTCGGCCCAGCGGGACGTCGAGTCGGCGATCACCACCACGTCCAGGCCCATGTCGCGGAAGTACTCGGCGACGGTGGCGCCGGTGTGGATGCCCGCCTCGCGGGCCATCATCGGCATGTTGGAGGTGTTGGCGACGATCACCGTGCGGTCCGCCAGGCGGCCGCCGGTCCGCGGGTCCTCCAGGGCCGACAGGTCCGCGATGACCTCGGCCATCTCGTTGCCGCGCTCCCCGCACCCCACGTAGACGATCACATCGGCGTCGCACCACTTGGCGATCTGCTGCAACAGCACCGTCTTGCCCGTCCCGAATCCGCCCGGCACCGCGACGGTGCTGCCCCGGGCCACCGGGAAGAGCAGGTCGACGGCGCGCTGGCCGGTGGTGAGCGGCTCCAGCGCGTCGACGCGCCCGCGCACCGGGCGGGGCCGCCGCACCGGCCACGACTGGCCCATCCGCACCCGCGCGCCGCCCACCACGGCCACCACCGCGTCCCGCCCGTACCGGCCAGGACCGGCGACCCACTCGACCGGGCCACCGCCGTCCGGCGGCACCAGGATCCGCACCCGCACCGGCCCGTCGCCCGCCTCACCCAGCGCCATGCCCGGCCCGGCGACGGCCCCCGCGGCGATCACCGGGGTGAACGGCCAGGCGCTCTCCGGCTCCAGGGCGCGCTGCGCGCCGGGCAGCAGCCAGTCGCCGGCGCCGGACAGCGGCCGCAGCAGCCCGTCGAAGACCCCGCCGAGCAGATGCGGCCCCAGGCGCGCGGACAGCGGGGCGCCCTGCGGGCTGACCCGGTGCCCCGGCGCGAGCCCGCCGGTGTACTCGTACGCCTGGGCCGTCACCACCTGTCCGCTGATCGCCACCACCTCGGCGGGCAGCCCGGCCTCGCCGAGCAGCACCAGGTCGTACATGGCGGTGCCGCCCGCGTAGTCCAGCTCGACGAGCGGCCCGGCGACCCGCAGGACGCCCGGACTCACGGCGTCCACAGCGCCTCCACCCGCGCGCCCGCCCGCTCCAGCGCCCGGTCCGCCAGCGCGGTAAGGCCCAGGTCGACGCGCCGGTCGCCGGCCACGGCCAGCACCCCGCCGTCCGGCGGCTCGCCGACCGGGACCTCCGCGCCGAGCAGCCGCCGGGCCCGCTCGGCCAGCAGCTCGCGCAGCCGCGGATACTCCGGCGAGCCGCGCAGGTCCTCCAGTCGTGCCGCGACCGCCCGGCGCAGCTCCCGGTACGCCTCGGCCCGGGCGGCCAGCGCGGTCGCCCGGGCGGCGCGGCGGGCCCGCAGCAGGTCGGCGGCGCCGGCCGCCGCACCGTCCGCGGCACCCTGCCGCCGCGCTTCGGCCAGGATCGCCTCGGCGCGGCCCCGGGCGCCGTCGAGGACCGCCGCGGCCTGCTCGCGCGCCCCGGCCAGCACCGCGTCGGCGTCCTGCCGGGCGGCCCGCAGCAGTGCCGCGCGGACCGGTTCGACGGCGGCGGGCGAGGTGCTCATGACCGGCTCACCGGATCTCACTCGGCCGGCTCGTCCGGCAGGACGGCGGTCAGCCGGTCGCCCTCCAGGGCGGCCGGGCCCAGGGCCCGCGCGGCGGCCGGGGTGAGGATCACCAGGGCGACGTCCGCGGGCAGCGACTCCCAGGCGCGGCGCACCCCCTCCGGCTGCTCCGCGGGGACCACGGCGACCCCGGCCACGGCCAGGCCCGCCACCTTGATCCGTTCGCCGATGGCCGCCACGGTGCCCACCGTCAGGCCCTCCCGATCAGCAGGATCGCCACCACCAGGCCGTAGACGGCGATGCCCTCGGCCAGTCCGACGATCACCATGGCCCGGCCGAACAGCTCGGGACGCTCGCTGAGCGCGGCCAGCGCCGCCGCCCCGGTGTAGGACACCGCGATCGCCGCCGCGACGGACGCCGTCGCCACCGAGACCGCGGCACTGATCAGCGCCGCCGAACTCGGGCCGGAGGAGTGGGCCGCCGCCGCGGCCGGGGCCGCCCGCGCCGCCGCGCCGCCGAGCGCCACCACCAGCAGCGCCAGCGCACCGGCGCCCATCGCGATGTTCGCCACCAGCAGCCAGCGCAGCGCCGGGCCGCCGCGCCGCCGGATCAGCGCCCGGACCGCGAGGAAGACCGCGGCCACCGCGGGAAGGGCGATCAGCCAGGTGCTCACGTCGTCACCTCCGTGCGGGGAGCCGCCGGCCGCCGGACGGGCAGCCGCCACGGCCGGAACGGACGGCCCTGGGCCTCGAAGACCCGCGAGAACAGCTCGTAGAACTCCAGCCGCAGCGCCTGGACCGCGGCGATCAGCGCCTCCAGCGCGAAGGAGAAGGCGTTGCCCAGGACGAACAGCGCCGCCCCGGCGGCCACCCCGCCCGCCCCCCGGTGCGCCAGCGCCACCGTGCCGCGCCACACCACCTGGCCCAGGGCGGCGTGGGTCAGCCCGAAGGCCGCCAGCCGGGCGAAGGAGAAGACGTTGGACCCCAGGCGCACCAGCGTGTCGAACAGCTGGATCCCGGTCTGCGCCGCGCCGCCGAGCCCCCGCGGCGACGCCGAGTACAGCCCCGCCGCGGCCCCCGCGACCCCGGCCGCCACGACCAGCGCGCCGGCCACCGCGACAGCCGGGCGGTGGGTCAGCAGCCCTCCGGCGAGCACCACCAGGCCGGCGAAGACGGCGGCGCCCGCCACCCCGGAGACGGCGTACAGGGCGTAGGACGCGCCGCCCTCCCGCCAGCGGTTGACGGTCCCGGCCGCGTACGACAGCGCCAGCAGTACCCCGCCGAAGCCCAGCGCCCCGGCCAGCAGCCGCTCCGGCTGCGCCAGCGGGTTCACCCACAGCGGCGGCAGCACCCCGGTCGGCCCGAAGAACTCCCCGTACGCGGCGCCCGCCAGCACGCTCGCCGTCCCCGCGGCGGCGACGAACGGCCACAGCGGCCGCCAGGAGGCCAGGCGGCGGGGGCGCCCGGTACGCAGCAGCAGGGCCGCGAGCAGCAGCAGCGCGCCGTGCCCGGCGTCGCCGAACATCACCCCGAACATCGCCACATAGACGAGCCCGGCCGGCCAGGTCAGGTCGGCGTCCGCATACGGCGCCGTCCCGTAGGTGTCCATCAGCGGGCTGAACGCGCGGTGGACGGCGCCGGTGGAGCGCAGCAGGGTCGGCGGCTGCGTCCCGCGCGGGGCGGGCAGCGGCAGCACGGCGCATCCCAGCCCGGCCAGGTCTCCGGCGAGCCGTTCCACCTCGGCGGCCGGGCACCAGCCGGCCAGCGCCGCGACGGTGCCGTGCCGCACCGCGCTGCCCAGGTACTCCTCCAGGCGGGCCTCGCCGGTGAGCAGGTCCAGCCGGCCCTCGCGGTCCAGCAGGTCGAGGTCGGGCGGTACGGGGCTCAGGGCGGCGGCGGGCTCCGGCGCGGGCGGGCGCCGCCGCAGCCGCCGGGCCGCCGAGCCGGGCACGTCCCGGGCGGCGTCGTCGATCCGGTCGATGTCCACGCAGCCCGCGTCGGCGAGGCGGACCAGCGTCTCGCGCAGCGCCCGCTGCGGGGCGACGATCGCCACCCGCGCCATGCGCACCGGCACCATCGCGGAGGAGTGCTCAGACCAGGGCATCGAACGCCTCCCGGGGCCGGCCGCCGCGCGCCGCCGACTCCAGCGCGGCGCGCACTCGCCAGGCGTCCGCGGACAGCACCGCGACCACCCCCACCAGCTGGGCGGCGGTCCAGCGGGTGCCGCGCAGCAGTTCGGTGCCGTCCCGTTCCAGCAGCGCCCACCAGCGCGCCTCGGCCCGCCACAGCTCCTCGGGCGCTCCGGTGCCCTCCAGCACCCGCAGCGCCGCCGGCGGCAGCGCGGCCACGAAGTCCCGGAAGGCGCCCGCCTCGACGGCCCGGACGCCCAGCAGCCGGGCGGCCCGTTCGGCGCTCGGCGCGGTCAGCGGCCGGCCGGCGGCGTAGACCTCGCGGGCCGTCACCAGCGCGGCCCGCCCGACGGCCCAGCCGGCCGCGGCCGGCACCTCGGCGGCGGTGCGGTCCGCCGCCGCCATCCGCATCCCGGCGGCCACCGCGGCGGGTGTCTCGTCTCCCGGATCGCCCCAGGCGGAGGCGGTCAGCGCGGCCCGCAGCCCGGCGCGTCCGGTGGACCGGGCCAGGCGGGGCCAGGCGGTCGCCAGCGCGCCCAGCCGGTACGGGCGGGGCACGTCGGCGCCCGCCCAGGACCGCAGCAGATCCCCGGTGTTGGCGATCTCGAAGCCGGCGGCCAGCAGCCGCACCGTGCGCACCCCCTCGGGAGGCTGCCAGCCCGCCAGCACCCGCAGGTGCCACAGCAGGGTGGCCGTCACCCCGCGCTGCGCCTCCGCGAGGCCGGAGTCCGGGGGGATGCCGCGCCGGTAGGGGGTGGCCGCCAGGGCGAGCAGCGCGGCGTCGAGCGATCCGGCCGCGGCCAGCTCCCGGGCGCCGGGCACGCCCACGCACCGGGACAGCAGCGCCCTGGCCCGCGTCACCCCGGCGACCCATCCGGCGCCCACCGGGGCCTCCCCTCGCACCAGCCGCCGGGGCAGTCGTGGGGACCGGGGCCGTCGTCCGATCCCCGCATCTCCCGGAGCAGGTCGGCGACGATCTCGTCGGCCAGGTCGGGCATCCGCTCCCCGGCGTGCCGCCGCAGCCGGGCGGCCTCCTGCTCCCCGCGGGTGGTGACCGCGTCCGCCTCGGCGGTGGTGGCGGCACGGGCCTGCTCGGCGCCGCGCCGCCGGACCTCGCCGGCGCGGGCCTCGGCCGCCGCCACGATCCGGCCGGCCTCCCGGTCGGCGTCGCGCCGCAGGCGTTCCGCCTCCTCGGCGGCCCGTTCGCGGATCGCCCGGGCCTCGGCCTGGGCCTCTTCCAACAGGTCCAGGGACGGCCCGAGCTCGGCGGCCAGCTCGGCGGAGCGGTCCGCGGGGACCGCGGCGGCCGGGCCCGGAGTGCTCACCGGGCGGAACCGCAGCCGCAGCCGTGCCAGCAAAGCCCGCAATCCCGCCACCGCAGCCCTCCTCCGTTCGCCCCTCTTCCAGTGTCCACACGGTGTGCGGCGTGTCGTCCTGGATTGCGCTGTTAGCCCCACCTTGAGGCGGTGCGGCGGCGGGGGCGTCGATGGGGCCCTCTGTCCCCGTGGCGTGGGCCGTTCTGCGCATACCCGCGGGCGAGGGCCATGGGGAGACTCGGCGTAGCGAGCAATCACGGCAGTTGCGACGGACGGCACGGGAGGCCACTGTGAGCGAGCGGGATCACCACGCGGCGGGTATCGAGGCGCGCCGTGCCGTGCCGGGCGGCAAGTGGCGTCCGGACGAGGAGCACCGCCAGGACGTGCTGCTGCGCTATCTGGGCGCGGTGGCCTCGGTGTCCGCCGCGCACGCGGCGGAGAACCCGCCGGCCCCGGAGCCGGTCGGGCCGGTGCTCGAGCGCCCGCACCGCGAGGGCCCGGCGCCCATCCAGGTGCGTGACGTGATGGATGTGCCGGCGATCGCGGTCCGCGGCGACACGCCGTTCCTGGAGATCGCCCGGACGCTGTCCCGCGAGCACGTCAACGCGGTGCCGGTGGTGGACGCCGAGGACCGGGTGGTCGGGATGGTCTCCGAGTCCGACCTGCTGGCCAAGGCCGCCGTGGAGGCCGCGCAGCACCGCCCGGGCGCCCTGAGCAGGGTCCGCCGGCGGCGGCTGTTCGAGAAGGCGCAGGGCCAGACCGCGCAGACCCTGATGACCAGCCCCGCCGTCACCGTCTACGCCGGCACCCCGGTCGCCGAGGCCGCCTGGCTGGCGGCCCACTCGCGCATCAAGCGGCTGCCGGTCGTCGACCACAAGGGCCGGCTGCTCGGCGTGGTGCACCGGCTGGCGCTGCTGCAGACCCTGGTGCGCGACGACGCGAGGATCCGCGAGGAGATCGAGACCCGGGTGCTGCGCCGCGAGTTCGGGCTGCGCGACGACGCGGTCCAGGTGACCGTGGACAACGGCGTGGTCCGCCTGTCCGGCCGGGTGGAGCACGGCCGGATCCCCCAGCTGATCGAGGAGATCAGGGAGATCGACGACGTGACCGAGGTGGTCGACCGGCTCACGGCCGTCTGACCGCCATGGGCGGCGGCCGCGGCCGGAACGGGCAGGAAGGAAGGGAACGATGACGGCTCCCACCGGACGTCGTCCGATCGTCTGCGGCCTGGACCCGGACCCCGGGCACCGGCTGGGCCTGGCCTGGGCCGCGGACGAGGCGCACCGGCGCCGGCTGCCGCTGCGCCTGGTGCACGCCCAGGGCGTGCCCACCATCCGGGTGACGGAGGCCGATCTGCTGCCCACCTGGGAGGAGTGGAACCGCACCCTGCATGTCGCCGGCGAGGCGCTGCTGGGCGAGGCGGTGGCCTTCGTGGAGGCACGACACCCCGATCTGGAGGTCACCACCCTGCTGGCCGAGGGCGAGCCGTCCTGGGTGCTGCGCGAGCAGTCCCGGGACGCCTGCGCGGTCGTGCTGGAGTCGAGGCGGCTCTCCACCATGCAGGAGCTGTTCACCTCCGCCTCGGTGGCGTTGCCGCTGATGGCCCACGCCCGGTGCCCGGTGGTCGTCGTCCGCGAACCGGAGCACACCTCCCAGGAGCACCCGTACTTCGTGGTCGGGGTGGACGGCAGCCGGTCGTCCCTGGCCGCCATCGACGTCGCCTTCGAGGAGGCGCAGTTGCGGCACGCGGCCCTGCGCGCCCTGTTCGTGTGGCATCCGCCGCTGCTCGGCAACCTGGACGAGGAGGCGGCGCAGCAGGAGTGCCGGCGGCTGCTCGCCGAGGTGGTCTCCGGCCGGACCGCGAAGTACCCGGACGTCGACCTGTACCACGAGGTGGTGCGCGGCCACCCGGTGGAGGTCCTGACCCGTGAATCGGCCCACGCCCTGGGCCTGGTGGTCGGCACCCGCGGGCACGGCGGCTTCACCGGCATGCTGCTGGGCTCGGTCAGCCAGGGGGTGCTCCACCACGCCCAGTGCCCGCTGATCGCGGTGGCGGCACCCCACCACCACACGTAGCGGCGCGGAAGGAGCGAAGCCCGCCCCGGGAGGGGCGGGCTTCGCGGTGCCGGATCATCCAGGAGGCGCCTGGTAGGCGAAGGTGCTCGTGGAGTCGGTGCCGGCCGGGGTGGTGACGTTGATGTTGACGGTCCCGGCGGTCGCCGAGGACGGTGAGTAGGCCACCAGTTGGGTCGGGCTCAGGGCGACGAAGGACGCCGGGCTGGTGCCGAAGGTGACCGACTGGGTGCGGTCCAGGTTCGTGCCGGTCAGGGTGACCGGGGTGCCGCCGTCCAGCGGCCCGGCGGCCGGGCTGCTGGCGGTGGTCGTCGGGGCGTTCAGGTAGGTGAAGTACAGCCCGTTGGTGCTGCCGGCCGCGGTGGTGACGACGATCGGCACGGTGGTGCCGGCGGTACCGGGCGGGGTGGTCACGGAGATCGTGCCGTCGTTGGTGACGGTCAGGGCGGTTCCGGCGACGCCGCCGAAGGTCACGCCCGTGGCCGTCTGCAGCCCGCTTCCGCTGATCGTCACCACGTCGCCGCCGGCGGCGACGCCGGCGGACCGGTTGATGGAACTCTTGACGGGCTGGTTGACGTAGTAGAAGGTGCCGGCGGACGACGAACCGCCCGGCGAGGTCGCGACGACCGGTACGGCGCCCGAGCCCGAAGGCGTGACCACCGACAGGGTGTTGATGGTGAGGTGGGTGAGGCTGGTGCCGGGGATGCCGTCGAAGGTCACCGAGGTGACGTCGTTCATGTTGCCCGCGGTGCCCGTGACGGTGACGGTTGTCCCGCCGCCGGACGAGCCCTGGGTGGGGGCGATGCTGAGAGCCACGAACTTCCCTTTCCCGTGGTGGAGAGTTCCGTCCAGGACGGGCACCAGACGGGAGGTGATGGTTTCGTCCAGGACGGGCGCCAGACGGGAGGTGAAGCGGCGCGCGGCATCGCGAAGGTAGCGAGAGACTGGATGCGCTCCGGTGTCGTACCGGCGCTGCGACGACCGCTCGACTTCATTCAAGTGAACCGGCGCGGTTCTGTGAAGGAGGTACGGAAGGCGTACCCGATGCGTATCAGATCATATGAACACTACCTTTTCGGGTGAGCTGCTCTCCGGCTGAGGGCCGCCGATACCACCGGGGCGCCCCACGGCACGTCACGGAGGGGGCACAGCCACCGGAAGGGCTTGTCGCCGCTACAGTCCTTGCGGAACCATCGCATGTCACCAGGCAGTTGCCCGCCTGGCGGCCCCGTACCGCCGATCCCCGCCGGTACCGGCCACCCGCCGGAACCCCCAGGGACCCATGCGCGACCCGCACCACCGCCGAACCGGAGGAACAGATCCATGGTCTTCGGGCGCCCCGACCGCCACCGCAGGCCCACCACCGACTTCGTCGCACTCAAGATCCTGGTGGCAGGCGGCTTCGGCGTGGGCAAGACCACGCTGGTCGGCGCGGTCAGCGAGATCCGTCCGCTGCGCACCGAGGAGTCGCTCACCGAGGCCGGCCGGCCGGTGGACGACCTGGCCGGAGTCGAGGCCAAGCGCACCACCACCGTCGCCATGGACTTCGGCCGCATCACCCTGCGCGAGAACCTGGTGCTCTACCTGTTCGGCACACCGGGCCAGGAACGCTTCTGGTTCCTGTGGGACGAGCTGGCGAAGGGCACCCTCGGCGCCGTCGTCCTCGCCGACACCCGCAGGCTGGAGGACTGCTTCGCGGCCATCGACTACTTCGAGCGGCGCGGCATCCCCTTCGCGGTCGCCGTCAACCTCTTCGACGGCGCCGAGCGGCACGCGCCCGAGACGGTACGCGACGCCCTCGACCTCGACCCGCACGTGCCCGTCCTGCTGTGCGACGCCCGGGACCGGCAGTCGGCCAAGCAGGTGCTGATCGCCGTCGTCGAGCACGCCCTGGAGCGCGCCTCCGAGCAGCGGGCCGCGATGAGCGGCTGACACGCGCAGCCGGTTCAACCCCGCAGGACGTCCCGGAGTTCGGACCCGGCCCGGCCCCGCACCCAGCTGGTGCCGGGCAGCGCCTTGGCCTCCTTCTTCAGCGGCGCCAGCTGCGCCGCCGCGTCACGGTGGTCGGCGATCCGGCCCGGCGGGCAGACCAGCGTGGCCAGCGACAGCGTCACCGTGCGGCCGCCGGCCTCCCAGGGCCGGTCCAGCACGGCCGCCGCCACCGCCTCGATCTGCTCGGCGTCGGACAGCACCAGGAAGTCGTCGCCTCCGATGTGACCGACCCGCACGTCCACCAACCCGGCCGCGCACGAGCCCAGTTCGCGGGCCACCGCGCGGATCAGCTCGTCGCCCGCCGCGAAGCCGGCGCTGTCGTTGACGCTCTTGAAGTCGTCGACGTCCAGCCAGCTCAGGCAGAACGCCCGGCCGTCCGCGATCCGGCGGTCCACCTCCGCGCCCACCGCGTCCGAACCCGGCAGCCGGGTCAGCGGGTTGAGCCCGGCGGCCTCCTCCACCCGCCGCTCCGCCAGCGACCGCACGATGTCGGCGATCCACACCACGCCCACGCAGCGGCCCCGCTCGTCCACCACCGCCACGTCGTCGGCGGTGCGCTGCTGGGCCCCGGCCGCGACCACGTCCAGCACCTCCCAGGCGGTCGCGTCGAGCGCCACGGTGCGCGGCTGGTCGGCGAGCCGCAGGGCGGGCCGGTCGGCGTGCAGGGCATGCCCGTAGCGGCCGGACAGGGACAGCAGGAAGCGGTCCCGGTCGATCGAGCGCACCGGGATCCCGTCGTCGTCCACCAGCACCACGCCGGAGACCTCCGGCGTCTCGGTGAGCAGCGCCCGCACCCGCTCCGCCGAGACGGTGACCGGCAGCAGCGCCGCGGGCCGCACGAACTGCACGACCGGCGGCCCGGACGGCGCGCCCGGCGCGGACGTGACCGCGGGCGCCGGCGGGACCGGCGGGCAGTACACCTCCGCGGCCGCCCGGCGCGCCGGGGGCGCGAAGAGGTTGCCCTGCGCCAGGTGCACCCCCAGCTCCCGCACCGCCTGCAACTCCCGCTCGGTCTCCACCCCTTCGACGGCCAGCAGCCCGCCGCCGTCCTCGCAGAAGCGCCGCAGCCCGGCGACCAGTGCGCGCCGCCGCGGGTCGTCCGGCAGCCCCACCGTCACCGAGGCGTCCACCTTGACCACGTCCGGCCCGAGGTCGCCCAGCAGCCGCAGCGGGACATCCCCGTCGCCCACGCCGTCCACGCAGATCCGGTAGCCCTCGTCCCGCAACTCCCGCACCGCGGTCAGCAGCGGATCCTGCCAGACGCCCGCGAACGGCGCCCCGATGTCGACGGTGACCTCCCACGGCCGGCGGCCCGTCTCCCGTACCGCGGTCAGCATCGCGGTCGGGGCGGGCAGCGCGGCCAGGGTGGAGGCGTAGAGGTTCAGGTGCAGCGGCAGTGGGGTCTCCTGGCGCGCGGCGGCCCGGACGGCCTGCGCCGCGATCTCCACGTCCACCTCGGGGAAGCGGCGTGCCGCGTCCAGGACGTCACCCGCCTCCGGCCGGGCCAGGATCTCCACGGCCGCCACCGAGCCGGTGACCACGTTGACCACGGGCTGGTAGGCGAAGCGCAGATGGTCGGTCCAGGTAGGCACGGAACGAGCATGCCAATCCCACCGGCCCCGGGCGGGCCGGTTCACTGACCGTTCACGGAAGATTCCGGCCGGTGAGGGGCCGCGGTCGGGTGAACGGCCCCGATCCGGACCTGACGTGCCGTCACCCCACCCGCGATCGGATACAGTCCGCCGCGTGCCGCACCACACCCCGCACCCCGTCAAGGACTCCCACTGCTCGTTCTGCGGCCGCGCCTACCCGACCGGCGCGCCCTGGCCGCGCACCTGCGCCGGCTGCGCCCGGACCGCCTACCGCAACCCGCTTCCGGTCGCCGTGGCGCTCCAGCCGGTCCGTGACGGTGACTCCACCGGCCTGGTCGTCATCCGGCGCGCCATCGAGCCCAGTCGCGGCCTGCTCGCGCTGCCCGGCGGCTTCGTCGACCACGGCGAGACCTGGCAGCAGGCCGTGGTCCGCGAACTCGCCGAGGAGACCGGCATCGTGGCCGACGCCGGCC
>JBEHXI010000089.1:0-25876 GCA_048498775.1 Actinomycetota bacterium | reverse complement strand
CGCCGACGGGGACGGTGACGTTCACGGTGGACGGGGTGCCGCAGGCGCCGGTCGCGCTGGTGGGTGGTCAGGCGACGCTGACCACCTCGTTTCTCGGGGGCGGCTCACATACCGTCAGCGCGCACTACAACGGCAGTGCCTCGTTCGCCCCTTCGACGTCCAACACGCTCACCGTGACGGTTCCGCCGACCGGCACGACGCTGACCGCCGCACCCGCCGTCGCGACCCTCGGCACGGACCGGCAGGCGCACATCCGCAGTCTCTCGGCCACGCTCACCGACCAGTCCGGCCGCCCGGTCGCCGGGCAGCCGGTGGTGTTCACCATCGGAGGACAGCAGGTCGCGGTCGCGACCACCGACGCGAGCGGCGTCGCCACCAGCACCAACGTGGTGGTGGACCCGCAGTTCCTGCTCAGGTCGGGATCCCGCTACACCGCGACGTACAACGGCGGTACCGCGTACCAGGGCTCGTCGGCCAGTGCCGGCGTCACGTTGAGCTGAACGCCGGGAGGACACCGGACAGAAGCAGGGAGGGAGTTCTAATATCGTATTAATATTCGCGGATGTCTCATTCCGGCCTTTACCGGCAGCGCGTACGAGGATGTAATCGGGACAACGGAAACTGGCATCCGCTGCCTGCGGCTTCATCACGGGTTCGAGCCCGCCCAAGGCCGCGGAAGGCCGCAGCAGCGCGCCAGGCGGTGACGCCGCCGATCCGGCCCAGTTCGCGTACGTCACTCCGCCCGCTCGACCGCGGGCCCCGCGATCCGAAAACGGAACGGGGCCGCGATTCCTGTCACCAACGGAGGAGACGCCGTGACCACCACCGCCACACCATCCCATCCGCCGCCGCCAGTCCCGAACACCCTGGCCGCCGCCGCGGCCCCCGTCGTCAGCAGCGTGGTACCCAACTCCGGCCCGACGACCGGCGGCACGGCCGTCGTGATCAGCGGCTCCGGCTTCACCGGGGTGACGGCGGTCCGCTTCGGATCGACGGCGGCGGCGTCCTACACGTTCGTGTCCGACACCCAGATCAACGCGGTGACACCGCCGGGTGCGGTCGGTTCGGCGCGGGTCATCGTGGTGACCTCGGCGGGCTCCAGCACCCAGCTCGTCAACTTCACCTATGTGGCCGTGCCGGTGCCGGTGCTGAGCAGTATCGCGCCCGTGTCCGGGCCGCTCGGGGGCGGCACCGTCGTCACGCTGACGGGGACCGGCCTCGGCAACGCCGGCGCGGTCCACTTCGGCGCCGGCTCGGCGTCCTTCACCCCCGTCTCGGACACCCAGATCACAGCCGTCGCGCCGCCGGGCGCCAGCCCGGGTGACGTCGGCGTCAACGTCACCACCCCGGGCGGCACCAGCAACAACGTCACCTTCACCTATGTCGCACCACCCCTCGTCACCCAGATCTCCCCGAACCAGGGGTCGGGCGTCGGCGGAAACACCGTCACCATCACCGGCGTCAACCTCGCCGGAGCGACGGACGTGCGCTTCGGAAGCGTCCCCGCGGCGAGCTTCACCGTCGTCTCGCCCACGCAGATCACCGCCGTCGCCCCCTCCCTGCCACCGGGCCCCGTGACCGTCCAGGTGACGACGGTCGGTGGCACCAGCGGCACCGGCTTCTACTACTACGCCGTGTCCCCGCCCGGTCTGCTCTCCCTGACACCCGACCAGGGGCCGACGACGGGCGGGAACACCGTGGTCATCACGGGCACCGCCCTCGCCTCCGTGACCGCCGTGCGCTTCGGCACGGCCACCGCGTCCTTCACCGTGCTCAGCGACACCCGGATCAGCGCCGTCGCCCCGGCGGGCACCGGGACGGCCGACGTCACCGTCACCTCTCCCGGCGGCACCAGCAACCCCCTGCCCTACACCCGCCTCGCCGCCCCGGCACTGACCGCCCTGAGCCCCGCCAACGGGCCCGCGTCGGGCGGCACCACGCTGACCATCACCGGATCCGGCCTGAGCAGCACCACCTCCGTGCACTTCGGCGCGGTCGCCGCCGGCTACACCGTGCTCAGCGACACCCAGCTGATCGCCGTCGCGCCCCCGGGCAGCGGGACGGTCGGTGTCACCGTCACCACCCTCGGCGGCACCAGCGGCCCGTTGTCGTACCGCTACCTCACTCCGCCCGGATAACCCGCGCCGCGTCCGTCACACCGGCCGCCCGTCGTTCGTCATCCTGGTGACGGACGACGACGGGAGAGGGCGACCGATGCACTCCGACGATGTGCTGGCGGAACGGTTCCAGGCCGACCGCACCCGGCTGCGAGCGGTGGCCTACCGGATGCTGGGCTCGCTGAGCGAGGCGGACGACGCCGTGCAGGAGGCGTGGCTGCGGCTCAGCCGGTCCGACGCCGAGGAGGTGGCGAACCTCAGCGGCTGGCTGACCACCGTCGTCGCCCGGATCTGCCTGGACATGCTCCGCTCCCGCAGGTCACGGCGCGAGGAGCCGCTGGAGGCGGACGGCGGTGTGCGGGTCCCCGACCCGATCGTCTCCCGCACGGAGGGCGCCGACCCCGAGCACCAGGCGCTGCTGGCCGACTCGGTGGGGCTCGCGCTGCTGGTGGTGCTGGACACGCTGGGGCCCGCAGAACGGCTCGCGTTCGTGCTGCACGACATGTTCGGCATGCCGTTCGACGAGATCGCGCCGATCGTGGAGCGGTCCCCGGCCGCCGCCCGCCAGCTCGCCTCCCGGGCCCGCCGCCGGGTGCGGGGCGCGCCGCCGCCGGAGACGGACCTGACCCGGCAGCGCCGGATCGTCGACGCCTGGCTGGCCGCCTCCCACGGGGGAGACTTCGACGCCCTCCTGGAACTGCTCGACCCCGAGGTGGTCCTGCGGGCGGACGCGGGAGCCGGGGCGCCGGGCAGCGCGCTGGTGCGCGGGGCGCGGGAGGTGGCCGGACGGGCGCTCACCTTCAAGCGGTTCGCCCCGTTCGCGCGGCCGGCGCTGGTCAACGGGACCGTGGGGCTGGTGGCGGCTCCCGAGGGGCGGCTGTACTCCGTCATGGCCTTCACCATCAGGGACGGCAGGATCACCGAGATCGACATCCTCGCCGACCCCGAACGGCTTGCCCGTATCGATCTGGGCTCGCTCGACTGAAGCCGCGCAGGTGGCCTGCCCCGAAAGGTGTTGCGCGATCCCCCCGGCCCCGTTATCGTCAGATTGACGTTATCGGAGCAGGGGGGATTCCATGGCTGTCGCCGACATGCTCGGCGCGCTTGTCGCGCCGCTCGACCAGCAGGTCTTCCAACTCGGTCAGGACGCCGTCACCTGGGCCGAGTTGCTGGGCTTCGCCACCGGCGCGGTGTGCGTGTGGCTGTGCGTGCGGGCCAGCGTGTGGAACTTCCCCGTCGGCATCGCCAACAACCTCTTCTTCCTGGTGCTGTTCTGGAGCGCCCGTCTGTACGCCGACGCCTCGCTCCAGGTGGTCTACCTCGCGCTGGCCGGATACGGGTGGTGGCAGTGGCTGCGCGGCGGTGAACGGCGTTCCCGGCGACTGATGGGCCGGGCCTCCCCGCGCACGCTGCTGGTGCTCGCCGCTCTCCTCGTACCGGCCACCTGGGCACTGACCGCGCTGCTGGCCCGGGCACACGACATCGCGCCGTTCTGGGACGCGTTCACCACCGCGCTCTCCCTGGCGGCACAGTGGCTGCTGAACGCCAAGCAGATCGAGAACTGGCACTTCTGGATCGCCGCCGACGTCGTCTACATCCCCCTCTACGCGGTCAAGGCGCTGGACCTGACGGCCATCGTCTACGCGCTGTTCCTCGGCATGTGCCTGATCGGCCTGCGCGCCTGGCGGCGGGAGCTGGCGGCGCCGCCGCCCCGGCCGGTCACCGGGGCGGCGCTGTGAACGGGGTCCGCACGAGTGGTGAGCCGTCCACCCGTCGCGGCCGGTTCGGGCACGGGCTGGTGATCGGGAAGTTCTACCCGCCCCACTCCGGCCACCACTTCCTCATCCGGTCCGCCGCCGACGCGTGCGCCCGGGTGACCGTCGTGGTGATGGCGAGCCGGCAGGAGTCGCTGCCGCTGCGGGAACGCGTGGCGTGGATACGGGAGCGGTGGGCCGATGAACCACGGGTCGTCGTCGCGGGAGTCGCCGACGACCTGCCGGTGGACTACGGCAGCGAGACCGTCTGGACCGGCCATGTCGCGCTGATGCGGCAGGCGCTGGACGGGGCGCCGCCCGGGCCGCCGGTGGACGCCGTCTTCAGTTCGGAGCCCTACGGCACCGAACTGGCCCGCCGCTTCGGCGCCGTGCCCGTCCTGCTGGACCTGGCGCGGGACACCTTCGCGGTCTCCGGCACCAAGGTCCGGGCGGATCCGGTCGCGTACTGGGATGAGTTGGAGCCGCCGGTGCGCGCCCGGCTCGCTCGCCGGGTCGTGGTGGTGGGCGCCGAGTCGACCGGCACCAGCACACTCGCCCGCGACCTGACCACCGCCCTGCGCGAGCGCGGCGGCCCGCACGCGCTGACCCGCCGGGTGCCCGAGTACGGGCGTGAACTGACCGCCGCGAAGCTGGCGGTGGCCCGCGGCCTGGCCGCCCCCGGCACTCCGGCACCGACCGTGTTCGACCTGGAGTGGACCGACGCCGACTTCGAGTTGGTCGCCCGTCGCCAGAACGAGGACGAGCAGCGCGCGGCGCGCGCCGGAGGTCCCGTACTGGTCTGCGACACCGACGCGCTGGCCACCACGGTGTGGCAGGAGCGCTACGTCGGGCGGGCCACCGGACCGGTGCGCCGACTGGCCGCGGCGCTGCCACCGCGCGCCCTGTACCTGCTGACCTCGCACGAGGGTGTCCCGTTCACCGACGATGGCCTGCGCGACGGTGAGGCGATTCGCCCCTGGATGACGGCCCGCTTCCGCGAAGTGCTGGCCGGATGCGGAGTGCCCTGGCGGGAGGTGCGCGGAGACCGGTCCGCTCGCACCGCGCAGGCGCTGGCCGCGGTGGACGGACTGCTTGCTCTCGGGTGGGAGCCGGCCGACCCGCTCGGCTGACGCATACACCTTCCATGAAGGGGCAGATGGCCGCAATGGGACCCAAAGCGCAACTCCTCCGGCTTGAGCGGACGATCGAGCGTTGGGAGATCGCCCTACTCGGCAGGGCGTTCGGCTCGGAGCGATCGGAACTCCTCGACGCCCTGCGGCGCGAGTGCGATGCCAACCGCACCGTCCTCAGCCGCAGCCGCACCCTGGTGCCGAACGCCTTCACCGTCGAACTCAACCCGGACACCTACGACCGGCTCGAGCCCTGCCTCGACGAGCTGTGCCGGGAGCTGACCGATGTGCTGCTCCAGCATGCGCAGCGTCGCGGCTTCGAGTTCCCCGGCCCGCTGGCCGTGCGCCTGGCCAAGGCCGAACAGGGGCTGGGTGGAAAGCGGTTCCGGGTGAGCAGCACCCCCGCGCAGAACCTGCGCAGCGGCGAGGTCGGCGGCGTCGTCGACGCGGCCTCCCGCCCGCGCCGCCGCCGGTACAGCGCCCCGGCTACCAGGTGAAGGCCTCAACGGACGCATGGCCCCGCTCGGTGGAACGGCCCGGGAACGCTACGCCTGCCGGGCCGCGAACGCGGTGAAGTCCGCCCACGCCTGCGCGCTGAACGACAGCCGTGGCCCCTGCCGGTCCTTGGAGTCCCGTACGTACACGGCCCTGGCTCCGACCGCGACCTCGACGCACGCACCTCCCTCGTTGCTGCTGTGGCTGCTCTTGAACCAGACGAGTTCGCTGGCCGTGCGGGCTGGCTCCTCGGCGTTCATCCTTCTCCCAGCGTCTTCTCGATCAAGGCGAGCGACTCACGCGGGGTGAGTGCCTGCGCCCGGATGCTGCCGTAACGCGCAGCCAGAATACGGACCTCCTCCGGATCTGTGACCAGCCTGCTGACGTTCTGCACCTCCAAATAGGCCAGTTGCTGCCTGCCCTTGGGCGTCAGCAGGATGAACGGGCCGCCCATCCCCGCGTGTTCGCAGCAGTCCATGGGCACGACCTGCAACTCGACGTTCCGCGACACTCCCACGCGGAGCAGTTGCCGCAGTTGCTCCGCGTGGACCTCCGGGCCGCCGACCGGCCGTTTCAGCACCGACTCCTCGACGGTGAACGTCACCAGGGGCGCGGGCCAGCGGGCCAGGATCTCCTGGCGGGCCAGTCGCGCGGTGACCCGCAGCTCCACCGTCGCCTCGTCCAGCAGCGGTTTCCGCATGGCGAACAGAGCCCGCGCATGAGCCTCGGTCTGCAGCAGTCCCGGGATCACATGGTTGCTGTACTCGTGTAACTCCACCGCCTCCCGCTCCAGCCGGGCGTAGTCCCGGAACCACGTGGGATGCCGCACCCGTGCCCGCGCCTTGGCCCGGATCACGTCCTCCGTGGTGGCTGTCAACAGCCCGCCCGCGTTGAGGAGTTCGTCCGCCGCCTTGAGGAGATCCGGCTGTGGAGTGCGCCGGCCACATTCCACGGCCCCGATCAGGTCCTCCCCGTAGGAGAGCCGTTCGGCCAGCTCCCGCTGGGTGAGCCCGGCCCGTTCCCGGAGCAGCTTGAGCTGCCGCCCGAGTGCCCGGAACAGATCCAGCGACTCGTCCCCGTCCTCCGGTAACT
Organism: Actinomycetota bacterium; assembly: GCA_048498775.1. Taxonomy (GTDB): domain Bacteria; phylum Actinomycetota; class Actinomycetes; order Streptomycetales; family Streptomycetaceae; genus JBEHXI01. The sequence goes on along the minus strand of JBEHXI010000089.1, from coordinate 19,288 downwards.
CCGCCCGCTCCTCCGCCGCGGCATCCGATACCGACATACCACCCACCACCTTTCGGCGCCCCGCCCCAGGGCCTCTTTCCGTAGCGGCACGCACACCGTCCGTACCGCGCGTTCTCATTGGTCACGCTAGGCAACATGCGGACAGGTGAGCGAGAGGAATCCGGCATTCCCCCTCATTCGAGTGAAAGGCCCTGTGGTGGGGCGACGAGTGCCGACAGGCCTACGGCAGCGTGCCGCTCACTCCAGCAGCGGGAACCGTCCCGATCGCAGCAGGGTCAGTACCGCGCCGCTCCGGGTGCGCGGGGCGGCGTAGTCGGGGTGGGCGCGCAGCACGGCGGCGGCATCGTGCAGCCGGTGCAACTGCGCGGCGGCGTCCGCCACTTTGCGGCCGCCGGGGGAGACGGGATGGGTGGCCAGCACCGGGCGCCGCGGGTCAAGGCGGCCCGCCGCGACGGCGGCGTCCACCCGCCGGGCGCACCGGCAGAACGCGTCCGGGTTGACGATCCCGCACGTCGAGCCCATGAAGGCGCGGATCCGCTGCCGGGCGCGCTCCAGGCGCTTGCGGTACGCGGCCGGGGTGATCCCGAGGATCCAGGCGGCCTCGGTGGAGGACAGCTCGAAGACCTCACCGAGGACGAAGGCGACCCGCTCCCCGCGTTCCAGGCACTGCAGCACCGCCTGCGAGCAGGTCAGCCGCACCTCGGTGGCCAGCAGATCGGCCTCCGGGCCGGTGTGGTCGGCGGCCGCGAGGCCGTCCGCGAGGTTCTCGCGGAACTGGTCCAGGCTGAGGTCCCGGGCCTCCTGCGGGGTCCGGCGGCGCAGGTTCAGCAGGTAGTTGACGCCGATGCGGTAGGCCCAGGTCAACAGCCGGGCCTCGGCCCGCCAGGTCGCCAGGCGGGTGACGACCCGGACCAGGATCTCCTGCGTCGCGTCCTCGGCGTCCGCCGGACGCCACACCATGCGCAGCGCCAGCCGGTAGAGGGGGTCCTGGAGCAGCCGGACCACCTCCTCCAGGGCCGCCCGGTCGCCGTCGACGGCCCGGGCGACCAGCTCCTCCTCGCGGCTCATCGCGTCATCGGGGCGCTCCGGGCCGGTCATGACGCGTCCGCCAGGCCGTGCCGGGTCAGCCAGCGGGCGACGGCGGCGCCGATCGCGTCCGGCTGGTCCTCCGGCGCGTGGTGCCCGGCCGGTCCGACCGACTCCACCTCGACGCCCGCGAACGTCGTCGCGGCCCACTCGGCCACCTCCGCGGAGCCCATCCCCACGCCGGACTCCACGGTCATCACCAGCTTGGGCACCCGCGGGCTCCGCGCCGCCCAGCGGCCGTAGGCGAGCACCCGCTCGTGGACGTCGGCCGGTTCGCCGTCGATGGGGATCTCGCGCGGCCAGGCCAGCAGCGGGCGGCGGGAGGCCGGGTCCGGATAGGGCGCCCGGTAGACGTCGTGGTCCTCCGGGGCGAGCCCGCTCATCACCCCGTGGGGGAGGTTGAACTCGATGAAGGTGTTGTCCTCCAGGATCATCCGCTCTCCCTCGGGTGACCGGAACGCCCGGAACAGCGCGGCGCCCCGCGCGGGGAACTCCTCCCAGCGCAGTGGGCGCAGGAACGTTTCTATCAAGGCCAGTCCCCTCACTCGTCCCGGCAGCCGGGCGGCGCGGTCCAGGGCCAGCGCGCCGCCCCAGTCATGGCCGACGACGACGGCCTCGGTCAGCCCCAGGGCGTCGAACCAGGCGTCCAGGTAGCGGGCGTGGTCCGCGAAACGGTAGCCGATGTCCGGCTTGCCGGAGGCGCCCATGCCGATCAGGTCCGGCGCCAGGCAGCGGACCCGCCCGGCCAGGTGCGGGACGACCCGGCGCCACAGGTACGACGAGGTGGGGTTCCCGTGCAGGAACACCACCGGGACGCCGCCCGCGCCGGCCTCGGTGTAGGCCATGAACGAATCGAGCACCTCGACGGTTGCCATCGGCGGGTGTCCTTCCTGGTGGGCGCCTGGTAAGGCGGAGGGAATCGTGCTTCACCAGGGTTGGACACCGCCGCACCGCCCGCTGTGACATCGCCGCGGAGTGAAGGACCCCGCGAGGGGCAGCAGACGCGCGGGGGGGCGGGCGCACCGGGCGCACCGGGCGCACCGGGTGCACCAGGCGCACCGGGCGCGACGCGTGCGGCCGGAACCGGGAGGACCATGAAGGACAGCGCGGCGCGGGGCCCGGGGGAGCAGCGGGTCGCCAGGGCGCTGGACCGGATCGTGGAGGAAGGCGTTCCGCGGTCGCGGCGCGGCCGGCCCGAGCCGACCGGCACCCGGGCGGCCCCGAAGGCCCCGGTGCGCCCGCCCGGCCTCAGCCCTCAGCCGCCTTCGTTTGGGACGCGACCTGCTCCTCGGCCCGGCCGAGCCAGTCCAGGTACCAGCGTGCGAACGTCACCGGCCCACCACCGCCGTCCAGCAGCGGGGCGAGGTCCTCGTCGTCCACGCGGTCGTCGGACCAGATGCGCCCGCGTTCCGGGCCGCTCACCACCAGCCACTGCCGGGAGGCGCACCCCAGATGGCAGACCACCACCGCGCCGACCGTGCGCTCCGGCGACCACATCAGCCGCGCCCAGCGCTCGTCCCAGGCCGCCATGGCGTCGTCGAAGTCCTCGACCGGGTCGAAGTCCTCCTCCTGTGGGCACTGTGCGAGCAGCGCCTTGACCAGGGCGGGGTCGGGCCCCTGGACGGGGAACGGCTCGGCCAGCCGGGACGGATCCGCCAGGTCCGCCCCGTCGCCCTCCCAGCGCCAGCGCCCGTCGGCCCGGCGCACCGGGAAGAGCCCGTACCCGGGCCCCGCTCCGCCGGCGCCGACCTCCAGGAGGAAGCCGCGGTACTCCTCGGGCAGGCCGGTGCCGATATGGGCCTCCAACTCGGCCACCTGCCACGGCGCCAGCGGCTCCTCCAGGACGAACCGGTGCCCGGAGAAGCCGAACACCCGGTCGCTCCCGGCCGCCCGCGCGAGCGCGCGCACCCGCTCCCGGACCCCCGCCCATGTCTGATCGCTCATGGCAGGCAGCGTAGGGGGAGGGTCTGACAAGGCCCCTGATCTGCGGAAACAGGCTACATGTCCAGCCAGTCCCGGGTGCCGAAGGAAGCGATGGAGCGGGCCGCGGTGGCCGCCGCGAAGGCGAGCGCGCTCCTCAGGGCGGCGGCGTCCAGGTCTCCTCCGGCGCTCAGGCGGTGGACCAGCGCGCCGTGGAAGAAGTCACCCGCGCCGAGGGTGTCGGCCACCTGCCGCACCGGCGGCACCGGCACCGTGCCCGAGACGCCGGGGCCGCTGTAGCGCACCGGGCGGGGCCCGCCGGTGATGACGGCCCAGGGCACCCGGTGGTCGTGCAGATAGGCGATGGTGTCGGCGGTGGTGGCGCAGCCGGGCGGCCGGAAGTCGGCGGAGCAGACCGCGATGTCGATGGAGGGCAGCAGCCGTTCGGTGACGGGCTTGAAGCTGCCGCCGTCCAGCACGGTCGGGATGCCCAGGGCGCGTGCCGCGGCGGCGACGGCGAGGGCGGGCCGCTCGTGGTGTCCGTCCAGCAGGACCGCGCCGCGGCCGTACAGGAGCGCCTCCGGGTCGTCGGGCGCGGGGAGCGCGGCGCAGGCCGCGTTGGTGGAGGCGACGGCGCGTTCGCCGGTCGCGCGGGTGACCAGGATGGTGGAGACCGTCGGTGTGCCGTCCTGGCCGGCGGCGAGATCGTGCAGGTGGACACCCTGCCGGGCCAGGTCCGCGGTGATGCCCGCGGCCAGCGGGTGGCGGCCGACGCCGGTGAGGAGATGGGCGGTGCCGCCGAGCCGGGCGTGCAGGACGGCCGCGTTGGCCGCCGGGCCGCCCGCGGCGACGGTCTGGGCAGACGCGACGAGCTTCTCGTCGGGTGCCGGGACGTGCTCGACCAGCTGGATGACGTCCAGCGTGGCCAGGCCGACGAACAGCGCGTCGGGGCGCTGCCGGGACGGTGTGGGGCGGGGATGGGGGCGGGGGCGGGGACCGGTCACGACGGGCTCTCCTGCGGGCGCGGCGACCCGTCGAGCGTACGGCGCGGCGCCCCCGAGCTGCCGGTGGAGGGGCCGCCGCGCGCCGTCCGCGCCCGCCGCGGGGATCAGGTGAAGATGATCTGCGCGCCCGCGGCGAGGTCGTAGAACTCGCCGACGGTGATGATGCCCTGCACCTGGTCGACGAGATCGTCCTTGGCGAGGCCGAACAGGTCCATTGAGGCCTTGCAGGCGTACAGGCCCGCCCCGGTGTCGGAGATCATCTCGATGAACTCGGGGATCGACGGGATGTCCAGCTTCTCCATCCGGCGCTCCATGTACTGCGTCATCAGGCTCGGGACGCCGGGAAGCGCGCCGACCAGGGTCGCCAGGTGCAGTCCGGGATTGCCGACGGTGGCGAGCCTGATGTGTTCGTGGCGCTTCCTGCTGACGGCGTCCAGGCCGAAGAAGGTGAAGAACAGGTCGGCCTCGATGCCCTCGGCGCGGGCACCGTTGGCCATGATCAGTGCGGGGTAGATCCCTTCCAGGGATCCCTTGGAGACGATGATCGAGACCTTCTCGACCGGGGTGCTGGTCGCCATGACGGCACGTCCTTCCGTGGGTGGGGGAACTTCCGTGGGTGGGGGAACTTCCGTGCGTGGGGGAACGCCGCTCAGATGCAGCCGTGGGGCTTGGGGATGCCGGCGATCTTCGCCGCGGTCTTGGCCGGCCCCTTCGGGAAGAGCCGGTAGAGGTCCTTGACGCTGACCCCCGAGGTCTTGCCGAGCACGCGCACCGTGGGCCCGGTGCCCTTGCGTGCGTACTCGTCGCGCATGAACCGGATGACCTGCCAGTGCTGACCGGTCAGTTCCCCGATGCCCTGCTCGCGGGCGATCTGGGGAGCCATGGCGTCGGTCCACTGTCCGGGGTCCGTGAAGAACCCCTCGTCGTCGACGGTGACGGTGGTGCCGTCATAGGTGGCGGTGGGCATGGCGAACACCGGTCCTTCCGGGGTCGTTTCCTTCGGTGGAGGGTCAGGCGTGCTGGTGGAACTTGCCGTGTTCGGGCATCGCGGAGGCGATGCCGGGCAGTTCCCGGCCGGGCAGCAGGCTGTGCCAGTACAGCTGCTGGAACATCAGCTTGCCGAGGTGGTTGAGGCGGGACTGCTTCAGCAGCGGCAGGCCGATCGCGCCGGGGTAGTGGCCGGGCAGGGGCTCGGTGTCGTAGTTGAAGTCGATCAGCAAGGCCTTGCCGTAGCCGGTCTCGATGAAGCAGTTGGCGTGCCCGTCGAAGGAGGCGGACAGCGGCATTCCGGCGAGGAAGCGCTGGACGTTCTCCACCAGCACCTCGCCCTCGAAGTGCGCGACGGAACCGGCCTTGGAGACCGGCAGCGCGGTGGCGTCGCCCGCGGCGAAGACGTTCGGCCACGCCGTGGACTGCAGGGTGTGCCGGTCGACCTCGACGAAGCCCAGCTCGTTGCCGAGGCCCGGGGAGCGGCCGACGTAGGGGGCGCCGCCGTGCAGCGGGACCACCACCGCGAGGTCGAACGGCACCTCGCGGTCGTCGTACGAGATCAGGCGTCCGCCCTCGCCGTCGACGGTTCCGGTGGTGAACTCGGTGACCAGCTCGACCCCCTTCTCCTCCAGCAGGCGGCCCAGCGCCCGGGAGGCGACCGGCTGGGTGAAGGCGCCGTCCAGCGGGGTGGCGTAGGTGAGCCGCACCCGGTCCCTGATCCCCCGCCTGCGGAAGTACCAGTCGGCGAGGAAGCAGAACTCCAGGGGTGCCACCGGGCACTTGATGGGCATGTCGGCGACGTTCACGACCAGCCGCCCGCCCTGGAAGTCCTCCAGCGCCCGGTGCAGGGCGGCCGCGCCCCGCCGGTCGTAGAACGTGAAGACCTTCTCGCCCCAGCCGGGGCCGGTCAGGCCGTCGGTCTCCTCGGGTTGCAGCACGGCGCCGCTCGCCACCACCAGGACCTCGTAGCTCAGGGGCTGCCCGGTGGTGAAGTGGACCAGCTGCGCCCGCAGGTCGACGTGGTCGATCTCCGCCTGGCGGAAGGCGATGCCGTCGGCCAGCTGCCGGTGCCGCGGGCGGACCAGCCGGTCGGCGCCGGCCAGGCCGAACGGCACGAACAGCAGCCCCGGCTGGTAGAGATGGTCGTCGTCCTTGTCGACGACGACGATCCGGTACTCACTCTCGTCGTAGCGGCGCCGCAGCCGGTTGGCGATCAGCGTGCCGGCCGTTCCACCGCCCAGAATCACGATGCGCTTCTCCATGGCCGCAACTCTGCTGCGGGCGGCGCGGCGTTGACAGGGCCGACCGTCCCTGCCGGCGGCCCGGACGGTCCCCGCCGCGCCGGGCGCCGCGGGACGGGGCCGGTCGGCTCATCCGCCGTGCCTGTTCGGCCCCTGCCCGGTCGTCGCGGGCCGCGGCCAGCATCGACGCCGAGGGCGCGAGGAGGCTTCCGGGAGGCCGCCTGGCGGCCGGACGACGCACGGTGCGTCGGCGGGACGCTTCGGGAGGAGCAGAGATATGACGCAGCGTCAGGTCATCGTGGGAGTGGACGGGTCGGCCGCCGCCGTGCAGGCGCTGGACCGGGCCGCGGAGGAGGCGGCGCTGCGCGGCGCCGGCCTGGAGGTGGTGTACGCCGTCTCCGACGCCGACGAGGCGGGGCCGGTGCTGGAGTCCGCGCTGTCCCGGGTGCGCCGCCGCCACCCGCGGCTCGCGGTCACCGGCCGGGCGGTGGTGGACGATCCGGCGCGGGCACTGGCGCGGCTCGGGCGCGACGCCGCGCTCACCGTCGTCGGCACCCGCGGGCTCGGGGGAGTGGCCGGGGTGCTGGTCGGTTCGGTGGGCCTGCGCCTCGCCGCGCACCTGCCCGGACCGCTGCTGGTGGTCCGCGGGCACCGCCCGGTGGACGCGGCGCGGCGCGGACTGCACGAGGTGCTGCTGGGGCTGCACGGCGCCGCCGACGCGGAGGCGGCCTCCTACGCCTTCACCGAGGCCGAACGCCGCGGCGCCCGGCTGCGTGTGCTGCACGTCCGGAGCCACCGGGAGGCGGCGCGGGCGGCCGCCGGAGGGATACGGACGGCCACCGAGGGGACGGGCGAGGACACCGCGCTGCGCGCCCGCGCCGAACTGGACGCGTCCGGGCGCTTCCTGGCCCATCTGCGGGAGCGGCACCCGGCGGTCGGGGTGCGCGTCCAGGATCCGGACGCCGGGCCGGTGCCCGCGCTGCTGGAGGCCACCACCTCGGCGGACACCGTCGTCGTCGCCGTGCACCGGCCGCGCGGGTTGCGCCTGGCACACCTGGACCCGGCCCACCTCGACCCGGTCGCCCACGCGCTGCTGCACCACTCCGCCTGCCCGGTCGTCCTCGTCCCCGACCGGGGCTGACCGCTACCCCCTGCCCAGCCCCTTCAGCACCGCCCGCTCCACCGGGGTGGGCGCCGTGCCGGACAGGTCCAGCACCCCGGTCGGGCGCAGCGGGGGCTGGGCCATGAACCGCGGGACGGTGCCGCGGTGGCGCTGCGCCGCGTGCACCAGGAAGGGGTGACAGAGGAAGACGTCCCCCGCGCTGCCGGTGGCGACGGTCTCCGGTCGCCCCTCGCAGGCGGGCACCGCGTCGCCGCACAGGGCGAACCACTCCCGCCCCTCCGGTCCCGCACCGGCCGGCAGCGGCGGAACGTCGAGGTGTGAGCCGACCCGGATCCGCGTCGGCGCGTCGTCCGGGCCGACGTCGGAGAAGTCGGAGAAGAGGAAGAGCATCAGCAGCGCCCGCCCGCGGGAGTCCAGGCTGACCCGGAACTCCCCGGCGTCCCCGGTGAAACCGGCCTCCAGGTGCCATCCGTCGTCGCCGGGGTCCGCGTCGGAGGGGGGAACCGCACCGGGAACGTGCCCAGTCCCCCGGGAGGCAGCCAGCGCCCTGGTCCCGCCAGCCGGTCGAACGCGTCGTGCAGCACGGGGGTGTTCGCCGCCTCGCGGAACGGCGGGGTGGCGAAGGCGCCGAGCCGGATGACCGGCGCCGTCCAGGTCGAGCGGTCGGCGGGATCGCAGCCCGTCGCCTCCCACAGCTCGGCGCGGCACCGGTCGGCGATCTCACGGGGGACCGCACCGGGGATCCGCACGTATCCGTTCTCGGCGAACACCTCGATGTCATCGTCGGTCAACCCCGTGTTCTCCTCGTCACCGCGGCAGGCGACACGCAGTGTCCCCCGGGCCGCGCGGGGCACACCAACCGGTTTTCCGCGCCGGAGCACACCGGCCGCGTGGTGTTGTGTTGCGGTTCCCCGATGACCAGCGCACGGCTGCGTAACAGTTCCCCCGCAGTCCCGCTCAACACCGCTCCCGGTGTCCGGACGTTCGTCTCGGCCGCCTAGATTGGGGGCCGCGACCGCACAGGGAACGCACATCGCGCACCCAGCCGACCGAGACCAGGAGAGCCGCGGGTGAGTCTGACCGGCACCCCCTTCTTCGTATCGACCATCGCCGTCCTGTTCTTCACGATGGTGCTGCTCGGTGTGCTCTGGAACCGGATACCCGGGCCGCGGCCGGTGCGTTACGCCGGGCGGCTCGGCATGACGGTGCTCAGCCAGGTGGCGGCCATCATGGTGGTGCTCGTCTACATCAACAACTCCATGGGGCCGTTCTACGACTCCTGGCAGGACCTCTTCGGCGGCGACGCCGGGGTCTCCAGCACCGCGGTCGCCAAGGCCGGCTCCAACGCGGCGACCATGGGCTTCCAGCCGATGCCCCTGTCGGAGTTCAAGCCCGGCATCCTCCACAGCAGTGTCACCGGCTCCGCCTCCAAGGTCAGAGGCGACCTGTACATCTGGCTGCCGCCGCAGTACCGGCAGGCCGCCTACGCGCACACCCGCTTCCCCGTGGTGGAACTGCTGCCCGGCACTCCCGGCAGCCCGCAGACCTGGTTCGGCAGCATGAACGCCGTCAAGCCGCTGACCCAGTTGATCGACGAGGGCAAGGCCCGGCCGATGATCCTGGTCGCAGCGAAGCTCAACGTCCTCGGCGGGAACACCGACGCCGGCTGTGCCGACATACCCGGCGTCAGCCTGACCGCGACCTGGCTGGCCAAGGACGTCCCCACGCTGATCAAGGAGAACTTCCGGGCGGCCACCAGCGCCCGGCAGTGGGCGGTGATGGGCTACTCGGCCGGGGCGTACTGCGCGGTCAACCTCACCGTGCACCACCCGGAGACCTTCCACTCCGCGGTGAGCCTGTCCGGCTACAACGCGCCCATAGCGCCCCTGGTCACCCGCAACCCGAAGCTGGCCCGCGCCAACAACCCGTACCTGCTGCTGCGGGACGACGCGCACCAGCCCGACATCGTGCTGCTGATGGCGGGCAGCCTGGGCGACCGCGGCACGGTGGCGGCGGCCAAGGCCCTCTTCGGCGTCCTGCGGAACCCCGGCGACAGCAGCCTGCTCACCGCCACCTCGGGCGGCCACACCACCGCCCTGTGGCACACCATGCTCCCGGACGCCTTCACCTGGATCTCCCGCCAGTTCGGCTGACCGGTCACCGCCGTCCCGCGCGGGGCCGTCAGGGCCTGCACTGCGCGGCGGTCAGCCGGTCCGGGCCGCCGGCGGCCTGCCCGCAGACGATGGTGGTCTGGTACCCCGGGCTGCTGTCCTTCGGGTAGGACACCCGGAGGATGTCGATCCCGTGGACCTCCTGTGGGGCGTAGGGCTCGGTGCCGGCGAAGGTGATGGTGCCGGTGGCCATGTTGTCGACGGCGACGCCCCGCAGGTTCGCCCAGGTCTCGGCGGCGGTCTGCGGTATGCCGTGCCGGGAGGCCGCCTGGTAGAGGGCCTCCGTCGCGTCGTGCGCCAGGGCCACCTGCCCGCTCTCGAACAGCGGGTCGGTGTAGGCCGGTTGCCGCAGATCGGGCACCTTGCCGTCCGGGTGCAGCGCCTGGAACGCCTCCTGGGCCGCCGTGCCCAGATCCGCCATCCCGCCGCCCTTGTCCATGGGCGCGAGCGAGACGTAGTACAGCGTGACCTTCGGCGCGACGTTGGTGTTGCGCTGGAGGAAGTCCGCCTTGGACAGGTCGTCGCCGGTGAAGATGGTGATCGACCGGTTCGCGCAGCCCGGGGTGGTGCGCAGCAGCTGCATCAGCCCCCCGAGGTCCTCCACCCGCCCGGCGAAGTACATCGCGTCCGGCGCGGGCCCCGCGTTGCACAGGGCGGTCACCGGGTCGGTGAGGTTGGCGTCGCCGCGGCTGCTGGTGAGCGAGTACTCCTCGTCGGCGAGCAGCCGGAACCCGGCCTGCTGCAGCATCTGCCTGCCGTAGGTCCGCTGCTCCTGGGTGTACCGGTCGTGGTCGTTCATCTCCGTCCGGCGGGACAGCACCACCGCCGTCCTCGACCCCGGTGCCCCGGCCACCTGCTTCGCTATCAGGCCGAGCACCCGCGCCTGCTCCTGGTCGGTGGCGGCCAGGCCGAAGTAGTCGGAGTACCGCAGCGCCAGGTACGTCCCGGAGTTGGTGGTGTCCACGATCGGCAGCCCGGCCCGCTGCAGCCGTGCCGCGGAGCCGTCGCTGAACGTGGTGTCGCGCCCGAGGCCGACGACCCCGACGATGCTGGGATCCCGCCGCGCCAGCGCGATGACGCGGGTCACCATGGCGTCCTCGTAGCGCATGTCGTCGCCTCCGTTGGCGACCAGCACCTTGAGCTTCACCGGGTACGTCTGGTTGATCACGCGCTGTGCCAGGTAGACGCCGGTGAGCTCCTCCTGGCCCTTCACCAACTGGTCGTTGCCGGTCACGGAGGTGCTGAACGGGCCCGCGTAGACGACGGTGACATACGGGGCGGCACCGACCGAGGCGTTCTCCTCCCGCACCGCGTTCTCGATGTCGGCCAGGCTGGTGCCCGCGCCGAGCCCCGCCAGCGTCGGCCCGCCGTCCGGGGTGTAGGCGGCGAACCGCACGCCGCCGGTGGCCACCCCGACGCACTCCCGCGCCCCGGAGGCGTCCCTGGCCCAGGCGGTGTCGACATTGGTGCCCAGCAGCCCGCCGTGGCAGTACTCGTCGGCCCTGCGCTGGTCGACCCAGAGCCCGGTGGCGATCAGGCAGACCATGACGACGATCAGGGCCCGCAGCGACCAGGCCCTGCGCACCCAGGTGGACCGCACTTTGGTCACCGACACCGACTGGGAGCGATGACCGATGAGCCGGGCCGAGTCCAGCGGGATGCGCAGCACCCACGCGAGGGTGGACAGCCGCGGCGACTGCCCGACGCTGAGGTCCATCTTCCACTGGTCGTACAGCGCCTCGGGTTCCGGGCCGGTGCCGTCCGAGTCGGGGTCCGGGCGCGGCGTGGGCTGTCCGCTGGACCAGAAGCCGTCCGCCTCGGCCGCCGGGATTCCGGCCACCAGCAGCAGCGGGTCCTGCTCGCTGCGCCGGCTGCGTACGTCGCTGAGGGTACGGACCAGCAGCTCGCCGCCGTTGGCGCGGGTGGCGTTCGGCAGGGACACCACGGGCGGCACGGTGCGCTTGCGGCCGCGCAGATCCAGGGTGCGGGACCGGAAGTTGTCCCGCAGGTCCTCCAGCAGGGCGATGGCCAGCAGTTCGCGGTGGAACTGGCGGGCCTTCTCCCGCTCCACCGGGTCGCCCTCGCCCGGCCGCGCGGCGAGGAACCGCTGGCCGACGGCGCACGCCCGGACCTCGATCACCTCCCAGGAGTTGGCGTACCGCCACCGCGACCACCGGGCGAAGGCCCGCGGGGTGGCGTAGGCGGACAGGGACGTCGTGGTGGCGAACCACTTGCCGCTGGCCCGCAGCCACAGCGGCGAGGGCGCCAGCCGGAATCCCAGCACCACGATCAGGACCGCGACCACCATGGCCAGGGTGAGCGCCCCGGCCAGCACGCCGCCGATCTGGGAGAGGATCGCGCCCAGCGCGACGAGGAGCAGCGCGCCGGGGAGGCCCGCGGTGTCCCGCAGCTGCCGCTCGAAGTCGCGCAGCGCGGACCACAGCCTGGACACACCGGTGCCCTGGCCTCCGGAGGGCGCCGGGTCCGAGGAGCCGCCACGCGGCCGCCAGCGCATCTTCTTCAGCTCGCCGACCAGCCGCTGCTCGAACTCCTCCTGGCTCAGCAGCCCGCCCGCGAGCCCGCCGGTGCCGGAGCCGGGCGGGATGACGGCATCCGTCGCCTGCTCGATGGCCAGCACCAGCCGGGAGCGGGGAAAGGAGAACCCGCGGTACTGCGACCGCTTCTGGTTGGCCCACGGCCGCTGGCTCAGGGCCTTGAGCATCTCGACGGCGCGCGCGTACTCCGTCTCGTCCGCGTCGGGGACCGGCCCGTCCCCGTCGGGTGGCGCGGGTTCGGCGCCGGACAGGCGCAGCACCAGCATGCCGCGCTGCGCCTGCGCCTCGTGGATGAGGTTCACCAGCTCACGGACGGCGGCGTCCGGTTCGCCGGGCGCCGTGCCGTCCGGGACCGGGCCCTCGGCGTGCAGCACCACCAGCGGCATCGGCGGGCGGCTGCGCCGGAAGTCCTCGATCCGCTGCTGGCACAGCTCGAAGACCTCTCTGGCCAGCCCGTTTCTCGCGTTGCCTCTCCATGCCTCGGTCGGCATCGGTCCCCCGTCTCCCCCGCGAGCGGTGCCGTCCAATCTGACACCTACTCAGTCACGCAAGGTTACCGGCTGGGTGTGACAGAGGCCACCGTGCGGAGCCGCCCGGCACCGTGCCTCCGGGGCCGCCACGGCCCGGTCGGCGTTGACTGTCAGGGCAACCGCCGCTCCGGGGCCCGGGTGGTCCGTCAGGGCGCCCGCCGCTCGTCCGCCGGTTCGGGCGCGTCCTCCGCCGTTCCGTCGAAGCCGGCGAGGTCCTCGGCGGACCACCGCAGCCGCCCGGTGCGCAACTCCTCGATCAGCGCGGTCACCCACTCCTCCTCGGCCGCGGCGACCGCGCGCAGGTAGTCGACCTCGATCAGGGAGATCCTGGGCAGTCCGCGGCCGGTCTGCTCCCGCAGGTTCCGCTCCAGTTCCGCCCGGTGCCGGCGCAGCCGCTCGGCGCGCCGTTCGAGCACGTCAAGCGCCTCCGGCGGCGTGAGCATGAGCAGATGTGACAGCGCGGCCGGAAAGACGGGGAACTCCTGCTTCGGCTCGGCGAGCATCTCGTCCAGCCACGCGTGCGCCGTCCGCCGCCCGGCCTCGGTGATCTCGTAGACGGTGCGTTCGGGGTAGGCCCGGTCGCGTCCGGTCTCCCGCACCGCGATCAGGCCCGCCGCGAGCAGCCGGTCGATGGTCCGGTAGAGCCCGGCCCGCTGCCCCACGTTGACCACCTGGTCCTTGCCCCACTGCCGGATCAGCCGCTGGACGCCGTACGGGTGCAGCGGGCGGTAGTGCAGCAGCGCCAGCACGGTCAGGGCGAGCGGAGAGCTCCGCATGGGGGCGTTCATGGCGTTCACACGGCCGGATTCTAGTCGCCAAAACTAGTTGAACCGAACTAGTTGCAGTGCAACTATGGGCAGCGGTCGTGGAACGAACCGGGAGGGGACATGAGCAGGATTCGACGCGCACTGATCATCGGGGGCGGCATCGCCGGGCCGGTCACCGCGCTGGCGCTGGCCAGGGCGGGGATCGAGGCCACCGTCTACGAGGGTCACCCGGCCGCCGCGGACGGCGCCGGCGCGATGCTGAGCGTGGCGCCCAACGGGCTCCAGGCCCTGCGGATCGTGGGAGCGGACGAGGCGGTACGGGCCGTGGGCCAACCGGTGCCCGGCGTCGTGATGGCCGACGGAACCGGGCGGGTGCTCACCGAGTTCGCCGGCTTCCCCGATCTGCCCCCGACGCTCGCCCTGCGGCGCGCCGACCTGTTCCGCGCGCTGGCCGACCACGCCGTGGCCTCCGGCGTGCGGATCGAGTACGGCAGGCGCCTGATGGGTGCCGAGGACACCGGCGACGGCGTCACCGCCCTCTTCGACGACGGCAGCACCGCCACCGGCGACATCCTGGTCGGCGCCGACGGCATCCGCTCCACCGTCCGCACCCTGATCGATCCGGACGCCCCCGGCCCGGTCTACGGCGGAGTCCTCAGCTTCGGCGGCGTCGCCGGGGACAGTGACGTCAAGGCCAGGCCCGGGATGATGTACTTCGCCTTCGGCCGGGTCTTCATGGGCTACTGGGGCGCGCCGGACGGCCGGATCGTGTGGTTCGGCAGCCTCCCCGCCGAGCGCCCGCCGACCACCGACGAGGTGCTCCGGGTGCCCGCCGGGGAGTGGCTCGCCCGGCTGCGCGAGCTGTACTCGGGGCATGTGCCCGGTGAGGCCCTGCTGCGGCACACCGAACCGCGGGAGTTGTACCGCGTCGGCCCGATGGAGGCCATGCCCTCCCTGCCGCACTGGCACCGCGGGCGCATGGTGCTGGTGGGCGACGCGGCGCACGCCCCGTCGTCCAGTTCCGGCCAGGGGGCGTCACTGGCCGCGGAGAGCGCCGTCGAACTGGCCCGGTGCCTGCGCGACCTGGCCACCCCCGCCGAGGCCTTCGCCGCCTACGAACGACTGCGCCGCCCGCGGGTGGAGCTGATCGCGGGCGACGCGGCGGCCAAGAACCGGGCGAAGGCCGGCACCTCCGGCGCGGACTTCACGCCGCCCGCGCCGGAGCTGATGTTCGCCCCGGTCCACCGGTACCGGATCGACTGGGACCGGACGGTGGTGTGAGACCGCCGCGCCCGCGCCGGATTCGCCGCCCGGCGCGGCGGCGGTCCGGCCGCTGCTGCGCCGGGCGGCGGACCCGGTCATCGTCAACGTGACGGATGGAGGAGCCGATGGACATCGCCGGGGAGCGGCTGGACGGGGGCGCCGAGGTCCGCGACCCGTGGGCGGGGGTGGACGCCACCCGGCTGGCCCGCGCCGTGAGGGAGCAGGCGGAACGCGGGGTACCGGGGGTCCGGGACATGCGGTCCTATCTGTCCGCCCAGGTCGGCGACGTCTCGCATCGGGAGGTGGTGGGCCCGCTGCTGGACGGGCAAGGGGCGAGCGGGGTCGTGGTGTCGGCCGCGATCGAGCCGGTGCCGACGGCCTGACGGCGACGTGCCGGGGCCCTGCCACCGGCACGGTGCCGTCAGTTGCCGTCAGTTGCCGTCAGTTGGCGTCAGGCGCCCGCGGGCGCGAGCACGATGTCGAACCGCACCCTCGACCAGGTGCCGTCGACGACGCGGCCGCCGGGCGCCGAAGTGCCCGGCCGCTGCCGTTCGAAGTCCTTGACCAGGGAGTCCTTGACGCCGAACACCGCGTCGGAGTCGAGCAGTTCGTCGCCGCGGACGAAGATGTGCGTCACCAGCGTGCGGCAGCCGGGGTGGGACACCATGAAGTGCAGATGGGACGTGCGCATCGGGGAGCGGCCCACGGCCTTGAGCAGGTCCCCCACGGGGCCGTCGTGCGGGATCGGGTACGGCGTCGGAGTGACGGCCCAGAACCGGTAGGACCCGTCGGGCTCGGTGCGCAGGTGTGCCCGGGCCGCGACCCGGCCGTCGGCGTACTGCACGTCGTACCGGCCGTCCGCGTCGGCCTCCCACACCTCGATCAGCGCGCCGCCCAGCGGGTTGCCCGCGTCGTCCGTCACGGTGCCCTCGACCCAGCAGGGCTCGCCGGACGCGCCGAACGCCATGTCGCCGCCGTTGGCGATCTCCGGGGACCCCTCGACGAAGAACGGCCCGAAGACGGTGGCCTCGGTGGCGTCGCCGTACGCCTCGTTGTTGACCGTGATCGTCTGCATGCTCGCGCCGAGCACGTCGGACAGCAGGATGAACTCCTGCCGCCGGTCGTCGGTGATGTGGCCGGCGCGGGTGAGGAAGTCGATCGCCTGGCCCCACTCGGCCTCGGTGAGCCGGGTCTCGCGGATGAAGGCGTGCAGATGCCCGGTCAGCGCGACCATCAACTCCCTGAGGCGCGGGCTCGCACAGGAGTCGAAGGAGCGGATGACCCGCTCGGCCAGCTCCTCCTCGCGGGCGGCCTGCTCGGGTGAGATCTCCGGCTTGGGGGTGGTGGTCATGACGCGGCGGTTCCTTCCCAGGCCGAGCGCAGCAGCGCTTCGATGGTGGGGGCGGTGACGGGGGTGGGATTGCGGGCGGGGATCGCCCTCAGGATGGGCTCGACCGCTGTGACGATGCCCTCCTCGGGCATGCCGTAGTCCTTCAGGGCCTTGGGCGCGTCGAGCGTATCCCGCAGGGCGGCCAGCCCCCCGGTCGCCGTCGCGGTGCCGAAGGCGCGCGCGATGCGTCGCTCGGCCTCCGGTGCGCCGGGCGCGTTGAGGGCGAGCACGTGCGGCAGGACGACGGCGTGGGTCTGGGCGTGCGGGAGGTTGAACATGCCGCCGAGCACATGGCAGATCCGGTGATGCATCCCCGATCCGGCCGAGGCGAACGCGACCGCCGCCAGGTAGGCGCCGTACAGCGTGTGTTCGCGGCCCTCCAGGCCCGCCGGGTCACCGGCGACGCCCGGCAGTCCGAGAGCGAGGGCGCGGATGCCCTCGGCGGCGAGCGCCTGGTCGACCGGGTCCGCCCGCGGGCCCCACATCGCGTCGACGCAGTGGGCCATCGCGTTCAGTCCCGACGCCACCGACATCTCCACCGGCAGAGTCAGTGTCAGCGAGGCGTCGTAGACGACCGAGCGCGGCAGCACCCGGTCGTCGGCGCCGGTCGTCTTGGTCCCGCCCTCGGTCAGGCCCCACACGTTGGTGGCCTCGGAGCCGGCGTAGGTGGTGGGGACCGCCACGATCGGCAGCCCGGTGGTCAGCGCGACCGCCTTGGCCAGGCCGGTCGTCGATCCGCCGCCGACGCAGAGCACGGCGTCGGCCCGGGCCCGTGCGGCGGCCGCACGGGCGCGCTCGGCGACGTCGACGGGCACATGCATGACGACCTCGTCGTGACGCAGCGCCACCGGCACCCCGGCCGCCACCGCGTCGGCCGGCGCCGCCTGCCCAGGGCCGGCGATCACCATGACACGCGAGGCGCCGAGCCGCTCGATCTCGGCGGCCGTCGCCTCGGGCGCCCGGCCCGGGGCGAACACCACCCGCTGCGGCAGGGTCTCGTGGAGGAACGTCATCGGCATCGGGCTCACCCTCCGTCCGTCAGCGCGGCATCGGTGTCGTAACCGTAGATCCAGCCGTTCGCGACCAGCGGGTCGGCCTGGGCGAAGGCCGCGTCCCTGGCCCGCTGTTCGGGGCCGTCCGGCAGGTGGTTGAGGTGGGAGCGGCCGTGGCTGACGGTCTGGACGCGGGTGGTGCGGGGGATGCGCAGCCGCTCGTACCGCCGGAGCGCGGCGGCCGGATCGTCCGCTTGCTCCGCCAGGCACCGGGCCAGCACGGCGGCGTCCTCGATGGCCTGCGCGGCGCCCTGGGCGAAGAAGGGGAACATGGGGTGCGCGGCGTCCCCGAGCAGCGTGACGCGGCCCTCGGACCAGCGGGTCAGCGGTGCCCGGTCCAGCAGCGCCCAGCGGCCGGGTGTTCCGGCGGCACGGATCAGGCCGACCAGGCGCCGGTCCCAGCCGTCGAACTCGGCGAGGAACTCCTCCACCGTGGCGGTCGCCGTCCAGGACTCGACGGCGCAGTCGCCCGCGGGCGCGAAGGCGACGAGGTTGACCACCTCACCGGCACGGACGGGGTAGTGCACCAGGTGGTGCCCCGGGCCGATCCACAGCGTCTGGGCGGGGCGGCGGGCGAAGGCCGGGGCCCGGTCCGCCGGTACCAGGGCGCGGAAGGCGCACAGGCCCGAGTACGTCGCGGGCGATGCCCCGAACAGGACGTCCCGGACGAGGGAGTGCACCCCGTCGGCTCCGATCACGACATCGGCCTCGGCCACCTGCCCGGCGGCGAAGCGGAGCCGCAGGGACTCGCCGCCGGACGTGTCGAGGCCGACGCAGGTGTGGCCGAGCCTGACGTTCTCCGCCGGGACCCGCGACGCGATGGTGCGGAGCAGGTCGGCCCGGTGTGCCGTGTAGGTGTGCTCGCCGTACAGCTCCTCGCACGCCGTGGCGAGGTCCTCCGACGACAGCACCGTCCCGTCCGCCCAGCGGCGGAACTCCCATCCGACCTCCAGCCGGACGGCGCGCCGGCGCAGCTCGTCGAGGACACCGAGGGCGCGCAGCCGGCGGGCCGCGTTCGGGGCGATCACCAGGCCGGCGCCCACCTCGGTCAGGCGCGGCGCCTGTTCGTACACGGTGCCGGAAAGCCCCTCGCGGTGCAGGAACGCCGCCGTGGCGAGCCCCCCGATGCCGCCGCCGAGGATCGCGATCCTCAGTGGTCGTCCCGTGCGCGGTCCCATCGTCAGGCTCCTCCGGTCGGTGGCTCCGGGTCCCCGGGCCCGTGCGGTCCCGGAGCGCTCATGCTGCCCGGAGACGATCCGGACGGGAGCACAATGGGTCATTGAATGAACATCCCGGCCTCGGCCTTCCGAGGCTGCCCCGGGGAAGGGAGGGCGGCGTGCCACGGACCGGCGAGCCGGGGCGGAGCGTGAGCTCCCGGCTTCTTGACCTGCTGTTCTCCTTCGAACCCGGGGAGAGCGAGCTGACTTTGGCCGAGCTGACCCGCAAGACCGGCCTGCCGCACGCGACCGCGCGCCGGCTGGTGCTGGAGCTGACCAGGGCCGGCGCCCTCGTCCAGCGCGCGAACGGCCGCTACGCCATCGGTCTGCGCCTGTGGCGGCTGGGCACCCTGGCGCCGCTCACCGAGTCGCTGCGAACGATGGCCCAGCCCTTCATGGAGGACCTCTACACCGCTCTGCACCAGCATGTGCAACTGGCGGTGCTGGAGGAGAACGAGGCGGTCATCATCGAAAGGCTCTCCGCGCCGCGCGCGCTGGAGCTGGTCTCCCAGGTCGGCGGCCGGCTGCCGCTGCACTGCACGGGCGTCGGCAAGATCCTGCTCGCCCACGGCGGACCGCGGCTGATGGACGAGGTGCTGGGCGGGCAGCTCCGCCGGTTCACCCCGAAGACGATCACCGGGCCGGAGGCCCTCCGCCGCGAGCTGGCCGAATGCCGCCGCACCGGCAGCGCCGTGGTACGCGGCGAGCTGACCGAGGGCGCCGACTCGATCGCGACCCGGATCATGAACAGCGAAGGACGCGTCGTGGCCGCCCTCTCCGTCGTCGTCCGGGCCGGCTCGGTACAGCCGCAGACGATCCTCCCCTCCGTCCTCACCAGCGGCCTCGGCATCTCCCGCATGCTGGGCTGGCGGCCGGGCATCAGGGCCCGCGAGGGCTGAGGCCCGGCCCTTACGTTCGCCCCGTTCGCCCCGTCCGCCCGACAGCCTGTCCGTTGCGTGAACGCCGTGCCCGGCTCAGC
>JBEHXI010000088.1:0-25931 GCA_048498775.1 Actinomycetota bacterium | reverse complement strand
CGAGTGCTGAGCGGCCGGATGCTGAGCGGCCGGGTGCTGAGCGGCCGGCGTCACGAGCCCAGCGCCAGGCCGGTGTGCCGGGCCACCCGCTCCAGCACACCGGCCTCGGACAGCGAGAACGGCCGCTCCCCGTAGGGGGTGGTGCTGCCGGTGGTGTCTCCGGTGGCGCCGCTCGCGGCGGCCGTGCGGAAGAGCGTCAGGACCGCGGCGGCCGGTCCGCGCCCGTCACCGGGCGGCGCCGGCACCGGCAGGCACACCAGCGAGACCACCCCGGCGCGGGCGATCACCGCGCTGCCCTCGGCGTCCCGTCCGAAGCACGCCACATCCTGCGGCCGCACCTGCACCGAGGTGCGGCCGCCCCGCGCCGCCTCGGCCACCAGGGGGCAGGACGCCGGATCCTGCGCCTGCAGGTCACCGGCCAGCTTCGCCGCCTCAGGACCGGCCGGCGCGGCCACCACCTGGCGCCGCACCGTGCCGTCCGCGGCCACCGCGTCCGCGATCACCCAGTCCGCGACCCGCCCGTGCAGCTCCCGCGCCACCGCGCCCAGCACCCGCTCCGGATCGGCGGACCGCAGCGTCAGCAGGGCGGCGGCCGTGTCGTCCAGCACGTCGAGCAGCAGGGTGAGCCGGGTCGCCTCGGCCAGCTCGGTGGCCGGATCGGAGACGGTGGCGGTGGGGCTGGGCCCGGGCACGGTGCCGGGGGTCTGGAAGACCGCGAGCACCGAGTTGCGCGTCTCGCCCGGGGGACGCAGCGCCACCATCGTCATCCGCACCGGCACACCGCCCGGCAGCAGGCCCAGCACATGGCTGCGGTCGCCGTCGCCGCGGGCCGTCGCGGCCAGCTGGCTGCGCAGCCCGGCCCGGTCCCCGGGCGCGACGAAGCCGGCCAGCGGCCGCCCGGTGGCGTACCCGGCGCCCACGCCCAGCAGCTGGGCCGCCGACTGGTTCAGCCGCCGTATCGTGCCCTCCCGGTCCAGCACCGCGACCGGCAGCGGAAGGCGCTGGTGGAGGGCGCGCAGCAACTGCTCCTCACGGCGCTCGCCCCCGGAGCCCGCCCCGCGGGCCAGCGCCTGGAAACGCGGCCACAGCTCGTCGGCCGCGTACCGCAGTTCGAACAGCGCGGCCTCCAGCGCCCCCAGCCGCTGCTCGGGCGGGAGGGTCCGGGCCGCCTGCAGTTCGTGCACCCGGCCGCGGAAGTCCGCCAGTTCCTCCGCCAGGCCGTCAGGGCCGCTGCTGTCGCGCATGGGGCAAACATAGCCGGGCCACCGTGCGCGCCCCACCGTTTCCCGTTGCGCCGCCCGGGAAGCCGCACATCATGGAGAGCATGGCAGAACTGCAGGCCGGTGCGCTGTCGGAAGGGGCCGCCATCCTCGGGGACGCCCGCGACGCCACGCCCGCACGGCGCATCGCCACGCTCACCGAACTCGTACCGCGACTGGTGCCGGACAGCTGCGGGGCCACCGCGATGCTCTGGGACGGCAGCCCGGAGCCGCCGCTGGCCGCCTCCCATCCCGACCTCGCCGCACTCGTCGGTGCGCAGCTCGCGTCGGACGGCGGCGGCCCGTTGCGCGCGGCCCTGGAGAGCCTGCGGCCGGTGCGCATGGCGGACCTGCTCCACGACGACCGCTGGCCGCGGTACCGGGCCAGCGCCCTGGCCTCCGGGGTCCGCTCCAGTGTCACGATGCCGTTCGCCCGCGACGGCGTGGCCGTCGCGCTCAGCGTCTACCGGCTGCGTCCGGGCGGCCTGGAACGCGCCGTGCACGGCCCGCCCGAGCTGCTCGGCCGGATGACCACCGACGCCATAGCCCGGGACCGCCGCTACCACCAGGCCCTGGCCACCGTCGACCAGCTCGGCCAGGCGCTGCGCACCCGGCCGGTCGTCGACCAGGCCTGCGGGATCGTCATGTACGTCACCGGCTGTGACGCCGCCGAGGCCTTCGACATCCTCAAACGCATCTCCCAGCACACCAACCGCAAGCTGTCCGAACTGGCCGCCGTCATCGTCGACGCCCGCGGGCTGCCGGCCGGCTCCCTGCCGGGATAGCCGGCCGGCCGACGTGCCCCGAACGGAGGTATGGATGCAGCGGACCCTGCCCGGCCGCCGGCTCGCCCTGACCGACCCGGGGCTCCCGGTGGCGCCCGAGCTGGCCGAACGGCTGGCGGGCGCGGCCGACGCGGTGCCCGAGCCGGCCGGCGGCGGGGCGGCGGCCCGGACGGCGGCCTGCGGCTACTGGGAGCGCCGCGGCCTGGCGACCGAGCCCGAGCACGTCGTGTTCGCCCCCGGGCCCGGCCCGCTGCTGCTGGCCCTGCTGGCCGCCACCAACGCCGACCTGGTGGTCGCGCACCCGTCCCCCTCCTGGTACCCGGGGCCGGCCCGCCTGCTGGGCCGCCGCGTCCACCTCGTGCCGGCGCCCGCCGAGTGCGGCGGCGTGCCCGACCCCGTCGCCCTGCTGGAGGTGCTGCGCCGGGCCCCGCACGACGGCCGCCCCCGGCTGCTGCCGCTGTCCGTCCCCGACGACCCCACCGGCACCCTCGCCCCGCCGGAACTGCTGCACGAGGTGTGCGAGGCGGCCGACGAGACCGGGCTGACCCTGGTGTCCGACGAGACCTTCCGCGACGTGCTGCACGATCCGGCGGCCGTGCTGGTCAGTCCCGCCGAGATCCTGCCCGGGCACACCGTCGTCCTCGCCGACCTGGCGGCCGGGGCGCTGACGCCCGGCTGGCCCGCCGCGATGGCCCGTTTCCCGGCGGCCGGGCCGGCCGCCGGCCTGCTCGCACCCGTCCTCGACGCGCTGGCCGCGCAGCGCGCCGAGGTCGCCGCACCGGTCTGCGAGGCGGCGGCGCTGGCCCTGACCGAGCCGGCCGTGCTGCGGCACCGGCAGGCCGCGGCGCGGCGCCTGCACGCCGCGGTGGCCGCCGCCGCGCACCGGGCGGTCACCGCCGCCGGGGCGCTGTGCCTGCCGCCGCAGGCGGGCTTCCACCTCTACGCGGACCTGCGCCCGCTCGGCCACGCCCTGGCCGCCCGCGGCATCACCGACTCGGTGGCCCTGGAGGAGTGGCTGCCCGCGGCGCTGGGCGGTCACCGCTTCGGCGACGACCCGCGGGCGCTGCACGTCCGCCTGGCCACCTCCGCGCTCTACGGGGCGACCCCCCGGGAGCGGGAGGCGGCGCTGCACGCACCGGATCCCCTGCGAGTCCCGCACGTCGCCGCGGCGGTGGCGGAACTTGGCAGAGCCTTCACCGATGTGACAGCCGGCTCGCCTACGGTCCGGTCGTAGGCGAGCAGAGTCGAGGGGAGCCCCCATGACCGACCAGGCCGATCCGACAACGCGCACCCTCCCGCACCGCGCCGGCCCCCGGCCCCGGCCACTGGGGGAGGAGCGGCTGTGGCCGCGTTCGTTCGCCGACCGGCTGACCGGGCCGCTCCCCGCCTTCTCCGAACTGACCCGGCTGGCCCGGCACAGCGGCTTCCTGCCGCGCCGCGCCACCCTGGACGCGATCGCGCGCATCCCCGTCGATCCGGCGCCGCTGCCCCCCGCGGGCCCCGCCGACCTGGCCGTGACCTGGGTCGGCCACGCCAGCTGGGTGGTGCGGATCGGCGGGCTGACGGTGCTGACCGACCCGGTGTGGTCCCGCCGCATCCTGGGCACCCCGCCGCGCATCACCCCGCCCGGGGTGGCCTGGCAGGACCTGCCGCCGGTGGACGCGGTCGTCATCAGCCACAACCACTACGACCACCTCGACGCGCCCACCATCGCCCGCCTCGACCGGGCGACGGCCGTCTTCGCGCCCGCCGGCCTGGCCCGCTGGTTCCGGCGCCGCGGCTTCACCCGGGTGACGGAGCTGGACTGGTGGGAGGGCGCCGAACTCGGCGGGGTGCGCTTCGACTTCGTCCCCGCCCACCACTGGAGCAAGCGGACCCTGACGGACGCCTGCCGGACCCTGTGGGGCGGCTGGGTCCTCACCGGTGCCTCCGGGCAGCGGCTGTACTTCGCCGGGGACACCGGATACGGCCACTGCTTCGCCGAGATAGGCCGCCGCCATCCGGGCATCGACATCGCCCTGCTGCCGGTCGGCGCCTACGATCCGCGCCCGCTGCTGCGCGAGGTGCACACCGACCCGGAGGAGGCGGTCGCGGCCTGCCTGGACGTGGGCGCCCGGGTCATGGCCCCGATGCACTGGGGAACGTTCCTGCTGTCCGCGGAGTCGCCCGTGGAACCCCTCACCCGGGTGCGGGCCGCCTGGCAGGCCGCCGGGCGGCCGCGCGAGGAGCTGTGGGACCTGCCGGTCGGCGGCTCCCGGGTGCTGCGCGGCGTCTGAGTCCGCCGCCCGGGCACCCCGCTCGGTGATCGCACTTGTCGCGAAAGCGCGTTCGCCAGTAGAAAGCCCCATGACCGTTGAACCACCGCCCGCCGATGGCCAGTCGTCGATCCCCGACGAGGTGTGGGAGCAGTTCCTCAACGACACGGAGGGCAGGATCCGCGCGTCGGCCCCCCGGGAGCCGTCCGCCCGCGCCCGGGTGGTCGCGGCCCGGCTGCGGCGGCGCGCCGAGGGGCAGAACGGAGAGCACGGAGAGAACGGAGGGAACGCAGCGCTCCGGCGGCCGTCCGGGCGATCCGCGCTGCGTCCCTGGATCGGGCTGGTGGTGCTGGCCGTTCTGGTGCTCGCCGCGCTCAACCCGTCCGCCATCGCCTCCTGGCTGACCGGCCGCCGGACGACGGCGTCCCCCGCACCGCAGACCGCCCCCCGGACCGCCCAGCGGACCGCCGCGCCGTCCCCCGGGCCCGGTGTGCCGACCGCGTCGCACCCGTTCGCCGGTTCGCCCGCCGAGCGGTGGGCGAGCGGCCCGGACGGCATCGTCCCGCCTCCGGCCCGGGCGGTCGGCGCGCTGAGCACCGCGCAGGTCGCCGCGGCGCTGCAACTGACCAGATCGTTCCTGATCGCCTCCAACCTCGACCCGGCCGAACTGCGCGGCGGCCGCCCGCAGACCGCCATCGACCTGATCGACCCGCAGGAGACCACCGAACGCGGCCGGATGGAGACCGCGCTGCGCACGCCCGGCGCGGACCATGACGCGGGCGACTTCTTCACCCGCTACGACCCCACACGGCTGACCCTGGTCGGCGGCGCCCCGCGCGCCCACGGCCGGATGACGTTCAAGGAGGGCCCGGACCGCTCGGTCGAGGTGCTGGCCGACTACACCTTCGTCTACGCCTTCACCCGGGCCGGCGACGGCTCCGGCGAGGTGGCCCGCAGCATCGTGCGCCGCACCCTGGACGCGG
This sequence comes from Actinomycetota bacterium, assembly GCA_048498775.1. Taxonomy (GTDB): domain Bacteria; phylum Actinomycetota; class Actinomycetes; order Streptomycetales; family Streptomycetaceae; genus JBEHXI01. The sequence goes on along the minus strand of JBEHXI010000088.1, from coordinate 20,649 downwards.
AGTTCGACGACCCGGCGCGGCCCGGGGTCACCCCCGGCACGCTGTGGGTCGTCGAGAGCAACGGCAGCATCGACAACACCGACTGCCGCTACCACGACGGCTTCCTGCGCCCGTCCTTCCCCGGCGAGCAGCCCGCCGTGCAAAGCTCCGGCACCCCGCTCGACCCCTACGACAGCACCAGGCCCGTCGGCGCCGACCGCTCCTGCCGCGCGGTGACCCGCACCTGACGCCCGCCCGGTCGGACCCGGCCCGCACCCGGTGCCGACCGGGTGAACTCCCGGCGAATTCCCGGCGCCGCGGCCCCTGGAGGACCGCGCGGCCCCCGGCGCTTCATACGATGAACGGCGGCACGCCGACCCCGACCGCTGGAGCCCCCTCGTGATGCGCCCGCGAATACCCCGCACCCGCAAGGGCGTCCTGGCCTCCGCGGGCGGGGTGCTCGCCGCGGCTGCCGTGGGCGCCGGACTGCTCGCGGCCGGCGGGGGAGGGGCCGCGACCACCGCCGCCCCGGCCCCGGCCGACGGGCTGCCGCACACCGCCGTGCAGTTCACCGCCGGCGACTGCGGCCAGGGCTGGACGCGCCCGCACGGCGGCAGCCAGGTCTTCGACGTGCGCAACGCCTCGGACTCGGCCGTCGACGTGGACCTGGTCGACCCGGCCACCGGCGCGGTCTACGGCGAGGCCGAGGGCATCGCCCCGGACACCAGCCGGCCCCTCCAGGTGACCCTCGGCGACGGCACCTACGCCTTCCGCTGCCTGCCGGGCGACGCCGACGCGGTCACCGGCACCCCGGTGCGGATCACCGGCGCGCGCACCCGCTCGGGGCCCGGCGCCGTCCCCGTCACCGAGCACGACCTGATCCCGCCGACGCTGCGGTACCAGAGCTGGGTCGGCGCCCGGATGGCCGAACTGGCGGACCGGGTCGGCACCCTGAAGGACGCGGTGGACCGCGGCGACCTCGCCGCCGCCCGCGCCGCCTGGCTGCCCGCGCACCTGGTCTACGAGCGGATGGGCGCGGCGTACGGTGCCTTCGGCCCGGCCGACAAGGCGATCAACGGCACCACCGCCGGGCTCGCCCGGGGCGTGGACGACCCGGGCTTCACCGGCTTCCACCGCCTGGAGTACGGGCTGTGGCACGGCCAGAGCGCGCAGACGCTGCGCGGGCCCGCCGACCGGCTGGCCTCCGACGTGGCCGCGCTGCGCGCGAACTGGGCCCAGGCCCGCATGGACCCGGCCGCCCTGGGCCTGCGCGCGCACGAGATCCTGGAGAACACCCTGCAGTTCGAGCTGACCGGCCGCACCGACTACGGCAGCGGCACCAACCTGGCCACCGCCCGCGCCAACCTCGACGGCACCCGGGCCGTCCTGGACTGCCTGCGCCCGCTGCTGACCCCCGCCCGCTACCCCGCCCTCGCCGGGCTCGACGCGACCCTGGACCGCCTCCAGCACACCCTGGACGGCCTGAAGGCCGGCTCCGGCTGGCCGCCGCTCACGCAGCTGAGCCGCGACCGGCGCGAGCGGGTGGACGCCGACCTGGACAGCGCCGTCGAGCAGCTCGCCGACGTCGCCGCGGTCTTCGACGTACGGAGGACCTCATGACACCGCCCGGTGCGGGCACCGAGCCGGGCCGCCGCTGGTTCCTGCGGGGAGCCGCCGCGGCCGGGATCGGCGGCGCGGCCGCCGCCGGAGCGGTACGGGCGGACCCGGCGGACCCGGCGGACGCGGCCCGAGCCGATGCGGACGCGGGCCTGGTGGACGCCGTACCGTTCCACGGCGTCCACCAGGCGGGCATCACCACGCCCGCCCAGCGCGCCTCCACCACCCTGGCCCTGGACGTCACCGCCGGTGACCGCGCCGGGCTGGCCGGCCTGCTGCGCACCCTGACCGACCGGGCCCGCTTCCTGACCGCCGGGGGCACCCCGCCCGCGCTGGGCATCACCGGCCCGCCCGCCGATTCCGGCACCCTCGGGCCGACCGTGCCCGCCGGCCGGCTGACGGTCACGGTCGGCGTCGGCGCCTCGCTGTTCGACGGGCGTTTCGGGCTGGCCGACCGCAAGCCGCGCCGGCTGCGCCCGATGGACACCTTCCCCGACGACGACCTCGACGCGGACTGGTGCCACGGCGACCTCAGCCTCCAGCTGTGCGCCGACTCGCCGGACACCGTGCTGCACGCGCTGCGCGACATCACCCGGCACACCCGCGGCGCGATGCAGGTGCGCTGGCGGATGGACGGTTTCGTCAGCCCGCCGCGCCCGGCCGGCACCCCCCGCAACCACCTCGGCTTCAAGGACGGCACCGGCAACCCCGACACCGCCGACGCCCGGGCGATGGACCGCCTGGTGTGGCTCGGCCGCGGCTCGGGCGAGCCACAGTGGACGGCCGGCGGCAGCTACCAGGTGATCCGGCTGATCCGGATGCTGGTGGAGTTCTGGGACCGGGTCTCCCTGAACGAGCAGGAACGCATCATCGGCCGCCGCCGCGACACCGGCGCCCCGCTGGACGGCGACCACGAGTTCGACCTGCCGCGCTACGCCGCCGACCCCAAGGGCGACGTCACCCCGCTGGACAGCCACATCCGGCGCGCCGACCCGCGCACCGCCGCCACCGCCGGCCAGCAGCTGCTGCGCCGGGGCTACAACTACGACCGCGGCATGGACGCCAACGGCAACCTCGACATGGGACTGGTCTTCTGCTGCTACCAGCAGGACCTGGACCGCCAGTTCACCACCGTCCAGAAGCGGCTGGCCGGTGAGCCGATGGTGGACTACATCACGCCGTTCGGCGGCGGCTACTTCTTCGCCCTGCCGGGGGTGCGCGGCCCGGACGACTGGCTGGGCAGGACACTGCTGGCCTGAGCGGTTATCGTGCGGTCGCGGGGGATGATCACCGGAGGAAGGTCAAAGGAGGGTCAAGGACACCGCACTCTTTCCTGGCCCGGTGTTCACTTCGGTGTCATTCTGTTTCCCCTGAACTGCCGCCCGCGGGGCGGAACATCCGGCTGGCAATGAGGAAAAAGCACCTCGACAACGGAGGCCACAGCATGGTCGGCAGAGGCATACCGGCGGGCGCTCGGCGCCGGGCGATTCGGTGGGGGGCACTGGCCGGTGCCGCCGCGCTGGCGGCGGTGAGCGGCGCCACTCCGGCGCTGGCGGACTCCGCGCACGGGCAGCACGGGCGTACCACCACCCCCATCAAGCACCTGGTGGTCATCTACGACGAGAACATCTCGTTCGACCACTACTTCGGGACCTACCCGCAGGCGGCCAACACCGACGGGACGAAGTTCACCGCGTCCCCGAAGACCCCGAAGGCCGACACCCTCATCACCTCCGGGCTGCTGAAGAACAACCCCAACCAGTACGCCCCCAAGCGGCTGACCCCCGCCCAGGCGATGACCTGCGACCAGAACCACGGCTACACCGCCGAGCAGTACGCCTACAACGGCGGCAAGGCGGACCAGTTCGTCCAGAACACCGAGACCGACAAGTGCTCGGGCAACCTGTTCGGCGAGCCCGGCCTGGTGATGGACTACTACGACGGCAACACCGTCACCGCGCTGTGGAACTACGCGCAGCACTACTCGCTCAACGACCGGTCGTTCAGCAGCGTCTACGGCCCCTCCACCCCGGGCGCGCTGAACCTGATCGCCGGCCAGACCCACGGCGTCATCTCCACCGACCCGGCGTCCGGCACCGACAACCCCAAGCAGACCGCCACCCCGGACGCGTACACGGTGCACTCGCCGAACGCGCAGGGCGTCGGCACCGTCATCGGCGACCCGGACCCGACGTACGACGACTGCTCGGACAACGACCACACCGGCAAGAACGCCCTGGCGACCCTGCAGGGCAAGAACATCGGTGACCTGCTCAACGCCAAGGGCGTGAGCTGGGGCTGGTTCCAGGGCGGTTTCCGGCCGACCACCGCGTGGAACGGCCAGCAGGGCTCGTACGCCAAGTGCGACACCACCCACACCAACGTGGGCGGCGCCTCGGTGGTGGACTACAGCCCGCACCACAACCCGTTCTCGTACTACAAGTCCACCGCGAACCCGCACCACGTGGCTCCCGCGTCGGTCAACGAGATCGGCCACAACGGGCAGGCCAACCACAACTACGACCTGTCGGACTTCGACTCGGTCGTCAAGGCGGGCAAGCTCCCGGCCGTCAGCTTCCTGAAGGCCGGCATGTACCAGGACGGCCACGCGGGGTACTCCGACCCGATCGACGAGCAGCACTTCCTGGTCAAGGAGATCAACGAGCTGCAGAAGTCGAAGCAGTGGAAGGACACCGCGGTCGTCGTGGCCTACGACGACTCCGACGGCTGGTACGACCACGTCTACTCGCCGGTGCTGAACGGCTCGAAGGACTCCACCGCCACCTCCGGCGGCAAGACCACCGACAGCCCGGCCTGCCAGGCGGGCCCGGCGGCCCTGGGCGGCTACGCCGACCGCTGCGGCCCGGGCACCCGGCAGCCGCTGCTGGTCATCTCCCCGTACAGCAAGGTCAACGCGGTCGACCACACCGCCACCGAGCAGGCGTCGGTCACGAAGTTCATCGAGGACAACTGGCGCACCGGCCGGCTCGGTGACGCGTCCTTCGACGCCCGCTCCGGCTCGCTGGGCGGCATGTTCGACTTCCGCCACCCCAACGAGCAGCAGGTGCTGCTGAACTCGGACGGTTCGGTCTCCTCCGTCAAGCGGATCCCGGCGAGCGACCTGGCCGCGGCGGACGACTCCGACCAGGGCGGCCTGGGCACGGACAACCTCGCCACCCAGCAGCTGGCGCAGACCGGTGCCTTCCCGGCCCTGCCGGTCGGCGTGGGCGCCGGCGTGGCGCTGCTCGCGGGCGCGGGCATCGCGGTGGGCATCCGCCGCCGCTCCGCCTGATCGCGCACCGTCTCCCGAAGGGGCGTCCGGCTTCGGCCGGGCGCCCCTTGCGTGTTCGCGCGTTCAGACGCGGCAGAGGATCTCGCCGTGCGGGATGGCCAGCCAGCCGTCCGGGTCGGCGGCCCAGCGGCGCCAGGCGTCGCTGATGGCCCGCAGCTCCTGCTCGGTGGCGTAGCCGTCCCGCAGCGCCTGCTCGGCCAGCGCGGAGGAGACCACCCGGTCGGCCCACATCCCGCCCCAGTACGCGCGGTCGGCCTCGTCGGCGTGGCACCACACGCTCGCCGAGGGCGTGATGTCGGTGAACCCGGCCGCCCGCGCCCAGGCGAGCAGCCGCCGGCCCGCGTCCGGCTCACCGCCGTTGGCGCGGGCACAGCGCTGGTAGAGCGCCATCCAGGCGGTCAGTTCCGGCAGCTCCGGATACCAGGTGAAGCCGTGGTAGTCGCCGTCCCGGGCGGCCACCAGACCGCCGGGCCGGCACACCCGCCGCATCTCGCGCAGCGCCCGCACCGGATCGGCGACATGCTGCAGCACCTGGTGCGCGTGGACGACGTCGAAGGTGCCGGACGGGAAGTCCAGAGCGTGGACGTCGGCGACGGCGAACTCCACGTTCTCCAGGCCGCGTTCCGAGGCCAGGCGGGCCGCCTGCTCCAGCACCGCGGCGGAGGAGTCGATCGCGGTGACCGTGCCGGGGGCGACCCGTTCGGCCAGGTCGGCGGTGATCGTGCCGGGGCCGCAGCCCACGTCGAGCACGGTCATCCCGGGCCGCAGGTGCGCGACGAGATAGGCGGCGGAGTTCTCCGCGGTGCGCCGGCGGTGTGAGCGCAGCACCGACTCGTGGTGCCCGTGGGTGTACGCGGTCCTCGGCTCGGCCATCGTCGTTCCCCTTGTGAGCGTTCCGGCAACCCCTGCTCGCACTGTAGATCCGTCTCACGTGGTGGGAAAGCGCGTTCCGGATGCCGAGACGCGCGCCCGGCCCGCGGGGTGGGCGCCATGCCCCCCGCGGGCCGGGCGGCCGCTCAGCCGCCGGTGGGCCGGTAGGAGTAGACGGTGGTGGCGACCTCGCACACCCCCGGCTGGATGATCTCGGCGCGCAGCACCCGGCGGGCCGGGTCGTAGTCCACGCCCTCGGCCTCGAAGGTGCCGCCGCACAGGCTGTGCCGCGGCAGTTGCAGCAGCGTCGTCACCCGGCCGGTGACGGCGGTGCCGTCCAGCGGGTGCGGCAGGTCCACCTCGAGCACGTCCTTGGCCGCGTCGTCCGAGACGCACACCAGCGAGGTCGCGGTGGTGAAGTCGCACCCCTGGACGTCGTCCACCGTGCGGTCCAGGGTGATCTGCCCGGCCTGGCGGAGGGTGCCGCCGGTCCGCGGGGTGGCCGGATTCAGCAGCGGCGCGGGGAAGACCTGCAACCGGTCCCGGGTGCCCCACTCGCCGGAGACCAGCCACTGGGCGTCCGGTGAGACGGCCGCGAACGAGTTGTTCAGCATCTCCCCGGAATCCAGCGGATGGACGTACTCGTAGCGCTTCCCGGCGGGCGTGGTCACCGCGAACATCTTCGACGTGGCCGTGTCGCCGCCCTGGTAGGCGTCGACCACGTACCCGTCGGCGATGTCCGGATCGCCGACGTGGTTCCAGCCCTGCGCCCGCAGGGCCAGCGGGACGGAGCCGAGGCCGCGGTAGAGCACGGAACCGTCCGCCCGGGTGGCGAGGCCCTCGCCGCCGCCGAGCGTGCCGACGGTGGTGCTGCCGGTGCGCGTCCAGCCGGCGGGCGTGTCCGAGGCCGCGGCCGGCGCGGTGGCGGCGGTGGCCAGGGCCGCGGCGGCGAGGAGGAGGGCGGCCGCTCGTCTGCGCGTGGTCCGGGTGATCCGTGGAGTCAGGGTGGTCCGTGTGGTCCGTGTGGTCATGGAGTCCCCACTGCGTGATGGTCGGTCAGGCCCGGCGATCGTATGCCCGGGCCCGCCACCGGTCCCGGCGTTCCGGCCAACCGGGGAACAGCTGTTCCCGCGGCGGGGCGACCGCCCGCGGAACCGCGGCCGCCCCCCACACGTCACACCCCCATGAACCGACGACCTCTCCTCCTCGGAGCCGTGGCACTCGGCCTGACCGCCGCGCTCGCCGGATGCGGCGGTCAGAAGACCGCCCCGACCGCCGGCGTGTCGATGAGCGCCGCCCCCAGCTCCCCCAGCGGCGGCGCGCCCATGAGTCCCGCCCCGGTGCCCAGCGGCGACAAGGTCACCGACGAGCCGATCACCCGCTCGGTCACCCTCGGCAGCGACGGCCGCACCCTGACCGTGGTCGCCACGGTGGCCGGCTGCCAGCGCGGCGAGCTGCTGACCAGGGAGTCGAGCACCACGGTGACGCTGACCCTCCGGCTGATCACCCACCGCCCGGCCGGCCAGGTCTGTCCCGACTTCATCAAGATGGCGCCGGTGAAGGCCACGCTCACGGCACCGCTGGGCAACCGCACCGTCGTGGACGGCACCTCCGGCGAGCACGTGGCCGTCACGCGCCAGTAGGGCACGCGAACGGCGCCGCCGCCCGGGTGAGGCGGGCGAGCGGCGCCGCGCGAATCCCTTCGGGGCCGGTCAGATGACGGTCACACCAGGTCGAAGGTGTCCGGGTCCGGGCCCAGCCGGGTGCCGTTGTCCAGCCCGGCCAGCGCGGCCAGGTCCGCCTCGTCCAGCTCGAAGCCGAAGACGTCGATGTTCTCGGCGATGCGCGACGGGGTCACCGACTTGGGGATCACGAGGTTGCCGAGCTGGAGGTGCCAGCGCAGGACGGCCTGGGCCGGGGTGACACCGTGCCGGGCCGCCACCGAGGCGATCACCGGGTTGTCCAGCAGGCCCTTGCCCTGGCCCAGCGGGGACCACGCCTCGGTGGCGATGCCGTGCTCGGCGTGGACGGCGCGCAGCCCGGCCTGCTGGAGGTTCGGGTGCAGCTCGATCTGGTTGACCGCGGGGACGACGCTCGCGGAGTCGAGCAGCCGGCGCAGGTGGGCGGGCTGGAAGTTGGACACCCCGATCGCCCGGGCGCGGCCGTCCGCGTGGATCTTCTCGAACGCCCGCCAGGTGTCCAGGTACTTCTCGCGCGACGGCAGCGGCCAGTGGATCAGGTACAGGTCCACATAGTCCAGGCCCAGCCGCTCCAGCGAGGCGTCGAAGGCGCGCAGGGTGCTGTCGTAGCCCTGGTCGCGGTTCCACAGCTTGGTGGTGACGAACAGCTCCTCGCGGGCGATGCCGGAGGCCCGCAGCGCCTGCCCGGTGCCCGCCTCGTTCCCGTAGATCGCGGCGGTGTCGATGCTGCGGTAGCCCTCCCGCAGCGCGGTGCCGACGGCGGCCGCGGCCTTGTCGTCCGGCACCTGCCAGACGCCGAAACCGAGCTGGGGCATGCTGACGCCGTTGTTCAGGGTGATGAAGGGGACCTTGCTCACGAGCGGGGGCTTCCTTGTCTGCCGGGTCTGCGATCTCTCACATGCCGCATGGGATCTTCCGGGGCGGCGCCTGTGACAACGGCGCCGCCCCCTGCTCCCATTCCTGCCCCCGGTGATCGCCGCTACGTGCCGTAGAGCGCGTCGATCTCCCTTTCGAACGCCTTTTCTATCGCCTTGCGCTTCAGCTTCAGCGACGGGGTGAGCAGCCCCTGCTCCTCGCTGAACTGGGTGGCCAGGATGCGGAAGGTGCGGATCGACTCGGCCTGGGAGACCAGGGTGTTGGCGGCCACCACGGCCCGTCTGATCTCGTTCTCCAGGTCCCGGTCGCGGACCACCTGGCTGGGCGGCAGCGCCTTGCGGCCGCGCATCGTCAGCCAGTGGGCGACCGCCTCGGGGTCGATGGTGATCAGGGCGGCGATGAACGGCCGGTCGTTGCCCACCACCAGGCACTGGGCGACCAGCGGATGCTGGCGGACCCGCTCCTCCAGCAGCGCCGGGGCCACGCTCTTGCCCGCGGCGGTGACCAGGATCTCCTTCTTGCGGCCGGTGATGGTCAGATAGCCCTCGTCGTCCAGCGCGCCGAGGTCCCCGGTGGCCAGCCAGCCGTCCCGCAGCACCTCGTCGGTGGCCTTGGGGTTGTTCAGGTAGCCGGCGAAGACCTGGCCGCCGTGCAGCCAGATCTCGCCGTCGTCCGCGATGTGCACGGTGGTGCCCGGCACCGGCTGGCCGACGGTGCCGTAGCGGGTGCGCTCCGGCGGGTTGGCGGTCGCCGCGGCCGAGCACTCGGTCAGGCCGTAGCCCTCGTAGATGGTGATGCCGGCGCCGGCCCAGAACAGGCCCAGCCGCCGCTCCATCCCGGAACCGCCGGACATCGCGTGCCGCAGCCGCCCGCCCAGCGCGGCGCGCACCTTGCCGTACACCAGCTTCTCGAACATCTGGTGCTGCACGCGCAGGCCCGCGCCGGGGCCGGGACCGGTGCCGAACGCCTTGTCCTCCATGGCCTCGGCGTACCGCACCGCCACCTCGACGGCCTTGTCGAACGCGCTGACCCTGCCGTCCCCCTCCGCCTTGCGGCGCGCAGCGTGGAAGACCTTCTCGAAGACGTACGGCACGGCCAGGACGAACGTCGGCCGGAAGAGGGCGAAGTCGGGCAGCAGGTCCTTGGCCGACATGCTGGCCTGGTGTCCGAGCTTGACCCGGCCGCGGACGCAGGCGATCTCCACCATGCGGCCGAAGACGTGCGCGAGCGGGAGGAAGAGCAGCGTGGACGCCTCGTCGCCGGGCTTGGAGTGGAAGACCGGCTCCCAGCGGGCCACGACGTTGTCGGCCTCCGCCATGAAGTTGGCGTGGGTGATCACACAGCCCTTGGGGCGGCCGGTGGTGCCGGAGGTGTAGATGATGGTGGCGACCGCCTCCGGGGTGACCGCCAGCCGGTGCCGGTTGACCACCTCGTCGTCGATGTGCGCCCCGGCGAGCATCAGGTGCTCGACCGCCCCGGAGTCCATCTGCCACAGCCGCTTCAGCTGCGGCAGGCGGTCGACGACCGCGCCGATGGTCATGGCGTGGTCCTCGTGCTCCACGACGCAGGCGACGGCGCCCGAGTCGTGCAGCATCCACAGCACCTGCTCGGAGGAGGACGTCGGGTACAGGGGCACCGGCTGGGCGCCGACCGACCAGAGCGCGAAGTCGAACAGGGTCCACTCGTAGCGGGTGCGGGACATGATGCCGACCCGGTCGCCGAACCGGACCCCCTGGGCCACCAGGCCCTTGGCGAGCGCCACGACCTCGTCACGGAACTGCGCCGCGGTCACGTCGTGCCAGGCGCCGTCGATTTTCCGCCCGAAGATGACCTGGTCCGGCACCTTCTCGGCATTGGTGTACACCGCGTCCGCAAGTCCTCCGACCTGGGGCGCAGTAACCAGCGGCGGGACGGTGAACTCGCGCAAGTCTGCTCCAGGGTTCCGCGTGGGGGCGGGCCCGTAAGCTACCTGATCCGGCCCGGCGGTGGGAGAGCCGCGTAGATAACGAAAAGTCCGACTTCTGCTGGATGATCGACGCGCGTGGCTGTCGGGTTCGAGGTCAGATGCGACGCAAACCCGGAATGTCGTTGCCGCAGATGGATGTGGCGGGCGGTGGATCTGCACCGAATCTACCCTCGGTACTCACTGGCGCATCACGCCTGTTACCGCTGGTAAGGATACGTGGCATGTGCACCTGGCACCAGCGCCGGATCATGGCCGAATCGCGGCACGCCGACCCGTCCCGTGGCGGTCCGCCGCCCTACAGCGGCCGGTGCAGCCGGTCGCCCGCCGCCAGGATCGCCTTCGCCAGCGCCGACGCGGGCCCACCCGGCTCCTGCCCGCCGTCCGCCCCGCCGCCGCGCCCGTGCAGCAGGACGAAGTCCACCGGCCCCAGCTCCGGCAGCCCGGCCCGCCCCGGCACCCGGGTCAGGCCCGGCGGGATCAGGCCCTGCGCGTGCGCCACCACCCCCAGGCCGGCCAGCGCCGCCGCCCGCACCCCGCTGAGGCTGCCGCTGGTGCACACGATGTGCCAGGGACGCCCGGCGCGCTCCAGCACCTCCAGTGCCCGGGCGCGGGTGATGCTCGGCGGCGGGTAGACGATCAGCGGCACCGGGCGCTCCGGGTCGAGCCGCAGCCGCTCGCCGCCTATCCACACCAGGTGGTCCCGCCACACCAGCCGCCCGTGGTGCTCCTCCGCCCGCCGCTTGCCGAGCACCAGGTCCAGCCGTCCCTCGGCGAGTTGCTCGTGCAGCGTGCCGGACAGCTCCACGGTCAGCTCCAGGTCCACCTCGGGGTGGTCGCGGCGGAAGCGCTCCAGGATCTCCGGCAGCCGGGTCAGCACGAAGTCCTCGGAGGTGCCGAAGCGCAGCCGCCCGCGCAGCCGGGTGCCCGCGAAGAAGGCCGCCGCGCGCTCGTTGGCCTCCAGGATGGTGCGGGCGAAGCCCAGCATCGCCTCGCCGTCCTCGGTCAGCTCCACCCCGCGGGTGTCCCGGGCGAACAACTGCCGCCCGGCCGCCGCCTCCAGCTTGCGGATGTGCTGGCTGACCGTGGACTGGCGCAGCCCCAGGCGGTGCCCGGCCTGGGTGAAGCTGAGCGTCTGCGCGACCGCCACGAACGTCCGCAGCTGACTGGGATCGAACACACGTCCAGGTTATCGCGGTTCGTCATGACAGTCAGCGCGGCCAACGGGGTTCACAATGACCGCGCGGGGAGCGAAGCTGGGGAGTACACCGCCACCCGTACGAGAGACGACATGCCCCGCATCGCACGCCGCGCCATCCGGCCGTCCTGGCTGCCCATCGACCCGTACATCGCGGTGCTCGTCGCCACCGTGGGCCTGGCGGCGCTGCTGCCCGCCCGGGGCGCCGCCGCGACGGGCGTGGGCTGGGCCTCCTCGGTCGCCATCGGGCTGCTGTTCTTCCTGTACGGGGCCAGGCTGTCCACCCGGGAGGCGCTCGCCGGGCTGTCGCACTGGAAGCTGCACCTGACCGTGGTGCTCAGCACCTTCGTGCTTTTCCCGCTGCTGGGCCTGGCCGCCCGCGGCCTGGTGCCGTACGTGCTCACCCCGCAGCTGTACGCCGGACTCCTCTACCTGTGCGTCCTGCCGTCCACCATCCAGTCCTCCATCGCCTTCACCTCCATCGCGCGCGGGAACGTCTCCGCCGCGATCTGCGCCGGCACGTACTCCAGCCTGATCGGCATGGTCGTCACCCCGCTGCTGGTGGCGCTGCTGATGGGTACGGGTTCCGGCGGGGGCCTGTCGGCGGCGGGCCTGCTGGACATCGTCCTGCAGCTGATGGTGCCGTTCGCCGCGGGGCAGCTGCTGCGGCGCTGGATCGGCGGCTTCATCGCGCGGCACAAGAGGATCCTGGGCCTGGTGGACCGCGGCTCGATCCTGCTCGTCGTCTACACGGCGTTCAGCGAGGGCATGGTGCGCGGGATCTGGCACCAGGTGACCGCGGTGCGGCTGCTGGCGCTGCTCGGCGTGGAGGCGGTCCTGCTGGCCCTGGTGCTCACCGCGACCAGCACGGTCTCCCGGCGGCTGGGCTTCAGCCGGGAGGACCGGGTCGCGATCGTCTTCTGCGGCTCGAAGAAGTCCCTCGCCAACGGACTGCCCATGGCCAGCGTGCTGTTCGCCGGCCAGGCGAGCCTGATCATCCTGCCGCTGATGCTCTTCCACCAGATGCAGTTGGTGGTCTGCGCGGTCATCGCGAAGCGCTGGGCCCCTGCCGCCGGAGGGGGTGGGGAAGGTAGCCTGCCGAAGGAGCGGTCATCGGCGCCCGCCGTCCCGGCTCGCCCCGTTCCCGCCCGACACGCTTGATCGCCTGAGGAGAAGCTGTGATCCGCGATCTGTTCACCCCGACGCACCTGCTGATCGTCGTGCTCGTGGCCATCGTCCTCTTCGGCGCCAAGCGCCTGCCGGACACCGCCCGCGCGCTCGGCAAGTCGATGCGCATCCTCAAGGCCGAGACCAAGGCCCTGCGCGACGAGACCCCGCCCGGCGAGCAGCGCACCGTCGCGGGCGAGGTCGTCGAGGGCGCTCCGGCCGCCCAGCCGCGCAAGTAGCCCTCTCCGGGCGGCCCACCCCTACGCCTGCGCGGCGGCCGCCGGCAGGGCGATGCGCCGTTCGCCCGCGTAGACGTTCATCGACGTCCCCCGCAGGAAGCCCACCAGCGTCAGGCCGGTCTCCGCCGCCAGGTCCACCGCCAGGGAGGACGGCGCGGAGACCGCCGCCAGCGCCGGTATGCCGGCCATCACCGCCTTCTGGGCCAGCTCGAACGAGGCCCGGCCGGAGACCATCAGCACCTTGTCGGACAGCGGCAGCAGGCCCTGCTGGAGCGCCCGCCCGACGATCTTGTCGACCGCGTTGTGGCGTCCCACGTCCTCCCGCAGGTCGATCAGCTCGCCCTCCGCGGTGAACAGGGCGGCCGCGTGCAGCCCGCCGGTCCGTGCGAAGACCTTCTGGTCCGAGCGGAGCCGGTCCGGCAGCCGCGCCAGCACCCCCGGGTCCAGCCGCAGCGCGTCGTCCTGCGGCAGCGCCCAGCGGGCGGTGGTCCGCACCGCGTCCAGACTGGCCTTGCCGCACAGCCCGCACGACGACGTGGTGTACACGTTCCGCTCCAGCGTGATGTCGGGCACCGCCACCCCCGGCGCGAGCCGCACGTCCACCACGTTGTAGGTGTTGGAACCGTCCACCGTGGCGCCCGCGCAGTACACGATGTTCGCCAGCTCCTCGGCGGACCCGAGCACCCCCTCGCTGACCAGGAACCCCGCAGCCAGCGCGAAGTCGTCACCGGGCGTGCGCATGGTGATCGCCAGCGGCCTGCCGTTCAGGCGGATCTCCAGCGGCTCCTCGGCGACGAGGGTGTCGGCGCGGTGATCCACCGCCTCGTCCCTGATCCGTAGTACCCGGCGGCGCTCGGTGACCCGTCCCATGATGACCGTCCCTGCTCGCGGAAGTGAATGGATACTGTCTGCCCTGCATGGCATTGTCCCGCACCTGGCTGTGGGGCCCGCGGGCCGTGAGGCGGCGACGGGCCTCCGGCCGGTCACGTCCGCCCGGAAGCGGGGACCGAAGGCACATACCCCCGCCGCGCTCCCCGGAACCGGCCCCGCGGGCGACCTGCCCGGCCCCGGCACCTACGCAGGTGAAACGCACCGCGAATCCTTGGTATCGTGGTGCGTGTCGCCACGGGAGACCGCGGCGCACACCCGGTCCGGGTGGCGGAATGGCAGACGCGCTAGCTTGAGGTGCTAGTGCCCTTTATCGGGCGTGGGGGTTCAAGTCCCCCCTCGGACACTCACTGGTAGCCCACGGGCGTTCCCGTCGAAGTGCTGGTTGACGTTCATGTCGGCCAGCGCTTTCTGCTGTCCGGGTCCGTGGGTCAGGACGAGTCCGGGTCTCCGGTGGACCCCTGCCCGCTCGGGCGGCTCTGCGTCGTGCGGGACGGCGGCGCGAGGCGACCCGGCATCGCGGGGGCCCTGACCGCCATGTTCGGCGGCCGAGCCCCCCGCCGAAGGCACCGTCCAGCGCCCTACCCCTCGGCGGGAACGTAGCGCAGACCGCGCGCCAGCGCGTCGAGATCGTCCATGGCCATGATCAGCCGCCCTGGCTCCACGGAGAGGGTGAACATCCCGCCCACCAGGCCGAGTTCCTCCCGGTACCAGCCGTACCGCAGCGCGACGATGATGCTGCGGGAAGGGTCATCCGGATCGACGGTGTACCGCAGGACCCGCCTTCCGGCGCCCAGATACGGGGAGGTGAACTCCGCCACGACCGGGGGCTCCACCGCGTTCGGGTCGTCCTCACCAGTCCACAAGCGCAGTTCGGCCTCCGGGTCGTCATCGACGTCGACATCGCCGACAAATACCGGAATCGGAGCCTCCCGCGGCCCCGGCAGGTGCAGCAGCACCTCGAACTCCGGGTACGCCGTGGGATACCGCGTCGCGGCGTATCCCAGGATTCCGGCGAGTCGGTCGAGTTCACCCGGCTGAGGGGTGAGCGGACTTGCCTCCCAGACCGCGTTCGCGGCAGCGTCCGCCCATGCGGGGATGTCCGGGATCTCCTTCTCGAACCCCGGCATCGGCCACGTCAAGGGCACCCCGACCCACACAGCGGGGTCGTATTCGTCCGTTTCGAGGTAGTACTCGGTCACTGAGCGCTCGTTCCGGCCGGGGAGGTGGCTGAGCCGCCATTGTGCCCACTCGTCCAACGGAAGGTTGTCATCACGGCGTCGAACAGCTCCCCGAGCGCTTGGGTGAAGTCGCTAACCGGATTGCCGTCGCCGATGGTGGAGAACGATGCGGCGATGTACCGCATCGGGTCCTGCGGCACCGGCAGCCCGTACTCGATGTGCCGGCTGGGCACGTGCACGCCCCGATCCGGCGCGGGCGGCTGCACGTACTCCCGGCGCACCGCCGTGGTCCCGGCGAGTTCCAGGATCTCGGTGGCCACCCCGCTCCCGTTGCCCGAGGCAAGCCGCTCCAGCACCGGATCCGGCCGGACGTGCCCGTCAGTGTCCGCGATTCGGACCTCGGTGACCAGGAGGGACGCGGCGATCAGGGTGCCGTAGCGGGGGCCGACAGGCAGGTAGAGGTCGAGCCCTCCGGCGGCCCGGGCTTTCACGACCTGTTCCTCGATGTCCCGGCGCACCGCGAGCCGGTACTTCATCCCCTGATCCTTCGGAACGTCCGGGGGCAGCTCCTTCAGATGAACGTAGACGAGCTTCTCCAGGGCTTCTGCCGTTCCTCTGCGCAGCGGGATGCCGACCCAGCCGGGCGGCAGGATCAGCCGGTAGCCGGTCGGTCGGTCAGGGGCATCGCGCTCCTGGGCGGGCTTGGCGGTGTTGGCTTCGGTCATGCGGCGGTGCCTTCTTCCGCGCGCTTACGACGGGCCTTGGCGATGGTGGCGACGACAGGGGCGATCCAGGGAACGACCATGAGAGGGAGGACCCCCGTGAAGCCGATCGTGAGAGTCGTGAACAGCGCTCCGGCCCACAGGAAGAAGACGATTCCGCTCCGCCACCCTCCGGAGCGCCGCAGGAACTCCATCCCGACCCAGACCATCAGCTGCCCGAGGACGGTGAACCCCAGGGTGAGCGCCAGCATCGGTCCCCACGGGAACGGGCGATTCGTAGCGGTGTGATAGACAGCCGCGGCGATGTTCAGCGCGCACAGGGTCAGCGCGGGGATGGCTGAACCATAACGGCCGAGCGCCTCACCGCGCCTCAACACGGGATCACTGTCGGGGTTGCTGATCCAGATCGCCATGTTTCCTCACTGTCGGTTCGTGGCATCGAGGAGGATCCTGCCGAGGCCTACCATCCGGATCCGATCCCGGCGGTGAAGGAATCCTTCCAATCGTCGTATGCCTTGGACGAAGGCTTTGCCGGGACGGCATCGCTACTGCCGAGCCCCTTGTCGACGAGATCTGCCGCCGCCGGCCCCATAAAGGCAACCTTGGCGGCAGCGTCCCAGGCTTCCACGTGCTTGCCCGCACCCTGTACCGCCCGGCTGTCCGGGTACCGGACCTGCATGTCGCGGACGTCCTTGGCCATCTGGGCGGGCTTCTCCTCCCCGCCATAGAGTGCGGCTTCCCACTTCGGTACCTCGGGCCGAGGCGCACGGCCCTCTGACCGGGCGGCGGCCTGCGCGGCCTGTTTCGCCTGCGCCTTGATGGCGTTGCGGGTCTGCCGGGCAGCCGCCTTGGCGGCCCGGCTCGCGCTGCGGTTGTTGGTGATCCGGTAGGTGCGCGCCAGGACGTTTCGAGAGTCGGCCATGACATCCGCTGCAGCCTTGTCCGCTGCTGCCGCCCTGGCGGCGATCTTCGCCGCCTGGCGCATCTTCGCGAGGGTCTTCAACGCCTTGCCGGCGAGCCGCCCACCGACGAAGCCCAGGATGTCCATGCCGACGTCGAACCATGAGCCGTTTCCGGTGGTCGCCGTAACCACGTCCTTGACCGCAAGAGCGATGGTCAACGCTGTCACCAGCCCTACGAGCCAGGCTGCGGGAATGACGAAGAGGGCGATGATTCCGACGATCGTCACCACCCAACTGGCGATCTCGAAGAAGAGCTTGACCCACTTGTTGTCGAGTGCATCGCCGACAGCATCCTCGAAGCGCTCCCAGGTGCTGTCCTTGATGATGTCGTCGCAGGCCGATTTGATTTTGCCTGCGTAGTACCCCGCCCTCTGATCGCGGTGGTCCGTCAACGCCTGCAGCGCGTCGCGGTGCGGCTTCATCGGGTCGTCATGGGGGTTGGAGCGAGCAGCCGGAGGGTGACCGGCAGCCTGAGCCTGGACTGCCTTGGCTTTCGTGTCATCCTCCGTGGCCTGCGCTGCGTGGAGAATCTTGACCGATTCGACCTGCATGTCATCGAGTTCGTCGGCCCAGCTGCTGAGGTGGCCGGTGGTGTGCTCGTAGCGTTCGGCGACCTCGCGCAGGCGCTTGTCCAACTCGTTGGATCTATCCCGGAGCTTGTCGGCGTACTTGCCCTTGAGACCTTCGCCATGGCCGATGATCCGGAGTTCATGAGCTTGGTCGCGCAGTGACGTGGCGAGGTTCTTCATGTGCCGGGCCTCGTCGCGGATGGCCTGCGGGTCACCGGGGACGGGGTCGCCAGGGGCCAGCGGGGACCAGTCGTGGGGACGGTAGGTACTCCTGGCCATTCAGTGCCCCGCCTTCCGAGCGGCGCCGCTGTGGTCGGCGCTCGACTCGGCGAGCTTGTCGTCGGCCTTGGTGAAGGTCTTCCGTGTCGTGGACACCATGCCGCCGACGTCCTCGATGCTGGCCAGTAACTTCTTCCGATAGTGCGACCAATTGTCGAAGAATTCGTCCATCGCGCCGGCGATGTCACCCGACCCCCATACCCCTTGGAGGTCTTCTTTCTGATGGTCAAGGCTGTCGAACTCCGACTTGAGCTTCCCCAGACGACGTTCCGAGTCCGCCAGCACGTCATCGTTCACCTGCAGATCCGGCATACGTGAAGTTCCCCCCGAGAAGTAATGCGTGACACCGAAACGATATGGCAGCCCGCTTGGTTCTACGGGCCCGCCGGTACGCAAGCCAGGCCGGAAGGGCGGACCGCATCGTTGCTACAGTGCCCGGAGAATTCTAACAAGGGTGAGGATCCCCAAACGGGTGAAAAACTGCCTCGTCACCGCGTTGTGCAGTGGCTGCGACGCGCCGGCCGCTCCTTTCCGTGGCGGTAAGGCATGCCCGCGACGGTCTTGACATTTCCGGCACGGCCCTCAAGCCCGTTCCCGAAGCCCATACTCACCGCGTGAGGGGATCCCGCAGAGTGGACGCTCCCGCCGTTGAGGGCGGACGAAAGGCAACGCCCGGGCCGGCGCTGAGACCGGCACCGGACCGCGGCCGGGGTGCCGGCGTGTCAGCGGCCGGCCCGCTTCCAGGCGTCGACGAACTCCCGGTACAGGAAGCGCTGGAAAGGCTGGGCGCCGGAGAAGGCGAACTGCTTGCCGAGGGCCCGGGCGCTGAACCACAGCCCGCTGACCACCGGTACGCCCGAGGCGACTTCGGCAACGGAGGCCACGGAGCCCACCAGCTCGCGTTCGACTGCCGACAGATCGGCCTTGCGCAGGCCGAGCCTTTCGAGCAGTTGCCGTTTGACCCCGTCGATGTCGCGGGCCAGCCGCAGGTAGTCCTCGTCGGTGACGCAGCGCTCGACCGCGCGGCGCAGGTCGGTAGCACGGTCGCGGTAGTCGCGGATCCGGTCCACCACGAAGGTGGTCCAGCGCGCGTCGCTCATGCGTCCGGTGTCGGCCGGCTCCCAGAGCCGGCCGCCGAGCAGTGGCAGCTCCAACTGGAGGAGCTGCAGGCGATGGGACTCGTCCTGCCCGGCGGCCTCGGTGAGGGTGTCATGGATACCGCGGACGGCCTGGATGATGTCGAGGACGATGTTGTCGGCGACACCGTCGCGGGTGAGGTCGAAGGTGAGGGAGAAGTCCCGACGCAGCGGATGGGACTGGTAGGAGACGGAACACGCTTCGGCCCTGGCGCGGTACTTCATCCCGCGGGCGAGTGTCGCCATGAGGTACTTGCCCTGCCCAGGCGCGGCGATCTCCTTCAGCGGCCCGGCCAGGATGACGGCGGCGGCACGGGCCCACTCGCCGAAGGCGTCCTCCTCGACGCCGTCCCTGGTGGGGATGCGGTCGCCGTGGTGGCCGGTGGTGGAGCGCACCTGGCGTTCCTGGAAGGCGCTCCAACCGCGTAACCGCGCGGACAAGGCCGTCTGGCCGCCGACGCTGGCCCGGTCGATGACGAAGGCCTGTTCCACGAAGCGCGCCATGCTGGTGATGCCGTGCACACTCTCCAGGTCGTGCAGCGCCGCATCCTCCAGTGCCTGCGCGGCCTGCTGGGCGGCAGTGTCCAGTTGGAGCGAGTGGACGAGACCGGCACGCATCAGTTCGCGCAGCAGCAGAGGGCGCTCACCGAAGTCCTCCGGGCGGGGGTTCTGAAGCACCGGGTGGGCCACGTAGACCCTGGACATGAAGATCAGAGACTGGACGATCTCCACGAAGGACTGACGGGCGAAGGGGTCGGCGGGCCTGCTCCTGCGGTTCTGCGCCAAGAGGAAGTCCTCGGCGCTGATCAACGAGGTGACGTCGACCAGGACGTCGGTGCTGCGCTGCATCACGCGTGGGCCGCTTCGAGGAACCAGGCCACGGTCTCCGGCCGGCCCATCACCGTCGACGGGAAGACCGGCTCGGCCGCGCTGAGGAACCGCGGGCCCAGCGGATGGGGCCTGCCTTCCTCATCGCAGCCGCGCAGTCCCGCGGCGGCGCCCAGGCACAGCCCGGCGAGGCCGTCCCAGACCTTCTGGTTCCGGCGCCAGAACAGGTCGAAACGCTCGATCGGAGGTTCGGCCGCAGCGGTGAGATCCACGGCGGTACGCAGCATGTCCAGCGTCTGGGAGGTCGTCCGCGTCTTGAGCTGGTAGCCGGCCTGTTCGGCGATCACGTCGAAGGGCCTGGCGGGATCGCTTCGGCTGCGCGTGGCGGAGATCCGCTGCGCGGGAGGCTGATCGAGGGGCAGCGGGGCGGGCTGTCCGTCGAGTGTGACTGTCCCCGCCTGCGCGTCAGCCGTCACCAGCAACGGTGTTCGCGCGGTTCCCATCTCGGGTGCGAGGACGAACGCCGCGGCCGGTTGCCAGTCCTCAAGCACGCATACGACCGAGCAGAACTCGGTGCGCTCGGCACGCACGAACTCAGCCGTCCCGTCGATAGGGTCGATGACCCAGACCCGGCCCGAGGCTTGGGCCACCTCTTCGCGGGTCCCGGTACGTTCATCCTCTTCGGCGATGATCACAGCGTCAGCGTCCATGCTGCGGATCGCGTCGACGATGAGCTTCTGCACCGCGATGTCAGCTTCGGTCAGCAGAGTCCGGTCTGCTTTGACCTCGATCGGAAGTTCGGAGATGCGTGCCCGGTAGCCCGAGAACACGGGTAACAGCTGCGATCGAAGATCGGACCAGAGCGAGACGACGGACATGCTGGAACCCCCCATGCTGCGATCACCGGCTGTGCACGGCCAAGTCTTCCATCTTCGCCTGTCCCGGGGCGGTGTGTTCGGCCCCCAGGGGAACGGGCGATTCGTGGCGGTGGATACACAGCCGCGACGATGTTCAGCACGCGAGGGGCCGGCGCGGGGATGGCTGAACCATGACGGCCGAGCGTCTCACCGCGCGTCGGTCCGAACGGCCACCTGGCCGGGGCGGAGGCCGGCGCCCGCAGCCCGCCTGGAGGCGGAGTGCGGGGCTTTTGGCATGGCCATGAAATAAGGGGAGGGGTTCGCTC
>JBEHXI010000087.1:0-25960 GCA_048498775.1 Actinomycetota bacterium | reverse complement strand
CGGTGGTGAACCACCGGGGACGGGCCCGCCGGCGTTTTCCATCCCATCGGGTGACGGCCGGACGGGTGGTGCGCGTGTCAGGCCAGGTAGGAGGCGGCCGCGTCGTCGCCGCCGTGGCCCTGCCCGGCGACGCGGGCGAGCCGCTGGGCGCCGGCCGGGGCCAGGTCGAGGCGGACACCGGCCTGCTCGGCGGCGGCGCTGATCAGCCGGGCGTCCTTGAGGGCCCCGTCCACGGTGAAGCTCGGGGTGAAGTCGCCGGCGAGCATCGCCTTGGCCTTGAAGCGCAGGTAGCCGCTGTCCAGCAGGGTGCCGTCGAGGGCGTCGAGGAAGTGCTGCGGATCGACGCCGAGGCCCTTGGCCAGCGCCAGGCACTCGGCGGTGCCGTTGATGACGTTCAGCACCCAGTTGTTGAAGACCAGTTTCAGCCGGCTGGCGGCGGCCGACGCGCCGTCCTCGTCGAGCCAGACGGTACGGCTGCCGATGGCGTCGAAGATCCGGTCGGCGACCGGGCGGGCGTCGGGCGATCCGGCCGCGAGCACCTGCAACTGGGCGTTCTCGGCGGGCTGCTTGGTGCCGAGCACCGGGGCGTCGACGAAGAGCAGGCCCTGTTCGGCGGCGAAGGCGGCCAGCGGCTCCAGTCCCTCGGGCCCGACGGTGCTGGACTGGACCCACACGGTGCCCCGCGCCAGGCCCGGCGCGGCGGCGCGCATGGCGTCCAGGACCGCGGGGCCGTCGAGGAGGATGGTCAGCACCGCGTCGGCGCCGCGTACCGCCTCGGCCGGGTCGCCGGCGACCCGGGCGCCGTCGGCGGCGAGCGGTTCGGCGCGCGAGCGGGTGCGGTTCCAGACGCGGACCTCGTGACCGGCCTTGAGGAGGTTGCGGGCGATGGGCGCACCCATGGTGCCGGTACCCAGGACGGCTACTGAGAGGTGATCAGTCATATGTCCACGCTACGACTCCCGGGCCACGGGCGGGACGGCGCCTCCTGACCGGAAGGGCTCAGACCACCTGGTGCAGCCATCTCACCGGCGCGCCCTCACCGGCGTAGCGGAACGGCTCCAGTTCGTCGTCCCACGGCTTGCCGAGCAGCTTGGCGATCTCGCCCTCCAGGTCCGCCTCGCCGCGGGCCGCGCGGGCCAGGGCCGCGCGCAGCCGATCCTCCGGGATCAGGATGTCGCCGTGCATCCCGGTGATGGCATGGAAGATGCCCAGGTCGGGCGTGCTGCTGTAGCGCTCGCCCTCCGCGGTGGCGCAGGGCTCCGCCGTCACCTCGAAGCGCAGCAGATGCCACCCGCGCAGCGCCGACGCCAGTTTGGACGCCGTACCGGGGTCGCCGTGCCAGGAGAACTCGGCACGCCAGGTCCCCGGGGCCGCCGGCTGGCGGATCCAGTCGAGGCTGACGCGCACCCCGAGTACGCCCGCTACCGCCCACTCGACGTGCGGGCACAGCGCGCGAGGCGCGGAGTGCACGTAAAGAACTCCACGTGTCGTCACCGGGACCTCCAGTGTGGGACGAGGTTCGCCTTCCCCAGCGGCCTCGTTCCCGGATCCGTCACTCCCGGACAACGTCTGACATTGTGCATGATTTTGCGCAAAGGGGACAACCTTTGATCGTTCGCCGCTCCGCTCTCGGTCAACCACCCACTTCAACCGTTGGGCTGTCAGGAAAGAAACTACCGTGCGGCGTCCTTTCACGAGTGACGTACTGTCGGGCTCGGTGACGTTTCACCCGGTCCACCCAGTCAACCGGGGAAGGGACGATCCGGGCAAGAAGGAGGACCGCATGCGGCCGGCACCCCGAGGGGCGCGAGGCGCCGTCACAGCCGTCCTGGCCGCGCTGGCGCTCACGGTGTCCGGCTGCGCCGGCGGGCCGGCGGCGACCCACCAGCGGCCCTCCCCCGGCCCGAGCCCGGTGTGGAACACCCGTCCGGCGTCCGTCGCCGCGCTGGGCGATTCGATCACCCGGGGTTTCGACGCCTGCGCGCTGCTGTCCGACTGCCCGCAGGTCTCCTGGGCCACCGGCAGCCGCCGCGAGGTCGGCTCGCTGGCCGAGCGGCTGGGCGCCCGGAGCTGGAACCTGGCCGTCAGCGGCGCCCGGATGGCGGACCTGCCGGCCCAGGCCGCGCTGGCCGCGGCCCGCCACCCCCAGCTGGTGACCGTCGAGATGGGCGCCAACGACGCCTGCCGCCCCGACACCGGCGACATGACCCCGCCGGCCCGGTTCCGAACCGAGTTCACCGCAGCTATGGACACCCTGCGCCGTGTCTCGCCGGCCACCGAGGTCTACGTGGCGAGCGTCCCGGACCTGGAGCGGCTGTGGTCGGTCGGCCACACCAGCCCGATGGCCGACCAGGTGTGGAACCTCGGCATCTGCCCGTCGATGCTGGCCCGCGCCGCCTCGCTGTCGGTGACGGACAGCTCCCGCCGGGCGGCCGTCGAGACCCGGGTGACGCGGTACAACGAGACGCTGGCCGAGGTGTGCGCGCGGTACGAGCGCTGCCGGTACGACGGGGGCGCGGTCTTCGGCAGCCCGTTCGGCGCCGCCGAGCTGAGCCCCTGGGACTGGTTCCATCCCAGTTCCCAGGGGCAGGCGCGGCTGGCGCGGCTCGCCTACACGGGTGTCACCCGGCGCTGATCTGCAGCACGCTGATC
Source organism: Actinomycetota bacterium (assembly GCA_048498775.1). Lineage (GTDB taxonomy): Bacteria > Actinomycetota > Actinomycetes > Streptomycetales > Streptomycetaceae > JBEHXI01. The sequence continues at coordinate 23,308 of JBEHXI010000087.1, read as the reverse complement.
GAGTGCGCCGGGAAGGTGCCGGTGAAGGACGCGGCCAGGCCGGTGACCCGGGAGGTCCGCGGCTCGATCCGGTGCGGGTCGGCCAGGGTGTTGGTGTCGGCCGGGGAGGCGGCGGTCAGCTGGGTGACACGGCCGTCCGGCCGGACCGCGCGGACCCCGGTCAGCCGCACCGGGGTGGTGCGGGCGACGGCACCGGTGTTGACGACGACCAGGTAGAGCCGGCCGGTCCGCCGGTCGCGGGTGGTGACGACGTTCAGCCCGGGCAGCGCGCGGACGCTGGTGGGGATGATGGTGTCCCCGATGAGGTTGGTGAGCATCACCTGGGCGTGGTAGCTGGGTGAGCCGTAGCTGGTGAGGTTGTCGAAGCCGATCAGGTTGGTCTTCCACACCGCGTTGTGCACGTTGACCAGCAGCGGCGCGTAGGACTCCATCACCACCAGGTCGGAGTTGCGGATCAGGCCGGTCAGCCAGGAGGCGTCGCCCAGGGCGGCGTTGAAGTCCGGGGTCGGGGTGCCCTCCTGGGAGGCCCACTCGCCGACGAAGACCTTCGGACCGCTGCGGGAGCGGTTGTCGTACTTGTGCGAGCCGTTCTGGAAGCTGGACGCCGACGGGTAGAAGTGCTCGTCGATGACGTCGTAGGGGCGGGACGAGACCGGGGTGGTCGCGATCAGCTTCAGGTCCGGGTGGCGGGCCTTGATGGCGTCGTGGAAGGCGGCGAACCGCTGCTCGTAGGAGCCGGTCCGGTCGAACCAGTCCTCGTTGCCGATCTCCACGTACTCCAGCGGGAACGGGCGGGGGTGCCCGTCGGCGGCGCGCCGGGCGCCCCAGACGCTGGTGACCGGGCCGGTGACGTACTCGATCTCGTCCAGCGCGTCCTGCACCAGGGCGTCGAAGGCGGCGCCGGTGACGACCTCGCCCTTGAGCGAGTAGCCCGCGTAGACGGCGAGCACCGGCTTGGCGTCCAGGTCCTCGGCCCACTGGAGGTACTCCAGCAGGCCCAGGCCGTCGGTGGACCAGTAGCCCCAGGCGTCGTCCATGTGCCCGGGGCGCCGCTCGACGGGGCCGATGGTGTTCTTCCAGTCGAAGCGGGTGGCGGGGGTGTTGCCCTCCAGGTAGTTGCCGCCGGGCAGGCGGATGAAGCGGGGCCGCAGCGCCGCCAGCTTCTCCATGATGTCCACCCGCAGGCCGTTCTCGCGGTTCTTGTAGGTCGGCGGGAAGAGGGAGACCTGGGAGAACCAGATGGTGCCGTGGGTGGCGGCGGTGCGCAGCACCAGCCGGGCGTCGCCGGCGACCGGGCAGGACGGCCGGGTGCGCAGGAGCAGGGTGTGTTTGCGCCAGCCGGGGGTCAGGGCGGGCACCGTGCCGTGGGCGTGGACGGTGCCGCCGTCGGCGGACTCGATCGAGACGGTGACCGGGCCGGCCGCGTCGGCGGAGGCGGCGAAGAAGGAGGCGCGGTAGGTGGTGGCCGGCCTGACCGGGATGCCCCAGAAGCCCTCGTTGGCGATGCCGTCGCCGGACGCGGAGACGGTCAGCCGCAGCGAGCGGGTGAGCGCGGAGTTCAGCGGCCGTCCGGGGTCCAGGGCGATGGCGCCGGAGCCGACCGCGCTCCAGTGCAGCGGAGTGGTCGCGGACGCCATGAAGGAGCGGTTGTTGACGAGTTCGGCGTACAGGCCGCCCTCGCCGGAGTGGTTGATGTCCTCGAACATGATGCCGCCGAGCTCCGGGCTGACCGCCGGGCCCGGGTGGGCGGCGTCCACGGTGAGCAGCGGGCGGGTGTCGCCGACCGGGACGCCGGCGAGCGCCGCGACCTGGTCGCCGTCGAGCGCGGCGGAGAAGACGTAGACCTCGTCGATCAGGCCGTGGAACTGGTCGACCTGGGCGCCGCCGTACAGGCCGCGCCCGATCGCGGTGGCGCCGGCCGCCCGCCAGCCGCCGTGGTACGGGGTCTCGCCGTGCAGCACGCCGTCCACGTAGAGGCGGACCACTCCGGCGGCGGTGTCGTTGACGCCGGTCAGGTGGTGCCAGGCGCCCTGGACGGGGGCGAGGGTCGCCCCGGCGACCGCCGCCGAGGAGTTGGCGGCGGTGGAGTCCGCGGGCAGCCGGGTGAAGGCGAAGGTGCCGGTGTCGTCGCGGATTTGGAGGTAGAAGCCGCTGACCGCGGTGCCGTCGATGCTCACCGCCGTCTGGAAGCCGCCGAGGGTGTCCGGGCGGACCCAGGCGGCCACCGTGAAGTCGCCGGAGGTGTCCACGACGGGCGTGGGCACGCTGGCGTTGCCGCCCGCGTCCAGGTCCAGGCTGTGGCCGCCGGATTCGCCGGCCGCCCAGCCGGCGGCGCCGTTCAGGGTGGCGGGGTGGCCGCCGGCGGAGTCGGCGGCCGTGGTGCCGGAGCCCTCGTCGAAGGACCAGTGGGCGGCGGGCGCGGGCAGCGCTGCTCCGGCGGCGCTGTCCGCGGCGGCCGCGCTCGCGGCGGGCAGGCCGGCCGCCAGGGACGCGGCGCCGAGGGCGGCGACCACGGCGCGGCGGCTGAACGTGGCCGGTGGCATGGATCGGTCGGTGCTCCCCATCGGGCGGTGCTCCTTACTCGATGTCCCATTCGAGATTTCGAACACTGTGCGGTATTTCGATGGCGCGGCATGGAGCATGACGGCAGAGCGAGCACCCCGTCAACACCGTCTCAACGGGGGGACAACAGGGCGGTGGGCGGGGGACAACATGGCGGCGGGCGGGAGATACCAGGGCGGCGGGCGGGAGGCGACGGGGCGGCGGGCGGGAGGCAGCTGGGTGGCGACCGGGCGGCGGGCGGGAGGCCGGCAGGGTGGCCGGCGGGAGGGCCGCAGGGCGGACGAGACCGGCGCGCCGGTGGGAAACGGTCGGGAAACAAGGGGGCTGACGGGCGTCCAAACCATTGACACCACTCGCCGGCCCTCACTACGTTCCCTCCAGCATTTCGAACGAGATACGAAATACCGAACGGTTATACCGGTCGGATACGGCGCCGAAGGGGACAACTGTCGTGCGCATCACCGCAATCAGTACGCACGTGGTCGGCACTCCATGGCGGAACCTCACCTACGTGCAGGTCCACACCGACGAGGGCCTGACCGGCGTCGGCGAGACCCGGATGCTCGGTCACACCGACGCCCTCGTCGGCTACCTGCGCGAGGCCGAGCGCAACCACATCAAGGGCAGCGACCCCTTCGCCGTCGAGGACCTCGTGCAGCGCATGAAGTACGGCGACTACGGGCGGGCCGGCGAGATCGTGATGTCCGGCATCGCCTGCGTCGAGATGGCGTGCTGGGACATCAAGGGTAAGGCCCTCGGGGTCCCGGTGTGGCAGCTTCTCGGCGGCCGGGTGCACCAGCGGGTCAAGGCGTACGCCAACGGCTGGTACACCACCGAGCGCACTCCCGAGGCGTACCACAAGGCCGCGCGGGCCGTCGTCGAGCGCGGCTACCGGGCCCTGAAGATCGACCCGTTCGGCACCGGCCACCTGGAGCTGGACCACGCGGCGACGATGTACTCGCTGTCGCTGGTGGAGGCGGTGCGCGACGCCATCGGCCCGGAGACCGAGCTGATGATCGAGATGCACGGCAGATTCAGCCCGGCCACCGCCATCCGCCTGGCCAAGGAGGTGGAGCCGTTCCGGCCCACCTGGCTGGAGGAGCCGGTGCCGCCGGAGAACCTCAAGGCGCTGGCGAAGGTCGCGCGCCACACCGGGCTGCCGATCGCCACCGGCGAGCGGATCCACGACCGCTTCGAGTTCCGCGACATATTCGAGCGCCAGTCGGCCGACATCATCCAGCCGGACCTCGGCCACATCGGCGGCATCAACGAGGTGCGCAAGCTCGCCGCCACCGCCGAGTCCCACTATGTGCTCGTCGCCCCGCACAACGTCGGCGGCTCCGTGCTGACCGCCGCCTCGCTCCAACTGGCGGGCTGCACGCCCAACTTCAAGATCCTGGAGCACTTCAACGACTTCGCGGACGCCGAGATCAAGAAGGTGGTCAAGGGCGCTCCGGTCGTCGACGAGGACGGCTACTTCTCCCTCCCCGAGGCGCCCGGTCTCGGCGTCGAGCTGGACGTCGACGCGGCCGCCGAGTTCCCCCAGCAGCAGGCCCGGTTCGACCTGTGGGCCGAGGGCTGGGAGAAGCGCCAGCCGACCGGAGCCGTGACATGGTGACCGCGGGCGGCGGCCGGGCCGTCGTCGTCGAGGCGCCGGGCAGCCACCGCATCGCCGAGTGCCCACCGCGCGAGCCCGCTCCGGGCGAGGCCCTGGTCAAGGTCGCCGCCGCCGGCATCTGCGGCAGCGACCGCGAGGTGTGGCACGGCACGCGCGCCGAAGGGTACGTGCGCTATCCGCTCACCCCCGGCCACGAGTGGTCCGGGACCGTGGTGGCGGTGGGCGAGGGCGTCGATCCCGGGCTGGCCGGCCGCAAGGTCGTCGGCGAGGGCTTCCGCAACTGCCAGCGGTGCGAACGCTGCCGGGCCGGTGAGACGAGCCTGTGCACCGCCGGTTACGACGAGACCGGCTTCACCCGCCCCGGCGCGTTCGCCGACCACCTCAGCGTGCCGGCGCGCCTGCTGCACCTGCTGGACGACGACGCCGACCTGCGCGCCGCGGCGCTGCTGGAGCCGGCCGCCGTGGTGGCCGCCGCCGCGCTGGCCGCGGGCACCCGGCCCGGCGAGCGGGTGGCGGTGGTGGGCGCGGGCACGCTGGGCCTGCTGGCCGTGCAGTTCCTGGCCGCCGTCTCGCCCGCCCGGCTGACCGTGATCGACCCGCGGGCCGCCCGCGCCGCGCAGGCCGCGGAGTTCGGCGCGACGGACATCGCCGACCCCGCCGCGGCCCGCTCCGAGGAGGGGGGCTACGACGTCGTCGTGGAGACCGCGGGCGCCCCGGGCACCGCGGCCGCGGCGGCCCGGCTGGCCCGCCGGGGCGGCCGGGTGGTGCTCACCGGGCTTCCGGCGGCCGGCGCGGAGGGGGTGGACCCCGCCGCGGTGGCGCTGGGGCAGCTGGCGGTGCTCGGTGTCTTCGGGGCGTCGTCCGGGGCCTGGAGCCACGCGGTCCGGGCCTTCACCGCGGGCCTGCTGGACACCGCCCCGCTGATCACCCACGAACTTCCGCTGGAGAGCTTCCCGAAGGCCGTGGAGCTGGTCGGCAGCGGCCCGGACGTCGGCAAGGTGCTCCTGCGGCCCGACCTGACCTGACCTGCGCACTTCCGGGCCGTCACCGGCGCCCGGGAGGTCCGTGCCCCTCATACCCACGATTCCGAACAACGTTCGAGATATCGAACAGCCCTGCACAACCCTGAACGGCTCTGAACAGCTCCACCGTCTCAACATTTTTCGACAACAACTCTGCACACCTATCGACAAAACCCGACAGCGGCGTAACACTCTCTCAGCGCAGACCAAGGAGCACCGTGACCGACGCATCCTTCACCCGTCCGCACGACCGCGGCCCGCGGCGGCCCGGCGAGTACGCCCTCGCCCTCCTCGGTCATGCGACGCCCACTCCCGACCCGGCCGACGCCTCGCCCCACGCCTTCCCCGACGGAGGCACCTGGCGTACCGAGATCCCCTCGGTGGAGGGCCCCGAGGCGCTCGCCGTCGTGCTCGACGAGAGCGCGCGCCTGGACGTGCCCGTCCACCGGATCAGCCAGGGCAGCGGCATCTGGATGCTCACCGACGCCGAGATCACCGAGATGGTGGACGCCTGCGCCGCCCGCGACGTCGAGCTGTGCCTGTTCACCGGGCCGCGCGGCACCTGGGACATCGGCTCGGCGGTGCGCAGCCAGTCCGGCGGCGCCGGGCTGCGGGCCCGCGGCCAGGACCAGGTGGCGGCCTGCGTCGAGGACGCCCTGCGGGCCACCGCGCTCGGTGTGAAGTGCCTGCTGGTCGCCGACGAGGGCGTGCTGTGGCTGCTGCACCGGCTGCGCGAGCAGGGCGTGCTGCCCGCCGACACCACCTTCAAGGTCTCCGCGCTGGTCGGGCCGGTCAACCCGATGTCGTTCACCATCTGGGAGCGGCTCGGCGGCGACTCGCTCAACATCCCCTCGGACCTGACGCTGGAGCACCTGACGGAGATCCGCCGCTCCAGCCGCGCGCCGATGGACTTCTACGTCGAGGCGCCGGACGACCTCGGCGGCTTCGTGCGGCTCTACGACGCGGCCGAGCTGATCCGCCGGGGCGCCCCCATCTACCTGAAGTTCGGCCTGAGCAAGGCGCCGGGTGTCTACCCGTCGGGCCGGCACCTGCGCGACACCGTGCTGGACACCGCGCGCGAGCGCGTCCGCCGCGGCCGCCTCGTACTGGACCTGCTGGCGCGGCTGGGGGCGGACGGCGGGATGTCCCCCCTCGGCTCGCGACTGCCGGGACCGCTCAACCGGTTCGCCACCGAACCCCTCACCACCCACACCACCCCGGCACTCGTGCCAGAAAGGAACTGACACCCATGCGTACCCCCGGAGCCGCACGCCGCACGGTCGCCCTGGCGGCCGTCCTGTCGCCGCTGATGGTCATCTCCCTGTCCGCCTGCGGCCAGAACTCGACCGGCGGCAGCAACGCCGCCCCCGGCGGCAAGGGCAGCGCGGTCGGCATCTCGATGCCCACCAAGTCCTCCGAGCGCTGGATCCTCGACGGCAACAACATGGTCGACCAGTTCAAGAAGCTCGGTTACAAGCCGGAGCTCCAGTACGGCGACAACGTCGTGGAGAACCAGGTCTCGCAGATCGAGAACATGATCACCAAGGGCGACAAGCTGCTGGTCATCGCCCCCATCGACGGCACCGCCCTGTCCGACGTCCTCCAGAAGGCCGCCGACGCGCACATACCCGTCATCTCCTACGACCGCCTGCTGCTCGGCACCCCGAACGTCGACTACTACGCGACCTTCGACAACTTCAAGGTCGGCGTGCTCCAGGGCTCCTACATCATCGACAAGCTCGGCCTGAAGGACGGCAAGGGCCCGTTCAACATCGAGCTGTTCGCCGGCGCGCCCGACGACAACAACACCCACTACTTCTTCAACGGCGCGATGAGCGTCCTGGAGCCGTACATCAAGAGCGGCAAGCTGGTGGTGCGCAGCGGCCAGACCAAGCTCGACCAGGTCACCACCGAGCGCTGGGACGGCGGCACCGCCCAGTCCCGGATGGACAACCTGCTGAGCAAGTCGTACTCGTCCGCCAAGGTCGACGCCGTCCTCTCCCCGTACGACGGCATCTCCATCGGCATCATCGCCGCGCTGAAGAGCGCCGGGTACGGATCGGCCGGCAAGCCGCTGCCGATCATCACCGGCCAGGACGCCGAGGCCGCGTCGGTGAAGTCCATCATCGCCGGTGAGCAGACCCAGACCGTCTTCAAGGACACCCGCGAGCTGGCCAAGGTCACCGTGCAGATGGCCAACGCCCTGCTGACCGGCGGAAAGCCGCAGGTCAACGACACCACGCAGTACAACAACGGCAAGAAGGTCGTCCCGGCCTACCTGCTGCAGCCGGTCAGCGTCGACAAGAGCAACTACCAGAAGGAGCTCATCGACTCCGGCTACCTCTCCCCCGACAAGCTCAAGTAACCGCGACCCCCAGGCAGAGGAGGCAGCAGCATGGCTGGACCTGTCCTTGAGATGCGCAACATCACCAAGACCTTCCCCGGAGTCAAGGCGCTGTCCGGCGTCACCCTGACCGTGCAGCAGGGTGAGGTCCACGCCATCTGCGGCGAGAACGGCGCGGGCAAGTCGACGCTGATGAAGGTGCTCAGCGGCGTCTACCCGCACGGCAGTTACGAGGGCGAGATCCTCTTCGAGGGCCGGCCGTGCGAGTTCCGGAACATCCGGGAGAGCGAGCAGCGCGGCATCGTCATCATCCACCAGGAACTCGCCCTCGTCCCGTACCTGTCCATCGCCGAGAACATCTTCCTCGGCAACGAGCACGCCAGCCGCGGCGTGATCAGCTGGCACAGCACGCTGAACCACGCCGCGGCCCTGCTCAGACGCGTCGGGCTGCCCGACAACCCCAACACCCGCATCGCCGACATCGGGGTGGGCAAGCAGCAGCTCGTCGAGATCGCCAAGGCGCTGTCCAAGGAGGTCAAGCTCCTCATCCTGGACGAGCCGACCGCGGCGCTCAACGACGAGGACAGCCGCAAACTCCTCGATCTGATCCTGGAGTTCAAGGCGCAGGGCATCTCCTGCATCATCATCTCCCACAAGCTCAACGAGATCGAGCGCATCGCGGACTCCATCACGATCCTGCGCGACGGCCGGACCATCGAGACCCTGGACGTCACCAAGGGCGAGATCAACGAGGAGCGCATCATCCGCGGCATGGTGGGCCGCGACCTGGACCACCGCTTCCCCGACCGCACCCCGTACCAGGGGGACGACGCCGGCGAGGTCGCCTTCGCCGTCGAGGACTGGACCGTCCACCACCCCATCGACCAGCAGCGCAAGGTCGTCGACGGGGTGTCGGTCAACGTGCGGCGCGGGGAGATCGTCGGCATCGCCGGCCTGATGGGCGCCGGCCGCACCGAACTGGCGATGAGCGTCTTCGGCCGCTCCTACGGCCGCAACATCAGCGGCCGGGTCTACAAGGCGGGCCAGGAGATCCGCACCCGCACCGTGCCCGAGGCCATCGCCCACGGCATCGCCTACGCCACCGAGGACCGCAAGACCTACGGGCTCAACCTCGGCGACTCCATCAACCGCAACATCTCGCTGGCCGCGCTGCGGAAGGTGGCGCGCCGGGGCATCGTCAACGAGCACGAGGAGTCGCGGGTCTCCGAGTCGTTCCGCAAGAGCATGAACATCAAGGCGCCGACGGTCTTCGAGGCCACCGGCAAGCTCAGCGGCGGCAACCAGCAGAAGGTCGTCCTCAGCAAGTGGATCTTCGCCGGGCCCGACGTCCTCATCCTCGACGAACCCACCCGCGGCATCGACGTCGGCGCCAAGTACGAGATCTACACGGTCATCAACGACCTGGCGGCCCAGGGCAAGGCGATCATCTTCATCTCCTCCGAGCTGCCCGAGCTGCTCGGCATGTGCGACCGCATCTACACCATGTCCGCCGGCCGGCTCACCGGCGAGATACCCCGCTCCGAAGCGACACAGGAAGTTCTCATGCGCCATATGACCATGGACAAGTCGACGGTCCGCCCCGGCGGCGACAGAGGTGAGGCGGCATGAGCCCGGTCACCACCGACAAGCCCGGCGAGACCCCCGAGGCCCCGGCCCCGGCCGCGTCCGCCGGAACCGACGCGGCACCGGCGACGATCAGCGCGCTGCTGCTGCAGTCGATGCGCCGCAACGTGCGCCAGTACGGCATGCTGGTCGCCCTGGCGCTGATCATCATCCTGTTCCAGGTGTGGTCCGGCGGCATCCTGCTGCTGCCCGGCAACGTCACCAACCTGGTCCAGCAGAACAGCTACATCCTCATCCTGGCCATCGGCATGATGATCGTCATCATCGCCGGGCACATCGACCTGTCGGTCGGGTCGCTGGTGGCCGTCATCGGGGCCTCCGCCGCGATCATGATGGTGCAGCACCACATGTCGTGGCCGCTGGTCGTGGTCGTCTCCCTGGTGTTCGGCGCGGTCGCCGGAGCCTGGCAGGGCTTCTTCATCGCCTACATCGGCATACCGTCGTTCATCGTGACCCTGGCGGGCATGCTGCTCTTCCGCGGCATCACCCAGATCCTGCTGCAGGGCCAGTCGGTGGCGCCGTTCCCCTCCGGCTTCCAGGCGATCAGCAGCGGCTTCCTCCCCGAGGTCGGCCCGAAGACCAACTACCACAACCTGACGCTGCTGATCGGCGCCGCCGTCATCGTCGTCACGATCTGGCAGCAGGTCCGCGACCGCCGCCGGCAGGCCGAGTACGGGCTGACCCCGCTGCCGTTCGGGCTGTTCGCGGCCAAGGCGGTGGCGATCGTCGCGGTCACCGTGGTGTTCACCCTGCTGATGGCCAGCTACCACGGCTTCCCGATCGTGCTGCTGATCCTGTCCGCGCTGCTGCTGGCGTTCGGCTACGTCATGCGCAACGTGGTGATCGGCCGGCACGTGTACGCGCTCGGCGGCAACCAGGCGGCGGCCAAGCTGTCCGGTGTCAAGGACAAGCGCGTCATCTTCCTGGTCTTCCTCAACATGGGCGTGCTGGCGGCGCTGGCCGGCCTGGTCTACGCGGCCCGCCTCAACGCGGGCACCCCGACGGCGGGCGTCAACTTCGAGCTGGAGGCCATCGCGGCGGCGTTCATCGGCGGCGCCTCGGCGTCCGGCGGCGTCGGCACCGTCTTCGGCGCGGTCATCGGCGGCCTGGTCCTCGGCGTGCTCAACAACGGCATGTCGCTGGTCAACATCGGCACCGACTACCAGCAGGTCATCAAGGGCCTGGTGCTGCTGGCCGCGGTCGGCTTCGACGTCTACAACAAGCGGAAGGTCGGCTCCTGACCCACCGGTCCGCCCCCTGAACCGGCCCGTCCCGGCCCGGCCTGATCCGGCCCGGGACGGGCCCGACCAGCGCACCGCTGGACGTGATCAACACGCTCAACCCATCACCCGGCACAACCCCGACAAAGGAGTCGCAGATGGAGAGACGTACCTTGATCAAGGGAGCGGCGCTCGGCGCCGTGGCGCCCGTGATCGGCGCCACGGGTGCCGCCGCCCGGACCACCGGCCGCGCCGGCCTCGGGACAACGAACGGGAAGTCCATCATCAGCACCGAACACGCCATCACCGCAGAGCCGTTCGGCACCCTCCCGGACGGCAGCCCCGTGGAGCGCTGGACGCTCACCAACCGCCGGGGCGCCCGGGTGCGCATCCTGTCCTACGGCGGCATCGTCCAGTCCCTGGAGGTGCCCGACCGCCACGGCGCGCTGGGCAACGTCGCCCTCGGCTACCCGGACCTCGGCCCCTACGCGGCCGGGAACCCGACCTACTTCGGCGCCCTGATCGGCCGCTACGGCAACCGCATAGCCAAGGGCCGCTTCACCCTGGACGGCCACACCTACCAGCTGCCGGTCAACGACGGGCCCAACAGCCTGCACGGCGGCAAGGTCGGCTTCGACAAGCACATCTGGTCGGTGGAGCCGGCGCACGGCCCCGACCCGGCGCTGGTCCTGAAGCTCACCAGCCCGGACGGCGACCAGGGCTACCCCGGCACCCTGCACGCGACCGTCCGCTACACCTGGACCGGCGCGAACGCCCTGCACATCGAGTACCAGGCGACGACGGACAAGCCCACCATCGTCAACCTCACCAACCACACCTACTTCAACCTCGCCGGCGAGGGCAGCCTGGACGTCTACGGCCACGAGCTGCAGATCGACGCCGCCCGCTACACCCCGGTGGACTCCACCTCGATCCCGACCGGCGAGCTCGCCCCGGTGGCCGGCACCCCCTTCGACTTCCGGCGGCCCAAGCCGATCGGCCGGGACATCACCGAGGGCTCGCAGCAGCTGCTGTACACCCAGGGCTACGACCACAACTGGGTGCTGGACAAGGGCATCACCGCCACCCCGGAGCGCTTCGCGCGGTTCGCCGAGCCGACGTCCGGCCGGGTGATGACGGTGGCCACCACCGAGCCGGGCGTGCAGTTCTACTCCGGCAACTTCATGACCGGCACCTTCACCGGCACCTCCGGCCGCATCTACCGGCAGGGCTCCGGGCTGGCCTTCGAGACCCAGCACTTCCCCGACTCCCCCAACCACCCGAACTTCCCCTCCACCGTCCTGCGCCCCGGCCACACCTACCGCAGCCACACCATCTACTCGTTCTCGGCCCGCTGAGCCGGTCCGTTCCCGCAGGCCCCCGGCGTGATGCCGGGGGCCTGCGGGCGTGGCAGGCTGGTGGGGTGAACGTGGTCGTCTGGATCACCGAGGGCAGCTGGCCGGCGTGCGTGGACGCGGCCCGGGTGCGCGCCCTGGACGACGAGCAGCCGGTGCTGCTGCACGTGAGCCAGGATCCGGCGGCCCCGGCGGCGTCCGCCGAGGCCCTGCTGGACGCCGCGGCCGACCGCCTCGGGCGCGGCGCGGAGCACCGGATCCGGCACGGACGCCCCGAGGACGAGGTGGTCCGCGAGGCGTCCGGCGCCGAGCTGCTGGTCTGCGCCCGCGACAACGGCACCCGCCTCGCCCCGAGCACCCGGTACATCGTCGAGCACGCGCCGTGTCCGGTGCTGCTGGTGTAGCGGGGAGCGCAGGACTATAGCCGATCATCGCGGCCGGCACATCGCTCGATCACTCGTTCGGGTGCCCGTCCCGAATAATCGCTCAGTAGGCTGGGCAGAGCAGCAAGGATCTCGTCCATGGGAGGAACCATGACTGCCGAAGCGCCGCCCAAGCACGCGTGGCCTATGCCGCCGCAGGACGGCTACACCGTGGACGACCTTTTCACCCTGCCGGACCTCCCGCCGCACACCGAGCTGATCGACGGGAGCCTGGTCTTCGTGAGCCCGCAGCGGGAGTTCCATACGCTGGCCATGTATCTGCTGGAGAGTGGGCTGCGTGCCACCGCCCCGGAGCAGTTCCGGGTGCGGCGGGAGATGACTGTGGTCGTCTCCCGCAGGCAAGGCCCCGAGCCCGATATCTGCGTGCTGCGCGCGGAGGCAGCCCGCGATTCGGACGCCACCTCCTACCCGGCCGCCGACGTCGTCCTCGCCGTCGAGGTCGTCTCCCCCGATTCCGAGGAACGGGACCGCAAGCGCAAGCCCCTGCTCTACGCCGAGGGCGGCATCCGGCACTTCTGGCGGGTGGAGAAGGGGGACGACGGCCGCCCGGTCGTCTACGTGTACGAGCTCGACCAGGCGACCGGCGCCTACGGCCTGGTGGGCATCCACCACGACCGGCTGAAGCTGTCCGCCCCCTTCACCGTGGACATCGATCTCGCCGGGATCGACACCCTGTGACCTGACCCGCTACACCAGCCGGATCATGTTCCAGGACATCGGCTCCAGGGTGGCCCGCAGCACCCCGTCGCCGAGTTCGGTGCCCTGGGCCGCGTGCGGGGTGACCCGGTCCGGCTCGGCGAGGGTGTTGCGGGCCTCCGGGTCGTCGTCGGCCAGCACGCTGTGCTCCTCGACCCGGCTCACCGCGAGCCCGCGCAGGTCGATCTCCAGCGGCAGGGCCCGGTGCTGGTCGCGGTTGACCGCGAAGACGGTGACCGCGCCGCTCTCCTCGTCCAGAACAGCCGTGGCGTGCAGCAGCGGCACCTCCCCGTAGACCTTCGTCTCGTGGGTCGGGCTGTCCACGGTGACCTGGAGGACCCGGCCGCGGCCGTGCCTCGACGCCTGGGCGAAGGGGTAGAACGTGGTCTGCCGCCAGGCCGGGCCGCCCGGCTCGGTCATGATCGGGGCGATGACGTTGACCAGCTGCGCCAGGCAGGCGACGGTCACCCGGTCGGCGTGCCGCAGCAGCGCGATCAGCAGCGAGCCGAAGACCACCGCGTCGGTGACCGAGTAGTTGTCCTCCAGCAGCCGCGGCGCCTCCTCCCAGTCCGGCGGCGTCTGCTCGTGGTGCTTCGTCAGGTACCAGACGTTCCACTCGTCGAAGGAGAGGTTGATCTTCTTCTTCGACTTCAGCCGCGCGCCGACGTGGTCGCAGGTCGCCACCACGTTCTCGATGAAGGACTCCATGTCCACGGCCGAGGCCAGGAAGGAGTCGCGGTCGCCGTCGTGCTCCTGGTAGTAGGCGTGCAGGGAGATGTAGTCGACCAGGTCGTAGGTCTCCTGCAGGACGGTGGCCTCCCACGCGGCGAAGGTGGGCATCGACTGGCCGGAGCTGCCGCAGGCGACCAGTTGCACGTCCGCGTCCTGCTGCCGCATGGCGCGGGCGGTCTCGGCGGCCAGCCGGCCGTACTCCTCGGCCGTCTTGTGGCCGGTCTGCCAGGGTCCGTCCATCTCGTTGCCCAGGCACCACAGCCGGATACCGAACGGGTCCTTGTCGCCGTGCGAGATCCGCAGGTCGGACAGGGCGGTGCCGGCCGGGTGGTTGGCGTACTCCTGGAGCTCCAAGGCCTCCTGCACGCCGCGGGTGCCCAGGTTGAGGGCGAGCATCGGCTCGCCCTCGATCTTCCTGACGAAGCGGATGAACTCCGACAGGCCGAAGCGGTTGGTCTCCAGCGAGCGCCAGGCCAGGTCGAGGCGGCGCGGGCGCTGCTCGACCGGGCCGACGCTGTCCTCCCACTTGAATCCGGAGACGAAGTTGCCGCCGGGGTAGCGGATCGCGGTGGGCCCCAGTTCCCGGATCAGCTCCAGGACGTCGGTGCGCAGGCCGTCCTCGTCGGCCGCCGGATGGCCCGGTTCGAAGATCCCGGTGTAGACGCAGCGGCCGAGGTGCTCGACGAACGAGCCGTACAGCCGGGGGTCGACCCGCCCGACGGCGAACGCCGGGTCGAGGGTGAACCGGGCGGAGTCCGGGGTGGTGGTCATGGGGTCCTTTCCTCGGATGCGGGAAACGTCGGTGCGCGGTGGTCAGCGCACGTGCGGCCAGCCGCCGGCCCACTGGAGGCGGTTGAGGCCGAGCTTGGGCGTGCCGTTGTCGGAGCCGTCGTAGTAGTGGTAGACGAGCGTGTCGCCGGTGCGGTCGCGCAGGACGGACTGGCCGCCGGGGCCGATGTACCGGCCGTGGGAGGCGAGCAGCAGGGTGCCGCCGCCGTCCAGCATGTTCACGCCGTTCTCGTCGGTGTACGGGCCGGTGGGGCTGGTGGCGCGGCCGACCTTGATCTTGTAGGTGCTGTCCACTCCGGCGCAGCACCGGTCGTAGGAGGCGAACAGGTAGTAGTAGCCGCCGTGCCGGACGATGACGGGTGCCTCGACGGCGTAGGGCGCGTCGGGGCGGGTCGCCAGGTGGTGGCGGGCGGCGCCGGGGTAGGGCTTGCCGGTCGCCGGGTCGACGGCGACGGTGTAGATGCCCGACCAGTAGGAGCCGAACGTCAGCCACCACCGGCCGGAGCCGTCCACCAGCAGGTTGGGGTCGATGGTGTTGTAGTTGTCGGTGGACTGAGAGCTGTAGGCGATGCCGTGGTCCGTCCAGCTGCCGGGCAGCCCGGTGCGGCTGGTGGCCAGCCCGATGGCGGAGTGGTTCGAGCCGAAGCTGGAGACCGCGTAGTACAGCAGGTACCGGCCGTCGTGGTACGAGACGTCGGGGGCCCACGGGTCGCTGCCGGAGGAGTACGTCGTCCACCAGGCGGGCGTGGTGGGGAAGGCGGAGCCGTCCCGGGTGAAGTGCACCCGGTCCCACGAGGTGCGGGCCTCCAGGCCGTTGTGGGTGGAGTACACCACGTACTCGCCGTCCGCGAGCCGGATCATGGTCGGATCGTGGACGGTGACGTCCCCGGTGACCGGCGCCGGGTCGGGGTAGGGCGCGGTGCCGGCGGACGCCGAGGTGGGGGCGAGCGCCAGCAGGGCGGCGGCCAGGACGGCAGCGAGTCTGAAGCGGCTTTTCATGGCAGTGGGCACCTTCCGTCGGCGGTCACTGTCCGGCGAGGCCCGTGTGGGCGACGCCGCGGATGATCTGACGCTGGAAGAGCACGAACATGGCGAGCAGCGGCAGCCCGGCGATGATGGCCATCGCCATGATCTGCGCGTACCGCACGCCGTAGCTGGACTGCACGGCGTTCAGGCCGACCGGCAGGGTCATCTGGTGGGGGTCGGTGGTGACCAGGAACGGCCACAGGAAGTTGTTCCAGGTGGAGATGAAGGTGAAGATCGCGACCGCCGCCAGGACCGGGCGGGACAGCGGCACGACGATCTGCCAGAACACCCGCCAGCGGCCGGCGCCGTCGACGAAGGCGGCCTCCTCCAGTTCGCGCGGCAGCCCCTCGAAGAACTTGACGATGATGAAGACCATCGCGGGCACGGCGACCTGCGGCAGGATGATGCCCCAGTAGGTGTCCACCAGGTGCAGCTGCACCATCTCGGCGAACAGCGGCACCAGCAGGACCTGCGGCGGGACCATGATCCCGGCCAGCACCAGCCCGTAGATGACCTTCTTGCCGCGGAACTCGGTGCGGGCGAAGCCGTACGCGGCCATGGCGCACAGCACCACGGTCAGGGCGGTGGCGACGATGGAGACGAACGCGGAGTTCAGCATCCACGTCGACAGGTCGCCCGCGGCCCACACCTTGCGGTACGCGTCGAAGGTGATCTGCGAGCCGATCCAGCTCAGCGGGGTCTTGACGGTGTCGCCCTCGGGCTTGAGCGAGGTCGCCAGCGCCCAGGCGAACGGCACGATCCAGGCCAGCGCGGTGACGGCGGCGCAGATCAGCAGGGCGATGCGGCCCGGCGTCCAGCGCGGCTTGCGTCCGGTGAAGTCCTCTGCCACGGCACTCACTTGGCGCCCTCCTCACGGACACGCGACAGCCGCAGCTGCAGCAGCGATACGACGACGATCAGGGCGAAGAGGATGTAGGAGACGGCGGAGGCGTAGCCCATGCGGTAGCCGGTGAAGCCGGTGTCGTAGACGTACTCCAGCACCGGCCGGGTGGAGGTGCCCGGGCCACCGCCGGTCATGAAGTAGACCTGGTCGAAGATCTTCAGGGAGGCCAGCAGCTGGAGCACGACCACCAGGCCGGTGGTCCGGCGCAGCATCGGCAGGGTGATGGTGCGCAGCCGCTGCCAGGGCCCGGCCCCGTCGATCTCGGCGGCCTCGTACAGCTGCTGCGGGATGGCCTGCAACGCGGCCAGGTAGAGCAGGAAGTTGAAGCCGACCGTCCACCACACGGTGGTCAGGACGATGGACGGCATGGCGATGCCCGCGTCGGTCAGCCAGCCGACCGGGGTGGAGATGCCGAGGTCGGCGGCCCACTGGTCGAGCAGGCCGAAGCCCGGCTGGTACATCCAGATCCAGATCAGCGCCACCACGGTGGACGGCAGGACGAACGGCGCGAAGTACGTCAGCCGCCACAGCCAGCGCACGAAGCGGAGGTTGTGGGTGAGCAGCGCCATCGCCAGGCCGACGATCACCAGCGGCGGGGTGCTCATCAGCGTGAATTCCAGGGTGTGCCACAGCGACTGCCACATCGCCGGGTCCTTGAACGCCTCGACGTAGTTGCCGAAACCGATGAAGTGGCTGTTGATCCCGGCGACGTTCTCGCTGCCGAAGCTCATCTTGATGCCGGAGATCAGCGGCCACACCAGGAACAGGGCGTAGACCAGCAGGAACGGTGCGGCGAAGACCAGTCCGTGCTCGGTCCAGCCACGGCGCACCGCGGTGCCGGCGGCCTTGGTGCGGGGAACGCGCTGCGCCTTCACCGGCGCGCTGACGGTCGTCATGCGGCTCGGCCTCCTGTCGGGAGGGTGTCCCCGAAGGGGTTGGGGGTGGCGAGCAGTTTGGTCAGCTGCGCCTTGGCGGTGTTCAGCGCCTGCTGGGGGGAGGCGGTGCCGGTGAGGACGTCGGAGAAGGTGGCACCGATCTCGATCTCCAGCTGGGAGGCCGAGCCGGAGAACCAGGTCGGCGGGTCCAGCACCACCTGGTCGATGACGGAGGCGTACTCGGACTGCGGTTCCAGCCGGTGGTAGGCGGTGCTGTCGCGGACCGGGCTGTAGGCCGGGATGTGGCCGCCCTGCGCCCAGGAGATGCTGTGCTTGAGCATCCAGGCGATGAAGGCGTGGGCCGCGCGGTTGGCCTCGCCGCCGCGGTTCAGCTGGTGCGGCAGGACGAAGGTGTGGCAGTCGGCCTGCGTGGAGGGCGTCGGGCCGAGCAGCGCCGGGATGCGGGCCATGCCGAACGGCAGCTTGGCGGTCTGGAAGCTGCTGACCTCCCACTCGCCGTCGAAGAAGAAGGCGCTGCCGCCGCTGGCGAAGGTCGCGACCGCTCCGGGGTAGTCCAGCTGCTTGGGGGCCAGGCCGCTGTCGGTGAGCATCCGCATGTACTGGAGGACCTTCAGCGCCTTCGCGTCGTCGATGGCCACGCGGGTGCCGGCGGCGTCGAAGATCTGCCCGCCGGTCTGGGAGTACAGGGCGGAGAAGAGGCGCCAGGGGCCGACGGTGCCGGAGCCGAGGGTCTCGAAGCTGATGCCGGGCTTGCCGGTGGCCGCCTTGGCCGCCTTGAGGGCGGCGGTGAACGCGTCCGCGCCGCTGATCGGCTTCAGCTTGCCGTCCGGGCCGAGCAGTCCGGCCTTTCGGCACACCTCGGTGTTGTAGTAGAGCACGAACGGGTGGGTGTCGAGCGGTACGGCGTACTGCTTGCCGCCGACGGTGCCGCGCTGCCAGATCTCGGCCGGGAAGTCGGTGGACCGCACCCCGAACTCGGCCAGCAGGCCCAGGTCGAAGGGGTCCAGCAGCCGTCCGGGGGCGAATCCGGGGAGGCGGGACAGGTGCAGGACGGCCACCTCGGGGGCCCGGCCGCCGGCGCCCGCCATGGCGAGCTTGGTGTAGTAGGGCGCGCCCCAGGCCAGGGTGGTGGCCTCCAGCTGGATCTCGGGGTGGTCCTTGCGGAAGGCGTCCAGCATGCCCTGCATGTTCACGCCGTCGCCGCCGCCGAACAGGTTCCAGTAGCGCACACGCGTCTTGGCGGCGCCCAGCGCGTCGGGTGCGGCGCAGCCCGTTGCGCCGAACCCCATGCCCAGGGCGGCGAACGCACCGAGGCCAAGTCCGGAGAGGAACCGTCGCCGGCTCGGGGGAGGATGCTTCATTGCGGCTCCACGAAGCGGGTCGTTCGAAATATCGGATAGCGCCCGGGACTTCGAACGGAAAGCTAGGGTCGATAACCCGCCGCGTCAACGGTTCTGACAGAAAAGGGCACCTGGTGCGAAATGCCGAACGGCCGGGGCGGGTTCCGCGCCTGCCCCGGCCGTTGAACTGCGGATGTTTCTCTTTGTGGTTTTCTGTGCTGAGCCTTGCGACCTGACGCCGCCTCAGTGCATCATCGTCCGACCGCGGTCAGGCGACGCCCAGCGTCACCTGGATGTTGCCGCGCGTTGCGGTGGAGTACGGGCACACCTGGTGCGCCTGCTCCACCAGCTCGCGCGCGGTCTCCTCGGGCACGTCCGGAAGCGTGGCGACCAGCTCGACCGTCAGGCCGAAACCACCCGACGGGGTCTTGCCGATCCCGACCTTGGCGGTCACCCGGGACCCGGAGATGTCCACCTTCCGCTCGCGGGCCACCACCCCCAGGGCCCCCTGGAAGCAGGCGCTGTACCCGGCCGCGAACAGCTGCTCGGGATTGGTGCCGGCGCCCGCGCCGCCCATCTCCCTGGGCGGGTTGACCACCACGTCGAGCTTGCCGTCGTCGGTGGACACCCGGCCGTCCCGGCCGTGCTCGGCGGTCGCGACGGCGGTGTAGACGACGTTCACGGGGTTCACGGGGTTCACGGGGTTCACGGGGTCCACGGGCATGGACGTTCCCTCCTCGAAGCGATCTCGATCGTGCGGCGATACCCGGTGGGTGATCCGGTGACGCGGCGGCGGCTCGGTGGCCGGCCGGCTCGTCACTCGTCCAGGCTGACGATCATCTTTCCGACGTTCTCCCCGCGCAGCATGCCGAGGAACGCCTCGACCGCGTTCTCGATGCCGACCACGACCGTCTCGTGGTACTTCAGCTCACCGGTGCGCACCCACTCCGCGACCTCCGCCACGAACTGCCGCTGGAGATCGACGTGGTCGCGGACCAGCAGCCCGCGCAGGGTCAGCCGCTTGCCGATCACCTGCATCAGGTTGCGCGGGGCGGCGGGCGGCTCGGTGACGTTGTAGAGCGCGATCATCCCGCAGATGGCGGCGCGGCCGTGCACCTTCAGCGAGTCGATCGCCGCCTCCAGGTGCTCGCCGCCCACGTTGTCGAAGTAGACGTCGATGCCGTCCGGGGCCGCCCGGCGGAGCTGCTCGGCCACCGGGCCGTCGTGGTAGTTGAAGGCGGCGTCGAAGCCGTACTCCTCGACCAGCATCCTGACCTTCTCGTCCGAGCCGGCCGAGCCGACCACCCGGGAGGCGCCCTTCAGCCGGGCGATCTGCCCGACCTGGCTGCCCACCGCGCCGGCGGCGCCGGAGACGAAGACCGCGTCGCCCGCCTTGAACTCCGCGGTCCGCAGCAGGCCGGCGTAGGCCGTCAGGCCCGTCATGCCCAGGACGCTGAGGTAGGCGGGCAGCGGCGCGAGATCGGGATCGACCACGGCGACGTGCTCCGCGTCGAGCAGCGCGTACTCGCGCCAGCCGAGGCCGTGCAGCACATGGGCGCCCTCGGGCACGGCGTCGGCCCGCGAGGCGACGACCACGCCGACCGCGCCGCCGTCCATCGGCTCGTCCAGCCGGAACGGGGGGACGTACGACTTCTGGTCGTTCATCCGGCCGCGCATATAGGGGTCGACGGACATGTACAGGTTGCGCACCAGCACCTGGCCGGGACCGGGCTGCGGGACCTCCCTCTCGCGCAGCGCGAAGTCGTCGGGGGTCGGCCACCCCTGCGGGCGGGCGACCAGGTGCCATTCTCGGCTGGTGGCGGGCGTGGCGGACATCGCGGCGGGCATCTCCTCGGGATTCACTTCAGTTGCTGAACTAACGATGCGCATGAATATTTCATGTTGTCAAGCAACCGGGTAGGGTGGTGTCATGGCCGCACGCAGTGACCCCCGTACCGATACCCGGACCGGTCCCATGGATCCCCTGACCGCCGAGGTCGTCGAACTCATCGGCACCGTGGTGGCCCGCTACCACGAGGAGTACGAGGCGGCCGCGGCCGAACACCAGCTCACCGGCGCCCAGGCGCGGGTGCTCGCGCTGCTCTCCCGGGAGCCGATGCCGATGCGGCGGGTCGCCGAGCAGCTGAAGTGCGAGCCGTCCAACGTCACGGGGATCGTGGACCGGCTGGAGAGCCGCGGCCTGGTCGAGCGCCGCCCGGATCCGGCCGACCGGCGGGTGAAACTGGCCGCGGCCACCGAGCGCGGCCGCGAGACGGCGACCCGGCTGCGCGGCGCGCTGGCCTTCGCCAGGGAACCGCTGGCGGCGCTGTCCGCACCGGAGCGGACAGCGCTGCGCGACATACTGCGGCGGATGCTGGGCCTGCCGTAGCGATACGTCCTGCGCGTCAGCCGGCGAACGGTGTGCTCGGCAGGCCGGTGCCGGCGCCGGGCAGGACGAACACCGACCCGGACCGCGGCCGGGCGGCCAGCTCCGCCGGGGACAGGCCGACCCGGGCGGTGGTGACGAACAGGTCGGCGAGCCCAGGGCCGCCGAAGGCGACCGCGGTCGGGCGCGGCACCGGCAGCGCGACGGTGCGGTCCAGCCGCCCGTCCGGGGTGTACCGGCGCACCGCGCCGCCGTCGAACAGCGCCACCCACACGCACCCGTCGGCGTCGACGGCCAGGCCGTCCGGGACGCCGGCGCCCTTCTCGACCTCGGCCAGCGGGCGCCGGCCGGCCACCAGACCGGTGTCCGGGTCCACATCGAAGACGTCGATCCGGCGGGTCGGGCTGTCCACGTAGTACATCAGCCGGCCGTCCGGGCTCCAGCCGGTGCCGTTGCTGACCGTCACGTCGTCGAGGACCCGCACCGCGCTGCCGTCCGGCCCGATCCGCGACAGGGTGCCGCCGCCCGGGGCCTCGTCGTAGCGCATGGTGCCGGCCCACAGGAAGCCGTGCGGGTCGACGACCGCCTCGTTGCCGCGGCGGCCGGGCACCGGCTCGCGGTGCAGCCAGCGGAACGCGCCGTCGGCGTCGTAGACCCCCACACCGTCGCGCAGGTTCACCACCAGGCCCCCGCCGGCGCGCGGCCGGGCCGATCCGACGTGCTGGGCGGTGAGCATCACCGAGGCGCGCCCGCTGCCGGGCTCGACCGAGTGCACCCGGGAGCCGAGGATGTCGATCCAGGTCAGCCTGGAGGTCGCCGGGTCCCAGGTCGGTCCTTCGCCGAGGATCGCGGTGGCCGCGAAGGCCACCTCCGGGCGCGGGCTCACAGGCCCACCCGCTGCCGGTGGCCGAGCCGCTCGGACAGCTCCGCGGCGCCCTTGGCGGCCAGCTCGCCCAGCTCCTCGCGCCGCTCGTCGCTCCAGCGGATCATCGGGACGGAGATGCTGAGGGCGGCCACCACCCGGCCGCTGCTGTCGCGCACCGGGGCGGCCACGCAGGAGACGTCCGGGTTGGACTCGCGGCCCTCGATGGCGATGCCGCGCTCGCGGATGACGGCCAGTTCGCGGCGGAGCGCCTGCGGGGTGGTGATGCTGTTCTCCGTCATCGCGGGCAGCGCGGCGTCCGGCGCGATCAGGGCGTCGACCTCGGCCTCGGTCAGCGAGGCGAGCAGCATCTTGCCGACCGCGGTGCAGTGCGCGGGCAGCCGGCGGCCGGCCGCGGAGACCATGCGCACCGCGTGGGTGCTGTCCACCTTGGCGATGTAGATCACGTCGGTGCCCTCGAGGATCGCCACATGGACGGTCTCGTCGCAGGTCTCGGCGACGCTGCGGGCCACCTGCTGGCCCTCGGCGGCCAGGTCCAGCTGCTCGGCGTAGCGGCTGCCGAGCTGGTAGGCGCGGACGCCCAGGCGGTAGCGGCCCGGCTGCTCGGGCAGTGGCACGAGGTAGTGGCGGGCGGCCAGGGTGGTCACCAGCTCGTGCACGGTGGTCCGCGGCAGTCCGAGCTTGCGGGTGATCTCCGGCGCGGTGAGCGTACCCTCGCCGTCGAGGAAGAGCTCCAGTATGTCCAGCGCTCGGGTCACGGCTGGTACCAGACGTCCCATGAACCGCTCATTTCTCCCGGGATGTTGTTCGAGATTCCGGCTCTCGATCGGTATAACGAACACAGGCTAGAGCCTGGAGAGTTGGGCGGGCAATGGGGCCGCCCCCGGAAATAGGGGCGGCCCCGCAGCTCAGGGGCGGTTTCGGGCCGTTCCGAGCAGTGTTGGTGAAGCGCGTTGCGCTGGATGTTTCCTTCGGTGCTCTTTTGAGCGTTTTCCTCAGCCGCGCTCGCGGGAGTTGCCGAAGAAGATCCGGTAGAGGATCAGCAGCACCAGCGCACCCGCGATCGCCGCCACCCAGGTGGCCGAGTCGTAGAAGTTGTGCGGCACGGGCCGGTGGAGGAACTTCGCGCTGAGCCAGCCGCCGAGGAACGAGCCCACGATGCCGGTGAGGGTGGTGCCGATCAGGCCGCCCGGGTCGCGCCCGGGAAGCAGGAACTTGGCTATCGCCCCGGCGATCAGGCCCAGGAGGATCCAGCCGATGATGCCCACGGTGCTGTCCTTTCGCTGGCCCGGTGCGGCGGCCCGGGCCGGTTGAGGTCGGTGTGCGCCCGCGATGGTGCCACGGCCGGGCCGTGCCGGGCGCACCGGCAGCCGTTCGTTACCCGAACGGGATGGCCGTCACCGGTGCAGACGCGCGAGGCGAGGGGGGGCAGGCGCTATACATACAGA
>JBEHXI010000086.1:0-26120 GCA_048498775.1 Actinomycetota bacterium | reverse complement strand
GGCAAGCCCGCGCTGCTCACCACCCCGTCTTCCATCCCGCCGGGGCCGCGCCGCCGCGGCCCGTGGCGGCCGAGTCCTGGCCGGCGCCACCGCCCTGGCCGTCGCCGCCTGCCTGAGCGTGCAGGCCGTGCCCTCGTCGGCGGCCACCGGGTCGGACCAGGAGGTCTCCCGGGGAGTGGCCATCCCCACCTTCTACAACCCGCCCGCCGACCTGCCCGCCGCCGACGGCGCCCTGATCCGCACCGAGCCGCTCCCCCTCGCCCTGAGCCTGCCGGGCCTGACCGGCCCGCTCCCGGGCACGGCGACCCGGCTGATGTACAAGTCCACGGACTCCTCCGGCGGTCCGGTGGCGGTGACCGGCGCGTACATCGAGCCGTCCGCCGCCTGGAAGGGCAGCGGACCGCGCCCGCTGGTCGCCCTCGCCTCGGGGACCATGGGCCAGGGCGACCAGTGCGCGCCCTCGCTGAACCTGCAGAACCCGATCACGGTCAACACCGAGACCATGTCGGTCGGTTACGAGGACCTGGCGATCTACCGGTTCCTGGCCGAGGGCGTCGCGGTCGTCGTCACCGACTACACCGGCCTCGGCACGACCGACCGGCTCCACACCTACGTCAACCGCCTCGACGAGGCGCACGCCCTGCTGGACGCGGTCCGCGCGGCCCGCTCCCTTCCCGGGACGTCGATCACCGCCGCCTCGCCCGTCGGCCTGTACGGCTACAGCCAGGGCGGCGGCGCGAGCGCGGCGGCGGCCGAACTCCAGCCCTCCTACGCGCCCGACATCAAGCTCTCCGGCACCTACGCCGGCGCGCCGCCCGCCAACCTCACCGAGGTCATCAAGGGCATCGACGGCAGCGCCCTGGTCGGCGCCCTGGGCTGGGCCATCAACGGCTTCCTGCAGAGCGACCCGTCCCTGCGGGCCATCGCGGACGCCGACGTCAACGCCGCGGGCAAGGCCGCGCTGGCCGACCTGTCCACCATGTGCGTCGGCGACTCGATCCTCTCCTACGCCTTCAAGCAGAGCACGGCGTGGACGACCAGCGGCAAGTCCCTCTCCGAGGTCATCGCGGGCGAGCCGAGGCTCCAGGCCACCCTCGACGCGCAGCGCATCGGCCTGCTGAAGCCGGCGGGCCCGGTCCGGGTGGCGACCGGCGTCAGGGACGACATCGTCCCGCACGCGCAGGCCCGCCAACTCGCCGTGGACTGGTGCGACCAGGGCGCGAACGTCACCTATGTGCCCATCGACCTGCCCAACCTCGGCGACAAGCTCCTCACCAACCACCTGGTCCCGCTCCTGACCGACCAGGGGGACGCGATCTCCTGGCTGACCGCCCGCCTCTCCGGCGAGCCGGCCGGCTCCACCTGCTCGACGCTGCCCAGCCAGAGCTGAACGACCATCCCGAGAGCGGCCCTGATCCGTCGTCGGATCGGGGCCGCTCGCCCCTGTCCCCCGAGCCGTTCTGACGCCCCAGTGAACCAACAGATTCGGACAGTTCAGCGAACCCAAAGAATGAGGAAGCAACAATTATTGACCCGATCCACCAGTCCGCGTAGCTTCCGAGCCAGTCCCGGAACCGCGCACCCAGCCACCGCGCAGTCGCGTCAGAGCTCCGTTCCTCCCCCACAGGAGCACCCCATGCGCACAAGGACATCCCCCGCCGCCGCGACCACGCCACGCGACGCCGCCGGCCCGGCCCTCCGCTGCCGCAGAGCCCTGCTGTCCACGCTGGCGGCCCTCGGACTCGTCCTCGGCGCCCTGATCGGCCTGCCCGGCGGATCACAGGCGGCCGGCTCACTGCCGTGCGACATCTACGGCGCCGCGGGCACCCCCTGCGTCGCCGCGCACAGCACGGTGCGCGCCCTCCTCTCCTCCTACGACGGCCCGCTGTACCAGGTCACCCGTGCCTCGGACGGTGCCACCGCCGACATCGGCCCGCTCTCCCAGGGCGGCTACGCCGACGCCGCGCAGCAGGACTCGTTCTGCTCCGGCACCACCTGCCGGATCAGCCGGATCTACGACCAGACCGGACGGCACAACGACCTCGTCCCGGGGCCGGCCGGCACCTCGGGCATGGGCGCCGACCGGGGAGCGGACGCGAGTGAGATAGCGGTCTCGGCCGGCGGCCACAAGGTGTACGGCGTGTGGATCTCGCCGGGAGTCGGCTACCGGTACACCGGGGCCGCCTCCGGCGTCGCCGTGAACGGCCAGGCCGAGGGCGCCTACATGGTGGCCAGCGGCACCCACGCCGGTTCCGACTGCTGCTTCGACTACGGCAACGCGGAGAGCACACCGGCCGACACCGGCAACGGCCACATGGACGCCGTCAGCCTCACGACCACCTGCATCTCCCCGTGCACCGGCTCCGGCCCCTGGGTCGAGGCCGACCTGGAGAACGGCCTGTTCCAGGGCGGCAACGGTTCCAACACCGCGAACGCCGGCAACAACACCCCGTTCGTCACCGCCGTCCTGAAGAACGACGGGCAGCGCACCTACGCGCTCAAGGGCGGCAACGCGCAGTCCGGCGCACTGTCGACCTGGTGGGACGGCTCTCTGCCCACGCGGAGCGGTTACATCCCGATGCACCAGGAGGGCGGCATCATCCTGGGCACCGGCGGGGACAACAGCAACTGGAACATGGGCACGTTCTTCGAGGGCGTGATGGTCTCCGGCTACCCGACCGACGCCGCCGAGAACGCGGTCCAGGCGGACATCGTCTCCGTCGGCTACTCCGGCGAGACGAACGTGCCCAACGGCCCCCAAGGGGTGATCAGCGGCCCCGGGGGTCAGTGCGTCGACGTCGCGGCGGACGACACCGGCGCCGACGGGGCGGCGGTCCAGCTGTGGAACTGCCAGTCCTACGCCGAGGACCAGCACTGGACGCACAACGCCGACGGCTCCCTCACCACGCTCGGACGGTGCCTGGACATCAACGGCAACGGCACCGCCAACGGCACCCAGGTCGAACTGTGGGACTGCAACGGCGTCGGCGGACAGGTCTGGCAACAACAGGCCGACGGCTCACTGCGCAACCCCCAGTCCGGCCGCTGCCTGGACGCACCCAACGGCGCCACCACCAACGGCACCCGGCTGCAGATCCACGACTGCAACGGCTCACCCGCCCAGAAGTTCTCCGTCGCCGCGGGCGGCCCGGTCGTCGGCCCCGGCGGCACCTGTGTCGACATCGCCGGTGACGACACCGGAGGCGACGGCACGGCTGCGCAGTTGTGGGGCTGTCAGTCCTGGGCGATCGACCAGCACTGGTACCACAACTCCGACGGCTCGCTTGAGACGCTCGGACGGTGCCTGGACATCAACGGCAACGGCACCGCCAACGGCACCCAGGTCGAACTGTGGGACTGCAACGGCGTCGGCGGACAGGTCTGGCAACAACAGGCCGACGGCTCACTGCGCAACCCCCAGTCCGGCCGCTGCCTGGACGCACCCAACGGCGCCACCACCAACGGCACCCGGCTGCAGATCCACGACTGCAACGGCTCACCCGCCCAGAGGTTCACGTTGAACTGACGGTCTGCGGGCCGGTTCGGAGGCGGCTGCCGCGGGCCTCGGGGTCTACGGCAGGATGGCGGCATGAGCCGCAGGACCGCCCTCCCGAACTCCTCCTCGCCACCGAGCCGGCTCGGCCGGCTCACCCCCACCGAACGCAGGATCTGGCGGGCCTTCTGCCACGGCGAGCTCGTCGATCTGCGCACCGGCGACGAGGCCGTGGACGATCCGGCGAACGCCGACGGGTGGCCCGCCGACCGCACCGTGCGCGGCGAGGTGATAGCCGCCCTGCTGCTCGGCGCCTGTCCGGCCGCCCCGGGAGCGGTGACCGCCGTCCGGATCGCCGGAGCACGCGTCACCGGCGGCCTGTGCGTGGACCACGGGCAGGTCTCCTCGCTCCTGCTGCTGCGCGGCTGCCGCTTCGACGAGCCGATCGACCTGGCCGACGCCGCCACCGAGTCGATCGACCTCAAAGGCTCCCGGCTGACCCTGCTGAGCGCGTACGGAGCCCGGATACGCGGCACACTCGACCTGCGCGACACCGTGGTCACCGGAGAGGACGGGCGCGCCGTGCACGCCGACGGCGCCCACATCGACGGCAGCCTGTTCGCCGACCGCGCCCGGGTCACCGGATCGTTCTGCCTGATCAACGCGCAGATCGGCGGGCAGGTGACGTTCGTCGACGCGCAGTTGGCCAACCCGGCCCCGGACGGGAAGTCGCTCAACGCCGGCGGCATGCGCGTCGGGCGCAGCCTGATGGCCCAACGGCTGCGCACCCTCGGCGAGATGCGCGTCCCCGGCGCGGACATCGGAAGTTCCCTGCTGCTGACCGGGGCGGTACTCGACGGCAACGGCCGGGTCGCGCTGTACGGCGACTCGCTCACCGTCGCCAGCGAGGCGTCCTTCCGCCCGTCCCGCACCCCGGAGGGCCCGCAGCCGTTCACGGCCACCGGCACCGTGCGCCTGCTCGGCGCCCGCTTCGCCGGCGACCTGGACCTCAGCGGCGCGCGGATCACCCCGGCACCCGACCAGCCCGCCCTGCACGCGCGCCGGATCCTCGTCGAGGGCGGCCTGTACCTCACCGGCGGCTTCCACACCGACGGCGAGATCCGGCTGACCGGCGCCCGCATCAGCGGCCATCTGGGCCTGCGCGGCATGGACAGCCCCAACGCGCTGCTGACGCTGTACGCGGCGAACGCGACCGCCGGAGTGGACGACGATCCCGCCTCCTGGCCGGGCCGGCTCAACCTCGACGGCTTCACCTACGGCCACTTCGGCCGCTACGCCCCGGCGCGGGAGCGTCTCGAACAGCTCAGACGCCAGGTGCGGCGCACCGACGCCGACCAGGTCGGCGGCTTCCGCGCCCAGCCGTACGAGCAACTGGCGGCCTACTACCGCTCGCTGGGCAACGACGGCGAGGCCGGGACCGTCCTGCTCGCCAAGCAGCGGGCGCAGCGTGCGGTGCTGCCGTGGGCCCGGCGGATCCCGGGGCATCTGCTCGACCTGCTGGTCGGCTACGGATACCGGCCGCTGCGGGCGATCGGCTGGGCGGTCTGCCTGCTCGCCGCGAGCAGCGCGTACTTCGCCACGGTCCGGCCGCAGCGGGTGAACGCGGAGGACACCTCGGTGTTCAACCCGGTGCTGTACTCGGCCGACCACCTGATCCCGGTGATCCGGTTCGGGCAGTCCGAGGTGTGGCAGTACCACGGCGTCCCGGCCGTGGTCACGGTGGTGCTGACGGTACTGGGCTGGACGCTGGGCATAGCGATCGCCGCCGCCGCCACACGCACCCTGACCCGGAACTGAGGTCGGCCGACCACCCGCTCTCCCCCGGCCCGGGGGTGAGCGCGGTCACACATTCCGCGATGACATGCACCGCTATGGGCGATTTGAGCTGTTGCTGTGCTTGATACCCAATAGGGGCAATGGTGGAAATTGGCGGGCCCCTCCTACCCCGCCGAAAACCCGATGAACCCGCCGGATATCCGTGAACTGCATCACAGCATTCGGGCGGCCGGCGCGTCCCACGCGTTTTTCATGTGACGCCCAGGAAGGCGGAGTTGAGCCCCGGGGCACCGATCCGGGATTGCGGGAGATTCCCGGTCCGGCCGGTTCCGCCGGTATTGCTGGGCTTGTTTCACCGGCGGCGTTTTGCTTAGCTTCACCTCGATCCGGGCGGATCGCCGAATCCTGCCACCACCCGGAGCAAGGACACCCACTCACGTAGGGCAGGAGCGGGGGACCCAGGTAAGTCGCCGGTCCGGTAAATCCGGAACGGCTTGGGGTGAAGTCGCATTCCGATGCGGCCGGGCATCTACAGCCCGAACCCGACAGCTCACCTCGCAGGCGGTGTAGAGGATTCAATTCATGCGCGAAGAATTTGGGCACCGCCGTTCCCCTATTTCCCGTACGAAGCGACTCGCCCGTGGCCTCGTGGCCGCCGGAACGGGTTGTCTCGTGCTGGCCCTTCCCGTGGTCACCGCCACCGACGCCAGCGCCGCGACCTCCAAGGCCTCCGCGGTCCACGCCTCGGTCAAGGCGAAGGGCAACCTGAACCTGTGGATCAAGAAGTCCCTGAAGGTCATGCACAAGCACCGGATACCCGGCACGTACAACGGCATCTACCGGAACGTGATGCGGGAATCCGCGGGCAAGCAGTACGCCATCAACCTGTGGGATTCGAACGCCCGGGCCGGAATTCCGTCCAAGGGGCTTCTCCAGATCATCCCCCCGACGTTCAAGGCCTACCACGTCCGCGGTACGTCGTGGAACATCTACGACCCGGTCGCCAACATCACGGCCGCGTGCAACTACGCCGCCCACCGGTACGGCTCGATCGACAACGTGCACAGCGCCTACTGACGCAGGCGAAACCGCAGCGCGGTGCTTCACGGCCGGCGCCACCGTCCGCCGCCCCCTCGGGGGTCGTGCGGCACGGTGGCGCCGGCCGTTCTCGTGCCCTCCGCGATCGCGGGGGGCCTCACGCGTTCGGCGCCTCCACCGGCGGAGTGCCGTGGGTGTGGAAGGACTCGATCGTCTTCAGCCCCCACGCCTGGCCCTTGGCGCGTTCCGCCTGGGTCCAGGTGATGGTCTTCCAGTCGGGGGCGAGGATGAGCCGGGTGAGCGGGTTGCACAGCTCCACCCGGTTGCCGCCGGGCTCGTAGACGTACAGGAAGAACGTCTGCTGGATGGCGTGCTTGTGCGGGCCGGTCTCGATGAAGACGTCGTTCTCCAGGCAGATGTCGGCGGCCCGGAGGATGTCCTCGCGTGTGTCGGTGGCGAAGGCGATGTGGTGCAGGCGGCCGTGGCTGCCGGTCCAGTCCTGCGTGTAGACCAGGTCGTAGGACTTGTTGGCGAAGGACAGCCACTGGGCGCCGATGGTGCCGTTGTCGAGCCGGATCTGCTCGGTGACGCGCGCGCCGAGGATGTCGCGGACGAAGGCGCCGTTCGGCTCGGTGGTCGCGGCCAGGAAGTTGACGTGGTCCAGCCGGCGCGGGCAGACGCCCTTGCCCGGGTACGCCTGGGCCTGGTTCTTCAGCGCCGGCCGGGAGTCCTCCGGGGCCTCGAACCACTCGCTCTCCCAGTACAGCTCGTACTCGTGGCCGTCCGGGTCGGCGAAGACGTAGGTGTCACCGATCCCGGGGCGGCCCTCCGTCCACCCGATGCCGAGTCCGGCGGCCTCGATGGCGGCGACCCGGCGCTTCAGGGCCTCCGCGCCGGCCGCGCGCAGGGCGGTGCGGCGGATGCCGGAGGTGTGGTGCGCGGTGAGCACCAGGCTGTGGTGCTCGTAGTTGTCCCAGGTGCGCAGGTAGACCGAGTCGCCGACGCGGCCGGACTCGGTCAGGCCCAGCACCTCGGTGAAGAACCAGAGGCTCTTCTCCGGCTCGGGCGTGAGCAGCTCGACGTGCCCGAGATGGGCGATCTCGTGCTGCAGGACGGTGGTCTCGGTGGACATGGGGCGGCTCCGGGGGGTGCTCATGCGGTGCGGACGGGTCCGGGGTGGACGATGCCGTCGAAGATCTTGCGCGCGGTGCGGACCACGCCGGAGCGGCGCAGCCGCGGCGGGTCGGCGTCCGGGTCGAGGTCGACGGCGACGTCCAGGTGGCCGGTGGGGTGCTCCAGGGCCATCGGTCCGCCCGCGGCGGGCAGCCGGGCGTGGCGGCGGCCGACGGCTCCGTCCAGGAGCAGACCGGCGCCGACGCTCACCCCGGCCAGCGCGCCGATGGCGTTGTGGCAGCGGACGGGGATGAAGGAGCGGGTGGAGACGGTGCCGCCCTGGTGGGGCGGTGCGATCAGGGTGAGCTTGGGAAGGGTGGTGGCGGTGGCCGGGTCGAGTCCCATCAGCGGCATGGCGGCCTCGCGGATGCGGGCGATCCGCGCCGCCAGCTCGCGGTCGGCCTCCAGTTCCCGCGGGGTCTCCCGTCCGGTGACGCGGAAGTCCTCCGCGTCCAGCAGGACGACGGGCATGCCGGCGTCGACGCAGGTGGCCTCGGTGCCGTCCAGGACGTCACGGACGTTCCCGGTGGGCAGCAGCGTGCCGGGGGCGGCGAACTCCAGGACGACGGGCGCCGCCGTGCCGGGTACGCCGGGCATGGCGACCTCGCCGGCGTACCGGACGCGCCCGCCGGGGGTGCGGATGGTGGCGGTGGCGAGCTGACCGGTGTTGAGCATCCGGATGCGGACCCGGGTCTCGCCGTCCCCGGCCTTCACCAGGCCCCGCTCGACGGCGAACGGCGCGACGCCGGCCAGCAGGTTGCCGCAGTTCTGCGCGTCGGAGACGTCCGGGGTCTCCACGCCGACCTGGAGGAAGAGGTAGTCGACGTCCGCCGCCGGGTCGGGGGAGGCGGAGACGACGGCGACCTTGCTGGTCAGCGGGTGGGCCCCGCCGAGCCCGTCGATCTGACGCGGATCGGGGCTGCCCATGATCCGCAGCAGCAGGGCGTCACGCTCCGCCGGGTCGGCGGGGAGGTCGCGCCGCAGGAAGTAGGCGCCCTTGGAGGTGCCGCCCCGCATCAGCATGCACGGCACGCCGCGCTCGTCGTCGAACCCCTGGGTGGTGGTCATTCCTCGCTCCTGGCGTATTCCTCGGCGGTCAGGTAGCGCACGCCGAGCCTGTCGAGCAGCGGGCGCATGCCGTAGCGGTCCAGCCCCAGCTCCCCGGCGCGGAAGGCGGTGCGGGACGCCTCCTCCTTGTCGGTGCGGGCCTGGGCGGCATCCAGGGCGGCGCCGACCTGCGAGCGGGCCACCACCATGACGCCGTCGTCGTCGGCGAGCACGGCGTCACCGGGGCGGACCAGCTGGCCGCCCACGGTGATCGGCACGTTGACCGCGCCGGCCGTGGCCTTGACGCTGCCCTGCGCGCTGACCGCCGCCGACCAGGCCGGGAAGCCCATCTCGCGCAGTTCCGCGGTGTCGCGGATGCCGGTGGTGGTGACGACGCCACGCACCCCGCGGGTCTGCAGGGCGGTCGCGAACAGCTCGCCGAACAGGCCGTCGCTGCACGGCGAGGTGGTGGTGACGACGAGGATGTCGCCGGGGCCGCACTGCTCGACGGCCGCGTGGATCATGAGGTTGTCGCCGGGCCAGCACAGGACGGTGACCGCGGAACCGGCGATCCGCGCGTCGGTCTGGATGGGGCGCAGGGTGGGCCCGAGGTAGCCGGTGCGGCCGAGCGCCTCGTGCACGGTGGCGACGCCGTACCGCGCGAGCGCGTCGAGGTCGGCCGGCGCGGGGCGCGGGATGTCGGTGACGATCACCTTGTTCATGCCAGTTCTCCTGTCACCTGCGGGTACAGCCGCATGTAGGCCTCGCCGAGCGTGTCGGTGGTGTAGCCGAGGTTGGGCCCGGCGTTGCGCTTGAGCTGCACGCCCCGGCGCTTGGCCAGGTCCGTGTAGTACTCCCACATGTGGCCCTGGGCGGCCAGGCACTCCATCGCCTTGCGCTTCTTGGGGAACACCGGGGTGATGTCGAGGAGCACCTGGGGCTTGAAGTCGCACTGCTCGCTCTGGTGCGGCTCGAAGAAGAAGACCGGCGGCGCGCCGAGCGGCTCGCCCGGGGCCGGGTAGCCCACGGCCTGGGCCAGGATGCGGGCCTCCAGGGCCATCCGGGAGGCGGCCGGGTGGTCGGCGTTGTACGGGTCGGCCGGCGGGTGGGTGAGCACGGCGGTCGGCTGCATGTCGCGGTAGACGTGCACCAGCCGGTCCACCAGCTCGTCGGTCTGGCGCAGCGGGTAGTCCCCGGCGTCGAAGAACTCGATCTCGGCGCCGAGCGCGGCGGCCGCGGCGGTGGCCTCCGAACGGCGGAGCTCCTTGACCTCCTCCAGCGTCTTGCCCTCCCGCCAGGCGCGCGCGGACTCCCCGCGCTCGCCGTAGGACAGGCAGACCACCTTCGCCCGCTGACCGCGCTCGGCGGCCAGCGCCAGCGCGCCGCCGGCGCGCCAGACGAAGTCACCCGCGTGCGCGCTGATCACCAGCAACGCCCCGGGCGTCGTGCTCGCTTCGTTCATGTCGGTTCTCCAAGACGGCCCGCGTCGGGCCGCCCGTCGGGGTCAGTGCCCGCCGCCCTCCGCGTGGCGCAGGGCGTCGATGACGCTGACCAGGTGGTTGCGTGCCGCCAGCTCGGCGCGCTGTGGATCGCGGTCGCGGATCGCCTCGACGATCGCCAGGTGCTGGTCCAGGGAGACCTGGGGGCGACCGGGTTGCAGGGCCAGCCGGAACTGGTGGCGGACCAGCTGGGCGTTGAGACGGCCGAGGAGCCCGGTGGCGACCTCCTGGCCGGAGAGGGCCTGGACGTAGCGGTGCAGCTCCTGGTTGAGGGCGGAGTACGTCAGCGGGTCGCCGGCCTCGGCGGAGGCCCGCAGCCGCCGGCCGAGATCGCGCAGGTACCCGATCTGCTCGTCGGTGGCGCGCTCCGCGGCCCGGGCCGCGCAGAGGCCCTCGAGCACCATCCGGCACTCGGTGATCTCCACGGCCTCGGCCAGGGAGACCGAGCGCACCCGCGCCCCCCGGTGCGGGATGCGCTCGACCAGGCCCTCACCGGTCAGGTCGAGCAGGGCGGCGCGCACGCTCGCCCGGGTGACCCGGAAGTCCTCGGCGAGCTCGGCCTCGACCAGTCGCTGCCCCGGGGCCATGCCGCCGGTCAGGATCGCCCGGCGCAGCGCGTCGAGGGCCTGCTGCTTGCCTGCCGCGCCTCGCTCCAGGGGCTGTTCCGTCACGGATGGCATGTGGGTTCTCCTTCACGACCGGTCTGACCCTAGGCCGCCCCAACGAAATCGTCAACAATCTCGGTGACAGCTCTTGCGCCAAGTTCGGCGCCGGTCTACGGTCCCACGGACACACCCAGCCGGCACGGCCCGCACAAGCGAGGAACGTCAATGACGACGACACACCCATCCGCCTCAGGCACCAGAACCAGCCACGGCGCACTCAGGACCGGCACCGTCGTGGCCGCGCTGTTCGCCGTCTGCCTGGCGCAGATAGGCCTGGCGATGCCCGCCACTCTCAACGGCGTCTTCCAGCAGGTACTCCATCCCGTCGGCTCCGAGCTCACGTGGATCTCCGACTGCTCACTGCTTCCCATCACCGTCCTGGAGCTGACCTTCGGCGTCCTGGGCGACCTCTTCGGCCGCAAGCGCCTGCTGCTCGGCGGCGCCGCCCTGCTGGCCGTCGGTGAGGTCATCTCCGGCACGGCCGCCGGCGTCCACCAGATGTGGGTCGGGCAGATCATCGCGGGCCTGGGCTGCGCCGCGCTCTTCCCCACCTCCCTGGCCATGCTCGTCGCGGGCCTGACCACCCACGGCCAGCGCGCCCGCATGATCGCGCTGTGGGCCGCCGTCCTGTCCACCGGCAACTTCCTCGCCCCGCTGCTCGGCGGCCTGAGCGCCACCTACGGCGTCTGGCGCTGGGCCTTCTGGATCGTGGTGGTGCTCGCCGTCGCGGACATGGCCGTCAGCTGGTTCGCGGCTCAGGACTCAACGTCGCCCGAGGGCCGCTCCCTCGACCCGGCCGGTCAGACCACCATCGGCATCGGCCTGTTCGCCCTGCTCTTCGCCGTCATCCAGGGCGCGTCGGACGGTTGGAGCAGCCCGCTGGTCATCGGCGCCTTCGTCGCCTCGGCGATCTTCATCGGCCTGTTCATCGTGATCGAGCTGCGGGTCCGCAACCCGCTGCTGCGGCTCGACCTGTTCGCCAACCGGTCGTTCGCGGTGGCCTCCGGCGTGACGGTGGTCGGCATGTTCGCATTCCTCGGGACCGCGTTCTCCACCAGCCTGCGGATGGGCCCGGTCCAGCACCAGACCGCCCTGCGCATCGCCGTCGGCTTCCTGCTGCTCAGCGGCCTGACCATCTTCCTGCTGCCGCTGACCCACCGGCTCATGGCGAAGCTCCAGCCGCGCTGGGTGCTCACCATCGGGTTCGTGCTCATGGCGGCCGGCGACTTCCTCGCCAGCAGCCTGCCCATCACCGACAGCACGCTGCCGTCGCTGATCATCCCGCTGGGCCTGGTCGGGGTCGGCTTCAGCTTCGTCGTCTCGTCGGTCACCGACACGGTCGTCGGCACGGTGCCCTCGCACCTGGCCGGCATGGCCAGCGCCACCACCAGCATGCTGCGCGACTTCGGCTTCACCCTCGGCCCGGCCGTGATCGGCGCGGTGGCCGCCGCCCAGTCGTCCGCCGCCTTCCAAAGCGGCCTGGCGAGCTCCTCGCTGCCCACCGCCGTCAAGACCGCCGCAGGCCACCTGGCCACCGTCGCGGGGACGCCGTTCGCCGTGGAGGACCAGCCGCCCACCAGCCTGGTGGGCAAGGCCGCCTCGGTCGCCGTGCACGCGCTCGGCCACGGTTACGCCGTCGGCTACTTCGTCTCCGGCATGGCGGCCGTGGTCTGCTGCGTGTTCACCGTGCTCGCCCTGAACCACCAGCACGGCGAGCAGGCGTCGGACGAGCCCGCGGCCGAGCCCGCCACCGCGTAACACCCCTCGGCCCCGCCGCCCACCGGCGGCGGGGCCCGCCAGAACCCGGAGGGGACGGCGGTGTCGTGCCCGCCTGACCTTTTCGGTCGCGCCCGGGCTCGCACGACACCCCGTCCCCTCCGACCTCTGGAGACGAGCATGACCATGCTCCCCGCACGATGCCGCTCCTGGACGTTCGCGGCCTTATGCGCCGTCCTGGCCCTGGTCCTCGCCACACCCCTGGCTCTCGCCCACGGGCAGGGCGCCACCGGTGCCCGGGCCGCCGGCACCGCACCGGCGATGCCCTGCGCGTCGGTCGCGCGACTGGACCTGGGCGGCATCCCCGGCGCCCCGACGGAGATCACCGCGGCGCAGGACCTCCCGGCCGCCGCCAACACCCTCGGCGCCTGGGACGCCTGTGACGTGAAGGGCGTCATCGCCCCGCAGATCCAGTTCGAACTGCGCCTGCCGACGGCCGGCTGGCAGGGGAACTACCTGCAGGTCGGCTGCGGCGGCAACTGCGGATCCGTCAACACCGGCAGCGCCCCCGCCTCCTACGGCTGCGCCCCGCTGACCGCCGGCGCCTACGCCGTCGCCTCGGACAACGAGGGCCACGACCTCGGCTCCGGCCTGTTCTCCGCGGACCCGACACTCAAGGTGGACTTCGGCTACGCGTCCGAGCACGAACTGGCCCTCGCCGCCAAGCAGATCATCGCGGACTACTACCGCGTGCCCGCCGCCCACTCCTACTACGACGGCTGCTCCCAGGGCGGCCACGAGGCGCTCACCGAGGCACAGCGCTACCCGGCCGACTTCAACGGCATCGTCGCCGGCGCCC
Organism: Actinomycetota bacterium; assembly: GCA_048498775.1. Classification (GTDB taxonomy): domain Bacteria; phylum Actinomycetota; class Actinomycetes; order Streptomycetales; family Streptomycetaceae; genus JBEHXI01. The sequence goes on along the minus strand of JBEHXI010000086.1, from coordinate 12,833 downwards.
CGGCGAACAACTGGACCGCGCTCAACGTCTTCTCCCACGCCTGGAACGCCCAGGCGGTCTTCCCCGGCGGCGGCCGGGCCACGCTGACGACCGCCGACCTCGCCCCGCTGCACGCCGCCGTCCTCACCGGCTGCGGCGCCACGGACGGCGTCATCGCCGATCCGCTCGGCTGCGCCTGGGACCCGGCGAGCATCCGGTGCCGCACCGGGCAGACCGCCACGCCGAGCCACTACTGCCTGACGGCGGCGCAGGTCGCGACCGTCCGCAAGCTCTACTCGGGCCCGCGCGACCGCAACGGCAGGTCGCTGTACCCGGGTTGGCAGCTGCGCGGCTCGGAGCTGAACTGGGCGGGCGTCGTCGTCCCCGCCACCGCCGGCACCCCGTCCTTCGACGCGACCATCGCCACCGAGACGATCCGCTACCAGATCTTCCCCTCGCCGCAGCCCCGCCTCACCTACCGGGACGTCAGGTTCGACGACGCCTTCTTCCGGCGGATCATGCGGATCAGCGAGGGCACGATGGACGCCACCGATCCGGACCTGTCGGCCTTCAGAGCGGCCGGCGGCAAGCTGATCCTCTGGCACGGCCTGGGCGACCAGCACATCCCCGCGGTCGGCACCATGGCCTACTACCAGGCGGTGGAAGACGTCATGGGCGGGCCGGCCCGGACCGCGGCCTTCGCCCGGCTGTTCCTGCTCCCGGGGGTGGCGCACTGCGGCGGCGGGCAGGGGCCGGACGGCTTCGACGCGCTGGGCGCGGTGGCCGACTGGGTCACCCGCGGCAGGGCCCCGGCACGCCTGCTGACCTCGCGCCTCGGCGACGGCGGGACGGTCACGGCGACCCGGCCGGTCTACCCCTACCCGTACGTGGCCGTGGACACCACGGGAGGCGACCCCGCCCAGGCCGGCAGCTACACCCCGCGGCTGTCCACCGCGGAACGGGACCTGCGGGTGGACTACGTCGGCGCGTTCCGTTCCGGATACGAGACGGTGAGCGGCTGGGTCGACGGGCGGTGGGTGACCCGTCCCGGCAGGAGCTGACACGGGCCGCACCGGGAACGCCGGCGCCGCAGGTCATCCCCGGGGAGCCTGCGGCACCGGCGTTCGCCGTCACTTGCCGGCGATGCCGTAACCGCCGTCCACCACGAGCGTCTGGCCGGTGACGAACGGGGCCCGGCCGCCCGCGAGGAAGATCACCGCGTCGGCGATCTCGGCGGGGACCGCGGGTCGGCCCAGCAGGGACTCGTCCGCCTGACGGCGCACCTGGTCGCTCCAGCCGGCCGCCAGGTCGGTCAGCACGAAGCCGGGCGCGACGGCGTTGACCGCCACCTGGGGGGCCAGCGACCTGGCGAGGGCGGTCGTCAGCTGGGTCAGCGCGGCCTTGGCCGCGGAGTAGGCCATGACCTGCTCGCTGGCCAGGTTCGGCAGCCCGCGCATCGAGGTGATGTTGACGATGCGGCCGTACCCGGCGGCCTTCATCGCCGGGGCGAGGCACTGGACGAAGTGGAGGGGCGCGAGCAGGTTGACCCGGTAGGCCTCGATCCAGTCCTGGTCGGTGGTCGCCAGGCCGGTGCGCGGGCCGGTCGCCCCGATCGCGTTGACGAGCACGTCGATGTGGAGGCCGTCCTCCGCCGTGGCCGCCAGCGCGGCGCGGACGGCGGCCGGGTCGGTGCCGTCGGCGTGGATCGCCGTGCAGCCCAGTTCGGCCGCGATGGCCCGCAGCGGATCGCTGGGCGCCCTGCCGTGCACGACGACGGTGGCGCCCGCCGCCGCGGCCGCCCGGGCGCAGGCCGCGCCGATGCCCCGCGAGGAGCCGGTGACCAGGACGGTCCGGCCGGTCAGTTCCTTCACTGTCTCTCCCCTGGGGTGGTGGACGTGTGGGCGTCAGGACGACGGCGAGAGGCCCGGCGGCGGGAGGAAGCCGGCGCGAAGGCTCCCTTCCGGCCGCCGGGCTGCCCCGGCCCCGCCGGGCCCGTACCGCTGATCAGCAGGAGCTGAAGCTGGCCGGGTTCAGCGGCGGGATGGCGTTGACGATCTGCTGCTTGCCACCCGCGATCTTCACCGCGAAGGTGGAGCGGTCGACGTCGCCGTACTGGTCCCACTTGGTGGACTCCAGCAGGTGCGGGTACTTGTTGACGCAGAAGGTGCGGGTGTGCAGATCCGCGACGAGGGCCTTCTGGTCGAGCTTGCCGATGTCCTTGGTGCCGTAGGCCACCATCCAGGCGGCGACATACCCCTTGAAGTAGTTGTGGTCGGGGGCGGCCCCGCCGTGACTGTCCTCGTAGATCTTGGTGAGCGCCTGCATGGACGGCGCGGCGGCGCTGTAGGGCACGAAGCCCTGCACACCGTCGGCCGCCGGGCCGGCGAGCTGCACGGTGCTCTGGGCGAGGGCGCTGGAGGCACCGAGGAAGCGCATCTTGCCCTGCAGACCGGCCGCCTGGGCCTGCTGGAGGAAGCGGCCGGTCTCGGTCTCGTGCATGTACATGAACACGGCGTCCGGATTGGCCTGCTGGATCCGGGCGATGTCGCCGGAGAAGCTGGTCTGCCCCACCTGGGTGGAGATCTCCGCCGCGACCTGTGCTCCGCCCTGGGTGAGCAGCTGGGCGAAGGACTTCTCACCCGACACGCCGAACTCGTCGTTGCCGTAGATGAAGGCGACGCGCTTGATGTGGGCCTGCTTGACCATCCAGCCGGTGTACGCCTGGGCCTCGGCGTTGGAGTTGGGCTCGGTGCGGAACAGGCTGGTGGGGTGCTTCTTGAGCGTGATGTCCGGGGAGACCGACCCGATGATCTGCGGGACGCCCGCCTGCTGCAGCAGCTGCATGTTGACCAGGGTGGCCGAGCTGAGGACGGTGCCCAGGACGGCGTAGGGCTGCTGCTGCAGGGCCTCGCGCATGCTGGCGATGGACTGGGCGGGGTCGCTGCGGGTGTCGATGGTGAAGGTCTGCACGGGGCGGCCGAGGATGCCGCCCGCGGCGTTGATCTCCTTGGCCGCTTCCTGCGCGCCGGCGATCCACATGGCGCCCGAGGGCGCCTGGCTGCCGGAGACGTCGGTGACGATCGCGAGCTTCACCGGGGAGTTCGAGGACTGGGCGCTGTTCGAGCCGCCGGCGCAGCCGGTGACGGACAGGGCGAGGGCGATGGACACGGAGAGCAGGCTGCGCCTGCGGAAACGGGACACGATGACCTCCGGAGCAGGGTACGGCGACACGGTGTGCCGGAAGCAGGTGCTGCCGGCCGTCGGCCCGGGCGGGCCGGCGGAACGTGGCGTCGGATGACGGGTGCGGGTGCGGGTGCGGATGCGAGTGGAAGGTGTGGCCGAGGAACCTGTCCGGGCACGGAAGACCGCGTCCGTCGGGAGTCCTTGGGCGCGCGCTCCGGCCCGAAGTCGGGCGGTGGGAGCTCGCGGCGGGTCGTGCGGCGGCCCGCGGTCAGCGGCCGGAGGTGTATCCGGCGCGTTTGGCGGTCTCGGTGCGGTGGATCTCCTCCGCGCGGTCCGCGACGTCGGCGGCCTGCGCCAGCGGGACCACCGCGACGCCGTCGCCGTCACCGAGCACGATGTCTCCCGGGCTGACGCACACCCCGCCCAGGGCGACCGGGACCAGCAGCCGGCCGGGACCGTTCTTGTAGGGGCCCGCCGGGGTGACGGCGCGGGCGAACACCGGCATCCCCATCTCGCCGAGGTCGGCGGCGTCGCGCACCGCGCCGTCGATGACGAAGCCGCCCAGGCCGCGGACCTTGGCGCGGGTGCCCATCAGCTCGCCGATCAGGGCGCGGCTGGTGTCGCCGCCGCCGTTGACGACGATCACGTCACCGGGGGCGGCCAGGTCGATCGCGCTGTGCAGGTGGAGGTTGTCCCCGGCGCGGGTCCACACCGTGTAGGCGCTGCCCGCGATCCGCGCGCCGGGCCAGACGGCCTGGATGGCGGAGTCGGCGATGCCCAGGCGGTCCATGGCGTCGCCCACGTTGGCCACCGGCAGCCGCCCGAGCCGGGCGAGGAGTTCGGGGGCCGCCCGCGGGAAGTCACGCGTGCCGGTGTCGGCGGCGGTGGACATGCTCACTCTCCCTCGGGCATGGGGTACTCGTCGGCGTTGAGGACCCAGCCGTCCATGCGGGAGAAGTCCGCACGCGGCGGCGCGAAGATGTCGACGAGCTGGTTGAGCCCGGAGCTGACCTGCTGGCTGGTGTGGATCGAGCCGGGCGGGATGACGGTCACCGACGGGCCGGCGCAGAACTCGTGCTCGTCCTGCCGCCAGTGGCGCATGTCGGTGCCCCAGGGCCAGCGGATGTGGTGGATGAAGGAGCCGTCGAGCACCAGGGAGCACTGCTCGAAGTCCGCGTGGACGTGCGGGGACATCTTGCCGACGTCCCGCGGTCCCATGCGGGGGTAGGAGTAGTTGACCATGGAGGTGGTGCAGCGCCAGATCCGGCCGAAGCGGCCCTCCTCGGCGGCGACGTCCAGGTCGTAGCTGCGCAGCCGGTAGCCGCCGGGGGGCGCGGGCCAGGGGGCGAACTCGGGCAGGTTCGGCTTGCGGGTCCGGTAGGACGCCGCGTTGGCGGCCTGGTCGGCGAGGTCGGACACCTCCGCGCTGAAGACGCGCACCACCCGGCCGCCCTGCTCGGCACGCAGGCTGCTGGCGCCGGGCGGGACGATGATGACGCGGCCGCCTTCCGCGGTGACGGTCTCGTCACCGGCGCGGGCCTCCACCGGGGTGCCGGCGTCGGGCACCAGGACGACGTACTCGTCGGGGTTGTCGGCGCGCTCCAGCACGGCGCCGGGCGCGAGTTCGCTGTAGGCGATGACGAAGTTCTGCCCGCGGGCGAGCCAGGTGCGCTCCGTCTCGCTCTGGATCTGCGGGTCGGTCTCGTAGAACTTGACGTACTCGGCGGTGCCGAACTGCTCGGGTGCGGAGGCCGCGGGGGTGCCGGCGAGTTTCGACCGGGGATCGGTCGCCACGAAGGCCATGGGGTTCCTCTCGGATACGGGGCTGTGTCGTCGGGTCTGCGGCGTCCCCGCCGCTGGTGAGCCGCGGGGGCCCGTGCGGTGGGGACGCCGGTTCAGCCCGTGTACTCGGCGATGTAGACGCCGGCGTTGAAGTCGGTGATGTAGGCGAGCCCCTGCTTGTCGACGAAGACGTCGGCGGTGTGCAGGGCCCGGGGCCGGTTCTTGCGCCGCTCGGTCATGCGCTCCGGCGGCGGGGGCACGAAGTAGCCGAGCTCGTTGGGCCGGAAGGGATCGGCGATGTCGAACAGGCGCAGACCCGCGTTCTGGTAGGTGGCGTAGATCAGCTGGTCGCTCTGGAAGCTGCCCTGGCGGTTCTCGTGCAGGTTGTGGGGACCGAAGTGCCCCGGCCGGCTGCAGTAGTCCTCTTCCGAGGGCGTGGGGAAGGTGGAGATGCTCACCGGGTTGCGCTTGTCGCGGATGTCGAAGACCCAGGTGTACTTGACCTGGTCGGCGCAGTTGTCGAGCACCGCCTCGTCGGCGACGACGAGCAGGTCGCGGTCGAGCAGCGGCAGGCAGGAGTGGGTGCCGCCGCCGAACGGCGGGGACCAGTTGCGGTGCACCAGCAGTTCTGGCCTGGCCGGGTCCTTGACGTCGACGATGGTCAGCCCGCCGTCCCGCCAGGCACCGTAGGCGATGCCGTCGGCGATGACGGCGTGGTGCAGGGCGACGCGGTTGGTCCAGGAGGGCTCCTCGCCGCCGTCCCGCCACATGCCGGGGATCCACCAGCGGCCGGCCTCGACCGGGTGGGTGGGGTCGGCCATGTCGATGATGAGCAGGATGTGGTCGGTGTAGCCGTCCAGCAGCGCGGAGGCGTAGGCGTAGCGGCCGCCGTCGTACCAGATGCGGTGCAGGCCGCAGCCTTCGACCTCGAAGGTCCCGATGCGGCGGGGGTTGGCCGGATCGGTGAGGTCGTACACGCGCATCCCGGCGCTGTAGTCGCGGCCGCGCTGCCCGTACAGGGAGCTGTGCACTCCCTTGATCGAACTTCCGTAGTAGTCGCGCTCGTTGGGCTTGACCATGTAGAAGTCGACGCTGTCGATGACCAGCAGCAGGTTGTCGTGGGTCTGCAGGTGGATGTGCCAGGAGTTGACGTCGCCGGGCAGGAAGTTGACCTGGTGCGGGTTGCGGGGATCGGTGACGTCGAGGACGCTGACGCCTTCGTTCTTGCCGATGTAGGCGTGGCCCTTGTGCACCATGATCTGGGTGCCACCGGGCATGCCGCCCTGGTCGGAGTAGCCGACGAAGTCGAAGTTGCGGGTGCGGAGCCCGGCGGGTGCCTGCGGGGTGGTCATCGTGCGACTCCCAGAACGTCGAGAACCTCGGGGTTGACGAGGTGGTCGGGGACCTTGCCCTCGAGGATGGTCCAGGCGTTTTCGAAGGCCATCTGTGCCATCTCCTTTCGCAGCGGGGGGTGCCAGGCGGCGGCGTGCGGGGTGCACAGCACGTTGTCCAGGCCGAGCAGCGGGTTCTTCGTGTCCGGCGGTTCCGGGTGGTAGACGTCGACTCCCGCGCCGCCCAGCCGGCCGTCCCGCAGCCGCTCGGTGAGGGCCGCGGTGTCGATCAGGGTGCCGCGGGCGGTGTTGATGACGATGGCGCCCGGCTTGAGCATGTCCAGTTGCTCCGCGCCGAGCAGCGGCGGGGATCCGGCCGGTCCGCCCGGGGCGTGCAGCGTCACGTAGTCGCAGGTGCGCAGGAGTGTCTCCACGTCGACCATGCGCACATGGCCGGGCGGCGTCAACGGACGCGGGTCGGCGGCCAGGATGGAGGCGCCCCAGCCCTGCAGCCGGGCGGCGACGGCCTGGCCGATGTTGCCGAAGCCGACGATGCCCACCGTCGCTCCGCGCAGGGTCCCGGACATCGTGCCGGGGTCCTTCCACCGGCCGCCACGCACCCAGTCGCCGGCGTAGACGTTCAGCTTCTTGGTCAGGCCGAGCATCAGGGCGATGGCGTGCTCGGCGACCAGGGCGACCTCGCTGTGCACGGGCGTGTTGGTCACCATCACACCGCGCTCGGTGGCGGCGGCGAGATCGACGATCTCGGTGCCGATGCCCAGCTTGGAGATGAAGCGCAGGTCGGGCAGCCCGTCCAGGACGCGCCGGGTGATCCGGGCTCCGCTCGCCCCGAGCAGCCCGGCGTGGCCGGCGGCCGCCTCGATCATCGCGTCCTCGGTCATCTTGGGACGCATGTAGCCGGTGGAGTAGACCGGCGCTCCCTGGGTGACGCGGACTCCGCGCTCGGTGAGCCAGTCCAGGGGTTCGTCCATGGGGTCGTACACATAGATGCTGTGGTTGATCGCCACTCGGCAAACTCGCTTCCACGCAGGGGACGCGCGACCAGGGCGCGTACTTCCCGGATCGGCCGACGGCTCGATCACATGAAGTGGATACACTTTGCTGCGGCACAGCGTCAAGGGTTACAGCGCCGCCGCCCCGGATATGGGCGTTAAGCGGGTGCTTTGCCAGGACATTGCGTCCGTCTCGATCCGATACCGGATCCAATGCCCGGCCGTTCTGGATCCAGTAGCTGCTAGCATCGCCGCCCATGGACGTGCGCATCCTTGCCGAACCGCAGTTCGGCGCCGGCTACCGGCAGATACTCGCCCTGGCCCGGGCCGCGGAGGCCGCGGCCTTCCAGGGGCTGTTCCTTTCCGACCACTTCCTGACCATGGCCGGCTCCGGAGAACCGGGCCCGGCGGACGCGTGGCTCACCCTGGCCGGGCTGGCCCGCGAGACCACCACCCTGCGGCTGGGCACCCTGCTCAGCGCCGCGACCTTCCGGCTCCCCGGCATCCTGGCCGTCATGGCCACCCAGCTCGACCAGATGAGCGACGGCCGTCTGGAACTGGGACTGGGCGCCGGCTGGTACGAACCGGAGCACCGCACCCACGGCATCCCGATGCCCGCCCTCGCGGAACGCTTCGACCGGCTCGAAGAGCAGTTGCGGATCCTCACCGGCTTCTGGGCCACGCCCGCCGGGGAACGCTTCCAGCACACCGGCACCCACTACCGGCTCCAGGACATGCCGGCACTGCCGCGGCCGGTGCAGCGACCGCGCCCGCCGCTGATCGTCGGCGGCCATGGCCCGCGCCGTACCCCGAGGCTCGCGGCGCGCTACGCGGACGAGTACAACGTGCCCTTCGAGAGCGTCGAGCGCACCGCCCAGCTCTTCTCACGCGTGCACGACGCCTGTGCCGCCGAGGGGCGGGACCCTGCGGAGCTGACGCTCTCCCACGCCGTGGTGCTGTGCTGCGGCCGCACCGAGCAGGAGGTGCGGCGACGGGCCGAGGGACTGCGGCGCGACGTGGACGAGCTGCGGGAGAACGCGGCCGCGGGCGGTCCCGAAGAGGTCGTCGAGCGGCTCCACGCTTACGCGCGGGCCGGCGCCGACCGGTGCTATCTGCAGATCCGCGACTTCGACGACCTCGACCACCTCGCGCTCGTCGCGGAGCAGGTGCTGCCGTTCGTGTGAGCCGGGCCGCCCGGCGGGCGGCGGCCGCCTGCGGGGCGGGGGCGGGCGTTCACCCGCCGGTCACGAGGTGAAGTCGCCCGCCCCGAGGACCATGTTCAGCGCGGTGCGGATCGTGGCCGGCTCCCGCTCCGGGATCGCGATGGCCATCACGGCGATCGCGATCCGCGCGGTGTGCCGCGCCACCGCGTGCCGCGCGGCGACGACGTCCCCGTCGCGGCACGCCTGGAGGATGACCCGGTGCTCTGCCTCGGACTGCACGTCCAGGTGCGGGGTGTCCCGCAGCCAGATGGCCCGGTAGAGACCGTTGCGCTCGCCGAGCCTGCGCAGGTCCTGCAGGAGCAGCATCGGCGCCCGCGCCGTGTGCGCGTCGTGGAAGGCGAGGTTCGCGCGGCGCCAGGCGTCCGCGTCGTCCGCCCGCACCGCCTCGGCCATGTCCGCGAAGCGCCGTTCGAGTTCGGCCAGGCCGCCGGCGTCCATCCGGCCCACCGTCAGCGACGTCGCCAGCGCGGAGACGAGTATGCGCTGCGCGGAGATCGCCTCGAGGTCGTCGAGGCGGAAGCTGGCCACCCGGGCACGCCGATTGTTCTCCGCACTGACCAGGCCTTCTTCCTGCAGCATGCGCAGGGCCTCGCGCAGCGGCGTCCGGCTCACCCCGTACTCCGCGGCCAGCTGCACCTGCGCGAGCACGCTGCCGGGCGGCAGCTTCCCGCGCAGGATGTCCTGGCGCAACCGCGCGTGTACCGCCTGAACGACGGGAAGGGCGTCTGCCGCTTCCGTCGTGTTCCCCTCTTCTGGATCCAGCACCGCCCCAGGGTAGCGCCACTCGGCCTGGATCCAGAAATTTTTCTTCCGCACGCCGGTCGCATCCGGGCCCCTTGGGCCCTTGACATGGGCTCGACCACCCGCGCCGCGCCCGACCGTCGAGCCGCTGAACTCAGGATTTTCCGTTCCGGGGCGAGTTACCCCGCCACACCCATTGACGTCGGCGGCATGCGACTCCTAGTGTCCCACTCACCAAGAAGTGGATCCAGAAATAGGCGAGAGTCGGCCTCGATCGGGCGCGCCGCCTCTGCCAGGCCGCGGTGGACGCCGCGGGCCTTGCGGCGGTCACTGTTCCAGCGCCTTGCCGGCTCATCCCCCCTGCGGGGCCCGGGCGAACCGTCCCGGCGAAACCGCTCACGGCTGGATCTTTCTTCGCCGTCGTCCCCCGAACCGGTGGTGTCCTTCTGATGGCTGTGTTGGTTAACGTGCTGATCGGCGGAATCGCCATCGGCTCGATCTACGCCATGATGGCAATCGGCTTTTCCCTGCTGTGGCAGACCTCCCGAACGATCAACTTCGCGCAGGGCGACTTCGCGGCGGTCGTGGGCTTCTCCTTCGTCGGCCTGAGCGTCTCGCTCGGGCTCTCGGTCGGCCTCGCCGCGGCACTCGCCGTGGTGATCTCGGTGGCCCTGCTGGGCTGGCTGCTGCGCCGCACCGTGATCGCCAAGCTGCTGACCCAGGGCCCCCTGGCCCTGGTGGTCGCGACCATCACCTTGAGCATCCTGCTCCAGAACACGCTGGTGGCGGTCTTCACCCCGCAGGCGGTGCGAGCTCCGTCCCTGGTCAGCGACCGGGTGGTGCATCTGGGCTCGATAGCGTTCAGCGTGCGCGACCTGGTCAACCTCGCGGTGGCCACCCTGATGATCGTCACGCTGCAGGCCTTCCTCGGCTTCACCAAGACCGGCAAGGCGCTGCGCGCCACCGCCCAGAACGCCTCGGTCGCCGGCATCCTGGGCATCGACCCGCGCCGGATGATCACCCTGGCGTTCGTCATCAACGCCGCCCTGGTCGCGGTCGCCGCCGTGCTCATCGCGCCCATCTTCCTCGTGCAGTACAACATGGGCACCGCGCTGGGCCTCAACGCCTTCTACTCGGCGATCATCGGCGGTTTCAACCGGGTCCGCGGTGCGCTGGTGGGCGGCCTGGTCGTCGGTCTCCTCGAATCGATCAGCAGCGCCTACATCTCCACCCAGTACCAGACGGGCATCGTCGTCGCGTTTCTCATGGCCACGCTCCTGGTCAGGCCGCAAGGGCTGCTGGGCGCTCACGAACTCGTGCGGGAGTACCAAGGATGAAGTCCACTGCGAGCCTGCGGCAGCGCATCCAGCTGCCGGCCGGCCGGCGCGCCGGAAACGCCCCGGATGACGCCGGTGCCGCCACCGCGGCGGCACCCCGCCCCTGGTCCTGGCGCCGGACCGCCCTCGGTGCCGTGCTGGTGACCGCGCTGGCCGCCTCCCCCGGCGTGCTCGGCCTCGGATCGTACTGGCTGTACCTGTGCACCCTGACCCTGGTCTACCTGCTCGGCGCGTCCGGACTGAACCTGATCCTCGGGTACGCCGGCCAGATCTCCCTGGCCCAGGGCGCCTTCATGGGCGTCGGGGGCTACGCCGTCGCCATCCTGGGCGGCGAGCACGGGTGGCCCATGCCGCTGTCACTGCTGGCCGGCGCGGTCTGCGGCTTCCTGCTCGGCCTGGTGGTGGGGGCCCCGGCCCTGCGGGTCGCCACGCACTACCTGGCCATGGTCACCCTCGGCGTGGAGGTCATCTACCTGCTGGTGGCCGAGAACCAGACCGGGCTCACCGGAGGTGCGCTGGGCATCAGCGGGGTGCCGCGCCCCGGCTTCGGGCCGCTGCAGCTGACCTCGGACGGCAGCTACCACATCTTCGTGGCCGTCGTCGTGGTGCTGGTCCTCACGGTGCTGTACGCCATCCTCAACAGCTCCTGGGGCAGGGCGTTCAAGTCCATCCGCGAGAACGAGATGCGGGCCGGGATGCTCGGGGTGAACGTGCGGGCCTACAAGCTGCTCGCCTTCGCCATCGGATGCGCGACGGCCGCGATCGCCGGCGGTCTGCTCGCCTCGCTCACCGGCTACGTCGACCCCGACACCTTCCCCCTGGACCTGTCCTTCCAGCTCCTGCTGATGGTCGTGGTCGGCGGTCTCGGCAGGTTCGAGGCGCCGCTGCTCGGCGCGGTGCTGGTCACCATGCTCCCGCAGGTGCTGCACGGCACCCAGAACCTCTATCTCATCATCTTCGCCGTGCTCACCCTGCTCATCATCATGTTCATGCCTAAGGGGCTCATCACCCTGTGGGACCGCGCCTACGAGAAGGTCTTCGGCCGTCCCGCCCCCCAACTGACCAAGTAGCGCACGGTCCGCCGGTGCCGGCGCGCCGAGAATCGAGAAGGACACCTTGAGCCCCACCGCAACTGAAACCGTTCTGGCCTCCGATGGCCTGACGATGGATTTCGGCGGCTTCCGCGCACTCGACGATGTCGCAGTGAGCGTCCGCCGCGGCCAGATCCTCGGCCTGCTCGGCCCCAACGGCTCCGGCAAGTCGACCTGGATCAACTGCGTCTCCGGCGTCTACCGCCCCACCGCCGGGCGCGTCACCTTCAACGGCCGGGAGGTCACCGGCCGCCAACCGCACACCATGTACCGGGCCCGCCTCGGCCGCACCTTCCAGCGGCTGGAGAACTTCCCGGAGATGACCGTGACCGACAACCTCCTGCTGGCCGTGCAGGAGAGCCACGGCTCCCTCCTGACGCGGCTGATGAAGCACAACGAGCGGCAGGAACGCGAACGCGCCCGGGAACTGCTGGAGTTCATGGGACTGACCCGGGTCGCCGAGCAGCCCATGAGGACCTTGTCCTACGGCCAGCAGAAGCTGGCGGACCTGGCCATGACCCTGATGCCCGACCCCGACGTCATCCTGCTCGACGAGCCGATGGCCGGGGTGAACCCGGCCCTCATCGAGGAACTCGTCGAACGCATCTCGACGCTCAACGCACAGGGCAAGACCTTCGTCATCATCGAGCACAACCTCAAGGTCGTCATGGACCTGTGCGACTGGCTGGTCGTCCTGGACCACGGCGTCAAGCTCGCGGAGGGCACACCTGGCGAGATCCAGAACAACAACGACGTACTCGAAGCCTACTTCGGCAGCTGAGCCCGGCACGACGAAGCTCCCCGAGCTCGAATCAGGAGGACTGCAATGGCACTGCTCGAAGTGGCCGGGCTGGTCGCCGGCTACCGCCGCGACCTGGACATCCTGCGCGGCGTCACCCTCAAGGTCCACGAGGGGCAGATGGTGTCGATCATCGGGCCGAACGGCGCCGGGAAGTCGACGGTGCTCAAATCGATCTTCGGCAACGTGCGGATCAAGAAGGGCAGCGTGACGTTCCGGGGCGAGGACATCACGGCCCTCCCACCCAGTGAACGGCTGCGCCGCGGGATGTCGATCGTCCCCCAGGGACACAACCTCTTCCCCGAGATGACGGTGCACGAGAACCTCGAACTCGGCGCCTACATCCGGCGCGAC
>JBEHXI010000085.1:0-26381 GCA_048498775.1 Actinomycetota bacterium | reverse complement strand
CCGTCACCGTCGTCGTCATCGACTGCACCGACACCGGCGCGTCACCACCCACCGCCACCGACCCCACCTGGATCCGGCGGCTGTGGCGGCGCTCCGCGAGCTTGAGAGGTACGGACGGCATGCCGAGCGAAATCGCGGTCATCTCTGTGTGCATCCCCAACTTGGATCGGTGTCCCGGCGCGGGCGGGCTCCGGATCCGAGATTACGGCACCGCCTACGCCCCGGGCACATCCGCCGACACGCGGCAACCGGCCGGACACCCTGCATGTCCGGCCGGTTCGCGCGCCGTTGCGCTGGAGCGGGTTTTCACCCCTTTATCAGGTGATTTTCACCGGATTGACCACATCGGCGATCAGCACCAGGATCGTGAAGGAGAGGAAGATCCCCGCCACCACGTAGGCCACCGGCATCATCTTCGCCACGTCGAACGGACCGGGGTCGGGGCGGCGGAACGCCTTCGCCAGGTTCCGCTTGAGCGCCTCCCACAGCGCGCCGGCGATGTGTCCGCCGTCCAGGGGCAGCAGCGGCAGCATGTTGAACAGGAACAGCGACAGGTTGAAGCCGGCCACCAGCATCAGCATGGTCGCCACCCGCTGCACCGGCGGGATGTGCAGCGAGAAGACCTCGCCGCCCACCCGGGCCGCGCCGATGACGCCCATCGGGGAGTCCGGCTGGCGCGGGGCGCCGTTGAACGCCGCGTTCCACAGGGCGGGCACCCGCTGCGGCAGGTCGACCAGGGAGCCGACGGCCGTGGTGACCATGCCGCCCATCCGGTTCACCGAGGCGTCGAAGGACTGCCGGACGATGCCCTGGGCGGGGGTGAAGCCGAGGAAGCCGGCGGTGACGTACTGGCCTTGGACGTAGCCGCCGTGGCCGTCGGTCCTGGCGACCTGGTTGCGGATGAGGTCGGCGTGCAGGTCCAGGGTCTGTCCGGCGCGCACCACGGTGATGGTGGCCGGGCCGGTGGTCCGCCGGATGTCGTTCTGCAGGGTGGTCCAGTCGCCGACCGGCTGCCCGTCGAAGGCGGTGATCCGGTCGCCGGCCTTCAGGCCCGCCTTCTTCGCCGGGGAGGCGGGGTCGTTCGCCGCGCAGGCGGTCTTGCCGGCGCTCGCGGCGGACTGGGAGATCACGCAGTCCGAGACGGTGCTGACCGTGGTGGTCTGGGAGGCGATGCCGAAGCCCATCAGCACGGCCAGGAAGAGCGCCACGGCCAGGATGAGGTTCATGAAGGGGCCGGCGAACATGACGATCACGCGCTTCCACGGCTTGCGCGTGTAGAACAGCCGGGTCTCGTCGCCCGGCTGGAGCTCCTCGAACGCGGCCGAGCGGGCGTCCTCGATCATCGAGCGCCACGGCGAGGACGAGCGGGCCTTGATCCGGCCGTCGTCGCCCGGCGGGAACATGCCGATCATGCGGATGTAGCCGCCCAGCGGGATCGCCTTGATCCCGTACTCGGTCTCGCCGCGCCGGCGGGAGAAGACCGTCGGCCCGAAGCCCACCATGTACTGCGGCACCCGGATGCCGAAGAGCTTGGCCGTCGACAGGTGGCCGAGCTCGTGCCAGGCGATCGAGACCAGCAGGCCGACGGCGAAGACGACTATGCCGAGGACCGTCATCAAAGCCGTCATACGCGCGCCTCCGCTGTCGTGTCGCCTGCCAGTTCCCGGGCGCGTGCCCGGGCCCAGGTCTCCGCTTCCAGTACGTCCGCGAGGGTCAGGGTGGTTCCCGGCCCGGCGTCGGTGGTGACCGCGCCGGTGGCCAGGCCCTCCTCGACCACCTCCGCAACGGTATCGACGATTCCGGTGAAGGGCAGCCGCCCGGCGAGGAAAGCGGCGACGCACTCCTCGTTGGCGGCGTTGAACACCGCGGGCGCGGTGCCGCCCAGGCCGCCCACCCGGCGGGCCAGGGCCACCGCGGGGAACGCCTCCTCGTCCAGGGGGAAGAAGTTCCAGGTCAGCGCCTTGCTCCAGTCGACGGCCGGGGCGGCGTCCGGCACCCGGTGCGGCCAGCCGAGGCCCAGCGCGATCGGCATCCGCATGTCCGGGGGGCTCGCCTGGGCGAGCGTGGAGCCGTCGGTGAACTCCACCATCGAGTGGATGTAGGACTGCGGATGGACGACGACCTCGATGCGGTCGAAGGGGATGTCGTAGAGCAGGTGCGCCTCGATGACCTCCAGGCCCTTGTTGACCAGGGTCGCGGAGTTGATGGTGATCACCGGGCCCATGTCCCAGGTGGGGTGGGCCAGCGCGTCCGCCGGGGTGACCTCGGCGAGCTCGGCCCTGCTGCGGCCGCGGAACGGGCCGCCGGAGGCGGTGACGACCAGCTTGCGCACCTCGGCCCGGCTGCCGCCCATCAGGGCCTGGAAGAGCGCGGAGTGCTCGGAGTCCACCGGCACGATCTGCCCGGGCCTGGCGAGCGCCTTGACCAGCGGGCCGCCGACGATCAGCGACTCCTTGTTGGCCAGCACCAGCACCCGGCCCTCCTCCAGGGCCGCCAGCGTCGGCGCCAGGCCGATCGAGCCGGTGATGCCGTTGAGGACCGAGTGGCACTCCATGCGGGCCAGCTGCGCGGCCGCGTCGGGGCCGGCGAGGATCTCGGGCCGCGGCTCGGCGCCGTACCGCGCGGCCAGGGCCTCGCGCAGCGCCGGTACCGCACCGGCGTCGGCCACCGCGACCGCCCGGACCCGCAGCAGGTGCGCCTGCTCGGCGAGGAGCTGGACGCGGCCGCCCGCGGCGGACAGGGCGACCACCCGGAAGCGGTCGGGGTTGCGCAGGACCACGTCGATGGCCTGGGTGCCGATCGAGCCGGTGGAGCCGAGGATCACGATGTCCCGGGGGCCGCCGTCGGTATCGGGGTCCGGCACGTGAAGCAGATGCGGGTCGGCGAGGGAGTCCGTCATCCCCCCATTGTGGCCGCATCCCCCGCCGGGTTCCGACAGGGGATGCGGCGCGGCCCTTCCTAGCGGATCGGCCGGTGCACGTTCTCGTGGCGCGACGGGCCGGGCGCGGCCTCGGCGATCCACGGGCCGTCGCCGGAGGGGTCGATGACGCCCTCCTCCAGCCAGGTGTAGGCACCGCCGAGGATGCCCTTGACGACCTTGTGGTCGATGTCGTCGGTGTTCTCCCACAGCCGGCCGAACAGCTCCTCGGCGCGCAGCCGCGCCTGGCGGCAGAAGGCGTCGGCGAGCTGGTAGGCGGCCCTGCCCTCCGGCGAGCCCTGGCCGCGCAGCAGCTCCGCGCGCACGCACGCGGCGCTCATCGCGAACAGTTCGGCGCCGATGTCCACGATCCGGCCGAGGAAGCCCTGCTTGGTCTCCATCCGGCCCTGCCAGCGCGACATGGCGTAGAACGTGGAGCGGGCCAGCCGGCGCGAGGTGCGTTCCACATAGCGCAGGTGGGCGGCGAGGTCGGGGTGGCCGGCCGGGTGGAACTCCCCGTAGGCGGTGGGCAGCTGGCCGGGCCCGGCGACCAGTTTCGGCAGCCAGCGGGCGTAGAAGCCGCCCGCCCTGGCGGCGGCCCTGCCCTTGTCGGCCCAGCTCGCCTCCGGGTCGATGAGGTCACCGGCGACCGACAGGTGGGCGTCGACCGCCTCCCGGGCGATCAGCAGGTGCATGATCTCGGTGGAGCCCTCGAAGATGCGGTTGATCCGCATGTCCCGCAGCATCTGCTCGGCGGGCACGGCGCGTTCGCCGCGGGCGGCCAGCGAGTCGGCGGTCTCGAAGCCGCGGCCGCCGCGGATCTGGACCAGTTCGTCGGCGATCCGCCAGGCCATCTCGCTGCCGTACAGCTTGGCGAGGGCGGCCTCGATGCGGATGTCGGTGCGGTCCTCGTCGGCCATCTGGCTGGCCAGGTCCACCACCGCCTCCAGCGCGAAGGTGGTCGCGGCGATGAACGACATCTTGCTGCCCACCGCCTCGTGCCGGGCGATCGACTTGCCCCACTGCTCACGGGCGGCCGACCACTCGCGGGCGATCTTCAGGCTCCACTTGCCGGCGCCCGCGCACATCGCGGGCAGCGAGAGCCGCCCGGTGTTGAGCGTGGTCAGGGCGATCTTCAGGCCCGCGCCCTCGGCGCCGACGCGGTTGGCGGCCGGCACCCGCACCTGGTGGAAGCGGGTGACGCCGTTCTCGATGCCGCGCAGGCCCATGAAGGCGTTGCGGCGCTCCACGGTGATGCCGGGGCTGTCGGCCTCCACCACGAAGGCGGTGATGCCGCCGGGGTGGCCCTCGCTCCTGGGCACCCGGGCCATCACCACCAGCAGGTCGGCCACCACGCCGTTGGTGGTCCACAGCTTCACGCCGTCCAGGACGTAGTCGTCGCCGTCCGGGACGGCCGCGGTCGCCAGGCGCGCCGGGTCGGAGCCGACATCCGGCTCGGTCAGCAGGAACGCCGAGATGTCGGTGCGGGCGCACCGCGGCAGGAAGGCGTCCTTCTGCTCGGGGGTGCCGAACAGCTTCAGCGGCTGCGGCACGCCGATCGACTGGTGGGCGGAGAGCAGCGCGCCGATCGCGGGCGACGCCGAACCGGCCAGCATCAGCGCCTTGTTGTAGTAGACCTGGGTCAGGCCGAGGCCCCCGTACTTCGGCTCGATCTTCATCCCCAGCGCGCCGAGCTGCTTCAGGCCGGTGATCACCTCGTCGGGGATGCGGGCCTCGCGGTCGATCAGGGCGCCGTCGACCTTCGTCTCCAGGAAGTCGCGCAGCTTCGCGAGGAACTCCTCGCCGCGCTGCATGTCGTCCTCGGAACCGGTGGGATGCGGGTGGATCAGGTCGAGCCGGAAACGGCCCAGGAACAGCTCCTTGGCGAAGCTCGGCTTGCGCCAGCTCTGCTCCCGGGCCGCCTCTGCGACCTGGCGCGCCTCGCGTTCGGAGACCTTGCGTGGAGCGGATGGTGCGGTCATGAGGGCTCACCTCGCCGCGGATCGGGGCTTCGGTCACGGTGGGTCACCGGCCGATTGCTACTGGAGGGTTATCTACCCGGTTCGCCCGCATCCGTATCAGCTCCGGTGCGAAGGCCCCGCCGACGGACGCGCCGACGGGGCCTGCCACCCCCGCTCGTTACAGCTCGAGACCGGTCAGCACCATGACGCGCTCGTAGGTGTAGTCCTCCATCGCGTAGGCCACGCCCTCGCGGCCGACACCGGACGCCTTCACCCCGCCGTACGGCATCTGGTCGGCGCGGTAGGAGGGCGCGTCGCCGATGATGACGCCGCCGACCTCCAGCTCGCGGTGGGCGCGGAAGGCGGTCTGCAGGTCGTGGGTGAACACGCCCGCCTGGAGCCCGAACCGCGAGTCGTTGACGGCCGCGAACGCCTCGTCGGTGCTCTCCACCCGGTGCAGGGTCAGGACCGGCCCGAAGACCTCGGCGGTGGCCAGGATCGCGTCGGCCGGCAGGTCGGCCAGGACCGTCGGGGCGTAGGACGAACCGTCCCGGACCCCGCCGGTGACGAGCTTGGCGCCCCTGGCGACGGCGTCGTCCACCCAGGCCTCGACCCGGCGGGCGGCGTCCTCGCTGACCAGCGGGCCGACGTCGGTGGCCGGGTCCCACGGGTCGCCGGTGACCTGGGCCTCGACGGCGGCGACGACCTTCTCGGCCAGCCGGTCGTAGACGGCCGCGTCGGCGATCACCCGCTGCACCGAGATGCAGGACTGGCCGGCCTGGTAGGTGGCGAAGGTGGCGATGCGGCTCGCCGCCCACTCCAGGTCCGCCTCCGAGGAGTAGTCGGCCAGGACCACGGCCGCCGCGTTGCCGCCCAGCTCCAGGGTGGTGTGCTTGTGGGGCACCGACTCCTGGATGGCCAGGCCCACCGTGTCGGAGCCGGTGAAGGAGATCACCGGCAGGCGCTCGTCCCGCACCAGGGCGGGCATCCGGTCGTTCGGCACCGGCAGCACGCTCCAGGCGCCGGCCGGCAGGTCCGTCTCGGCCAGGATCTCGCCCAGCAGCAGCGCGGACAGCGGCGTGGCCGGGGCGGGCTTGAGGATGATCGGGGCGCCCACCGCGATGGCCGGGGCGACCTTGTGGGCCACCAGGTTCAGCGGGAAGTTGAACGGCGCGATGCCCAGGACGGTGCCCTTGGGGAAGCGGCGGGTCAGCGCCAGGCGGCCCACGCCTCCGGGGTCGGTGTCCAGCCGCTGCGCCTGGCCGCCGTTGAAGCGGCGGGCCTCCTCGGCGGCCCAGCGGAAGACGGAGACGGCCCGGCCGGCCTCGCCGCGCGCCCACTTCAGGGGCTTGCCGTTCTCCGCGGTGATCAGCCGGGCGATCTCGTCAACGCGCTCGGCCAGCCGCCGGGCGACGTGGTCCAGGGCGGCGGCGCGCACATGGGCCGGGGTGGCCGCGTAGGCGGCGGCGACCGCGCTCGCGGCCTCGATCGCCTCCTCCACCTGGGCCTCGGTGGGGACGCTCACCCGGCCGACGAGGCTGCCGTCGTAGGGGTGGGTGACGTCGAAGGTGCTCTCGCCGGTCGCCGGACGGCCGGCGATCCAGAACGCGTGGACCGTGTCGCGGTCCGCAGCGGGTGAGGAAGGCACAGCGGATCCCCGCCTTTCCCGTGGTGGTGAGCTGGTGGAACTCCACCGTAGGCGGGTGGGGGCGGGCCGGCGTTTGTCCATCGTGTAGTGGCCGGCGCGGGTGGCGCTCCACGTCGTCAGGTGCGGGGCCTTTCAGCGCGGGGACGCCTTGAGGGCCAGCCAGAGCTCCATGCGGACGTCCGGGTCGTCCAGGGAGCGGCCGAGGATCTCCTCGACGCGGCGCATCCGGTAGCGCAGGGTGTGCCGGTGCACGCCGAGATCGGCGGCCGCCGCGTCCCACTGGCCGTGCCGGGACAGCCAGGCGGCCAGCGAGGCGACCAGGTCGCCGCGGGCGGTGGCGTCGTGCTCGTACAGCGGCCGCAGCAGCCCGTCGGCGAAGGCCCGCACCGCGTCGTCGGCCAGCAGCGGCAGCACGGATCCGGCGCCGATCTCGTCGTACTCGACCAGGGCGCGGCCACGGCGCTGGGCGACGGCCAGGGCCCGCTCCGCGGCGTCGTGCGCGGCGGGCGCCTGCTCGGCGCCGACCGGTCCTGACAGGCCGCTCACCAGCCCTTCCGTGGCGCGGGCGAAGGCGGTGCAGGCGGCCAGGACCGCTCCGCCGTCCGCGGCGAGCACGGTGAGCCGGCGGCCCTCGGGCAGCAGCAGCGCAGCCTCCGCGGCCCGCGCGGCGGCGTCCTCGGCGCACTCGGCCAGCGCGTCGGCCGAGGCGGCACCGGCGGCCGGCTCGGCGACCAGCACCCGCAGCGGGCGCTCCAGCAGGGGCCCGTACATCCGCCCGGCGACGGTGCGGGCGGCCGCCGCCCGGCCCTCCAGCAGCATCCGCAGCACCGCGGCGGCGAAGCGCCGCTCGGCCTCCCGCAGGCTGCGGGACCGCTCCAGCGACAGGGTGAGCAGGGCGACGGCGGCATGCACGACATACCGGTCGGCGGGCTCCAGGCGCTTGGCGGTGCCCACCGCGAGGAAGCCGCGCGGATGGCGGCCGGTGCCCAGTGAGTGGATCTCCACCCGGTCCTCGGCGCCGCCCGGACCGGCGACGGCCGCGCTGGCCGGAGCCGCCCGCTCCCGCAGCCGCTCCACCTCCCCCGCCACCCGCGCCGCCCGGCGGCCCGCCCACTCCGGGCAGGCCGCGACCACGGTGCCCGACGCGTCGTACAGCGCGGTCCAGCCGTCCAGATGGGCGGCGAGCCTGCCCAGGACGGCCGCCGGGGCGTCGTCGGACAGGGCCGCCCGGGTCAGCTCGCGCTGCGCCTCCAGGCTGGCCGTGACGGCCCGGTACTGGTCGGCGGCGAGCGCGGACCACACCGCCTTGCTGATGGCGATGAACGGGGTGGGCCGGGGCACCCGCAGCACCGGAAGGCCGCGTTCCTCGGCCGCTTCGACGAGCGCCCGCGGCACCGTGTCGTGTCCCAGGCCGACGCCGAAGCCCAGGCCGACGACGTGGGCGTCGGCGAGCCGGTCGACATAGCCGCGCAGCGCCTCGGGACCGGCGCCGACCAGCCCGAGCCCGGTGGTCAGCAGCAGTTCCCCGCCCTGCAGATAGGGCGCCGGGTCGTCCAGCTCGCTGGTGTGCACCCAGCGGACGGCGGCGTCCAGCCGCTCGGCGGCGGCGAGGACGGTGAGCCCGAGCGCGGGGGTGCGCACCAGGGAGGCGAGCGTGGGCGGCATGGCGTGATTGTGCCGCACCCGGGGCGGCCCGGCTCACCCCCGCAGATCGACGAGGACCGGCGGCGCGTGCTCGCCGCCGACCGTGGTCAGCGACATCACCGCGTGCCCCGGCGGCAGCGAGTGCGCCAGGTCGGAGGCCGACCAGCGCTCCCGCTCCACCTTCCGCACGGTGACCGACTCGGTGGTCGCCGACTCGCCGGTGAACAGCCGCCGGATGCCGCGCACCGTGCGCCGGAACAGGCCACCGGACATGTCCGGGGTGCGGGTGACGTCGGACTCCTCCACCCAGGTGGTCCCCCACGCCTCGGCGAACCGCTTGCCGTCCCACGTCGTCACCCCGGACAGCGCCGCCCGGCAGCCCACCGCGCCCAGCAGCGCGCTGCGCAGCGCCTCCGGCACGTCGTCGAGGGTGCGCAGCGCCAGGACGGCCCCGGCGTGGGCGGTGCGCAGCCGCTGCAGGGCGCGGACCGAGCCGGCGGTCACGGTGTGCGCGGCGTCGTCCAGGACCAGGCAGGCGAACAGGGAGCGGTCCCGGCGGGCGGTCGCTGCCGCGGTGAACTGCGCGACGACCAGCCGGGCGAGCATCCGCGACGCCTCGGCGTGACCGCGTTCCGGCAGGTCGATCCGGACCCGCAGCGGGTGTTCCAGGGTGTTCAGCGCGAAGGGCCGGGTGCGGCCGGTGACGTCGAAGAACCCGGCGAACGCGGGCCGGTCCAGCAGCGCGATCCGCTCGGCGAGCAACGCCCCGATGTCGCCTGGGCGGCCGGACTGCCGCTCCCGGGCGGCCAGTTCGCGCGCCCAGGCGTGTTCACCGGCCTCGTCCAGGGCGTCGCGGAGCGTGGCGAGCGCGGTGGGGTTGCCGTCGAGCAGTTCGCGCAGTTCGGTGACGGACGGGAAGCGCCCGTGGGCGGCGCGGAACGGCCCGAGCAGCTGCCCGAGGGCGGTCGCGGCCCGGCGCGGGTCGGCCTCGCCCGGGTCGAAGCCGTCGACCATCGCCTCGGCGAGCATCCCGGCGGCCTCGTCCGGGTCCTGGGTGCCCGCGTACAGGTCCAGGTCGTACGGGGAGGTGCCGTCGCCGGGGGCGATGACCACGTCGAAGGCGTCGGCGGGGCCCAGATCGGTGCCGGCGGCGGCGACGGCGACCACGGCGGCGGTCCCGGCGAGCGCCTGGAGGCACAGCGACTCGACGACCGGCCGGACCACCTGCCGCGTCTTGCCCGAGCCGGGCGGGCCGACGACCAGCAGCGAGGTGCCCAGCAGCGCCGGGTCGAGCGCCATGCCCGCGCCGCGGTAGGCGTACGGGTTGCGGTCGGTGTCGGCGGCGGCTCCGAGGCGCACCTGCGCGGCGTACAGGTCGTGGCGGGCGGCGCGCACCGGCAGGTCGCGGGCGCCGGAGGGGTGGACGCAGGCGGCGGCGCCGTCCCGCAGCACGGTGCCGGCGTAGGCGTCGAGCCGGGCCGGCTGGGTCTGCACCGAGCGCCAGGCGCGGTGCAGGCGCACGTAATCCACGTCGTTCATCCGCCCGGCGCGGGCCTCGGCCGCCAGCCGCTCGGCCAGGGCGGGCTGTCCGGCGGCCCGCAGCTCGGGGAAGTCGGCCGGGTCGGTCTCGGGGACGGCCGCGGCGGGCCGGGTCTCGGGGGTGGGGCGCAGCAGCGGAAGGACGTAGCGGCGCAGCAGCTCGGGCCAGTGGCCCATGCGGCCGAAGAGGAAGATCAGCAGGCAGGCGAACGCCGCGTAGTACAGATAGGAGACGACGACGAAGCCGCCCGACGCCTTCCAGGTGTCGGGGGTGAGCCAGCCCAGCGGCCACAGCCAGAACGTGAAGTAGTTCCAGCACAACGACCACGTCAGCAGCCCGCACACCAGCGCCAGCGCCGCCGACCCGATCAGCCGCCGGTCCGGGATGCGGTTCGGGTCGCGCGGCGGGCGCGGGGTGTGGCCGAAGGCGTAGATGCCGGGGGCGTCGGTGCGGCGCGGGGTGCGCAGCCAGGTGGTGAAGGCGCCGGGGGGCGGGGCGGCCGGCATCGGGGGCGGTGCGGTGGGCCGCGGTACGGCGGGCGGCGCGGCCGAGGGGATGTCGTGGTAGCCCTGCGTGCCTTCGACGTCCATCAGTTGGTGTCCCTCGCCCCGACCAGCCGACACGGTGTTCCGCAAATGTGTTCCCGGGTGCGACCCGGTGCGACTCAATGTAGTCGAGCGGGCACCGCCGCGCAGGGCCGCACTGTCCGCCGCGTCGAAGAGGACCCACCCGACTGCTACCGATCGGAGTATGCGCAGGTGGACAAGGCGGGCTTAGCCTGCGGGAAAAGCCCGCGCGCGGCCTTACGTCGGCCGGTGATCGCAAGGAGTGAGCCCCCATGACCGAACTGCCCGGCGGCCCGTCGCTGCCGCAGGAGCGCCGTCTCGTCACCTCGATCCCCGGCCCGAAGTCGACCGAGCTGCTGGCCCGCAAGACCGCGGCGGTGGCCACGGGTGTCGGCGTGACGCTGCCGGTGTTCGTCACCCGGGCGGGCGGCGGGGTGCTGCAGGACGTGGACGGCAACTCGCTGATCGACTTCGGCTCCGGCATCGCGGTCACCTCGGTGGGCAACAGCGCCGAGGCCGTGGTGCGCCGGGCGTCCGCCCAGCTGGCCGCCTTCACCCACACCTGCTTCATGGTGACCCCGTACGAGGGGTATGTGGAGGTCTGCGAGAAGCTCGCCGAGGTCACGCCGGGTGACTTCCCCAAGAAGTCGGCGCTGTTCAACTCCGGTGCCGAGGCGGTGGAGAACGCGGTCAAGATCGCCCGGGCGTACACCCGCCGGCAGGCGGTCGTCGTCTTCGACCACGGCTACCACGGCCGCACCAACCTGACGATGGCGCTGACCGCCAAGAACATGCCGTACAAGCACGGGTTCGGCCCGTTCGCGCCGGAGGTCTACCGGGTGCCGCTGGCGTACCCGTTCCGCTGGCCGACCGGCCCGGAGCACTGCGCCGAGGAGGCCGCGGCCGCCGCGATCGACCAGATCACCAAGCAGGTCGGCCCGGAGAACGTCGCCGCGATCGTCATCGAGCCGATCCAGGGCGAGGGCGGTTTCATCGAGCCGGCCAAGGGCTTCCTGCCGCGGATCGCCGAGTTCGCGAAGGCGCACGGCATCGTGTTCGTCGCCGACGAGATCCAGACCGGTTTCTGCCGCACCGGCCAGTGGTTCGCCTGCGAGGACGAGGGCATCGTCCCGGACCTGATCACCACGGCCAAGGGCATCGCCGGCGGTCTGCCGCTGGCCGCCGTGACCGGCCGCGCCGAGATCATGGACGCGGCGCACTCCGGCGGTCTGGGCGGCACCTACGGCGGCAACCCGGTGGCCTGCGCGGCCGCGCTCGGCGCGATCGAGACCATGCGGGAGCAGGACCTGGCCGCCCGGGCCCGGCGCATCGGGGAGATCATGAAGCCCCGGCTGACCGCGCTGGCGGAGAAGTACGAGGTCATCGGCGATGTCCGCGGCCGCGGCGCGATGGTCGCGGTGGAGCTGGTCAAGCCCGGCACCAAGGACCCGAACCCGGAGGCGACCGCCGCCGTGGCCCGGGCCTGCCACGCCGCCGGCGTGGTGGTGCTCACCTGTGGCACCTACGGCAACGTGCTGCGCTTCCTGCCGCCGCTCGTCATTGGTGAAGACCTCTTGAACGAGGGACTGGGTATTCTGGAGGGCGCGTTCGCCGCGCTGTGACGCTGTGTTTCCGGCGGTCCGGCGACGACACCCGGACCGCCGGGCTCCGCAAGGGGTCACCCTCCGCCACCTCTCCCCCTGTAACTGTGGGTAATGAACGCCCGGTTGGCGGCTCCGGTGAAGAACCTGTGCGGGGCTGGAAAGAGAGGGGTGATCAGTCTCGTGACCATCCCGGCCGTGACGTAGAGTCGTCACAGATGGAAGAACCACCCCGCTCGCGGGCGACTGCGAGCGACACCCCGCCAGCGACTCCCCATCGTTGGTACAGCAGTGCCCTCGCGCACAACGCTGCCGGCGCCCCAGGCTCCGGCAGTCCACGCCGGTCGGCCGACCGCTCGTTCCAAACCCCCCGGGACGAGCGGCGCGGGGATCGGTCTGGCCGCCCCGGAACTCTCCCCCCTGTCCCGGGGCGGCCCATACGTGTTCTTCTCCTGTGTCTGGCGCTGTTCGCGCTGCTCACCTGGCAGGTCGCGGTCCACGGACCGCTGTGGCGCCAGGACGTGACGGCGGACGGCTCGGTGCTGCGGGCCGCGGCCCGGCACCCGGCGCTGACCGCTCCGGCCCAGGTTCTCGCCGATCTCGGCAGCGTCACCGTGGCCGTTCCCGCACTCGTCGCCCTGCTGGCCGTCCTGGTCCGGCTGCACCGGCGGGCCGGCCGGCGCCGCTGGTGGTGGCCGCTCGCGGCGGCGGTGCCCGTCATGGTCGCGGTGCCGTCATTGGTGGTACCGCTGAAGGCCGCGCTGGCCCGCCCGGCGCCCGGCACGTCCGTCCTGGCCGGCCACTCCGGCTACTTCCCCTCCGGGCACGCCTCGACGGCCGCGGTGGCGACCGGGCTCGCGGTGCTGCTCCTTCTGCCGCTTCTGCGCACGCGAGCGGCACGGCGGCTGCTGGTGGCCGCCGTGCTGCTGCTCAACGTGCTGGTGGGGTGCGCCCTGGTGTGGCGGGGCTACCACTGGCCGCTGGACGTCGCGGGCGCGTGGTGCCTGTCGGGCGCGCTGCTGGCCCTGGCCCGGCGGCTCACCGGTTCGTGGGGAAGCCCAGGTTGACCCCGCCGTGGCTGGGGTCGAGCCAGCGCTGGGTGACGACCTTGCCGCGGGTGAAGAAGTGCACGCCGTCCTGGCCGTAGGCGTGGGTGTCGCCGAACAGGCTGTTCTTCCAGCCGCCGAACGAGTAGTACCCCACCGGCACCGGGATCGGCACGTTGACGCCGACCATGCCGACCTCCACCTCGTGCTGGAAGCGCCGGGCCGCGCCGCCGTCGTTGGTGAAGACGGCGGTCCCGTTGCCGTACGGGTTGGCGTTGATCAGCTCAAGGCCCTCCTCGTAGGTGGAGACCCGCACCACGGACAGCACCGGGCCGAAGATCTCGTCGGTGTAGACCGACATGCCCGGCTTGACGTGGTCGAACAGCGTCGGGCCGAGCCAGAAGCCGCCCGCGGTGTCCTCGCCGCCGACCGGGTGGGAGCGCCCGTCGACGGCGAGCGTGGCGCCCTCGGCGAGGCCCGCGTCCAGATAGGCGGTCACCTTGTCGCGGTGGGCGCCGGTGACCAGCGGCCCCATCTCGGAGTCGCCGTCACAGCCCGGGCCGACCCGCAGCGTGCCGATCCGCTCCCTGATCTTCTCGACCAGCTCGTCGCCGACCGGGTCCACCGCCACCAGCACCGAGACGGCCATGCAGCGCTCGCCGGCCGCGCCGAACCCGGCGCCCACGGCGGCGTCCGCGGCCAGGTCCAGGTCGGCGTCGGGCAGCACCAGCATGTGGTTCTTGGCGCCGCCGAGCGCCTGGACGCGCTTGCCGTAGCGGGTGCCCGTCTCGTAGACGTACCGGGCGATGGGCGTGGAGCCGACGAAGCTGACCGCCCTGATGTCGGGGTGCTCCAGCAGCCGGTCCACGGCCGCCTTGTCGCCGTGGACGACGTTGAACACGCCGTCCGGCAGCCCGGCCCGCTGCCACAGGCGGGCCAGGAAGTTCGCGGCGGACGGGTCCTTCTCGGACGGCTTGACGACGACGGTGTTGCCCGCCGCGATCGCGATGGGGAAGAACCACATCGGCACCATCGCGGGGAAGTTGAACGGCGAGATGATCGCCACCGGCCCCAGCGGCTGCCGGATCGAGTAGACGTCGATCCCGGTGGACGCCTGCTCGGTGAAGCCGCCCTTGAGCGCCTGCGGGATGCCGCAGGCGAACTCCACGACCTCGAGCCCGCGCGCCACCTCCCCGAGCGCGTCGGAGTGGACCTTGCCGTGCTCGGCGACGATCAGCGCGGCCAGTTCGTCGCGGTGGGCGTTGAGCAGCTCGCGGAAGGCGAACAGCACCTGGGTGCGCCGGGCCACCGACGTCTCGCGCCACTCGCGGAACGCCTCGGCGGCGGCGCCGACGGCCTGGTCGACCTCGGCGATCGAGGCGAAGTCCACCCGCCCCGTGACCCGCCCGGTCGCCGGGTCGTACACCTCGCCGTGCCGCTCGGCCGTCCCCGGCCACTCCCGGCCGGCGATCCAGTGGGTGATGTGCTTGGTCGTCACGGCAGACCTTCCTCTCGACATCTGACCCCAGTGTCGTGAGCCCGCGCGGCGCCCCACAAGCACCACAGTGTCGGCGTCGGCACCCCGGGTTTTACATATCGCCGGACCGGCCCGCGAAGGTCACATCGTAGGCTCATACGCGTCTTCCGGCGCCGGCCGCCGCCCGGCCGCGCGCCCCCGCCTCTCCGGGAGGTCCGGCTGGTGTTCCCCACCGTCGCCCAGGTGCTCGAACTCGACGTGCTGCGGCGCGGCAACCCGCAGGTCGTCGCGGGCGCAGCCGGGCTGGAGCACCCCGTGCGGTGGGTCCACATCAGCGAGCTCGCCGACGTCGCCGGGATGCTGCGCGGCGGGGAACTGGTCCTGACCACCGGTGTGATGCTCCCCGCGGAGCGCGAGCCGCTCGCCCGCTACATCGAGGACCTGGCCGACGTGGGCGCCGCCGGGCTGGTCGTCGAGCTGGGCCGGCGGTACGCCGACGAACTGCCGCGGCCGCTGGTGCGGGCCGCCGAGCGGCGCGGCCTGCCGCTGGTGACGCTCGGCACCGAGGTGCGGTTCGTGGCCGTCACCGAGGCCGTCCACGCCCATGTGGTGGGCGCGCAGCTGGCCGAGCTGCGCGCCTCCGAGGCCGTCCACCAGACCTTCAACGAGCTGGCGGTGGAGGGCGCCGAGCCCGCCGAGGTGGTCCGCGAGGTGGCGCGGATGGCCGGCGCCCCGGTGGTCCTGGAGAACCTCTCCCACCAGGTGCTCGCCTTCGACCCGGCCGGCCGCGACCCGCAGGCGCTGCTGGACGGCTGGGAGCGCCGCTCGCGCGGGGTGGCCACCGCGTCCCGGACCGGCCACGACCCGCGCAGCGGCTGGCTGATCACCGCGGTCGGGGCGCGCGGCAGCGACTGGGGCCGGCTGATCCTGGCCGGCGAGCCGTCCGCCGGTCCACCGCCGCCGCGGCTGACCGTCCTGCTGGAGCGCGGCGCCTCCACCCTGGCCCTGGGCCGCCTGCTGGAGCGCGACCGGGAGTCCCTGGAGCGCCAGACCCACCGCACCCTGCTGTCCGGCATCCTCACCCACTCCCTGACCGTGTCCGACGTCGCGCTGCGCGCGCGGGCGCTGGGGGTGCCGCTGGACGGCCGACGGCTGGTCGGGGTGATGCTGCGGCTGCGCGGCGGCCCCCCGGCGGCCGCGCTGGAGGCACAGGCCCGGCTGCGGGACCTGACCGAGACGGCGGCGCTCGCCGCCCGGGAGCGGGGCCTGAGCGCGCTGATCGGCGGGCTGGACGACGGCGGGGTCGGGATGCTGGTCTCGCTCGGGACCTCGGACGCGGAGCACTCGGCGCTGGAGGGCTTCGCCACGGCCCTGGAGCACTCGGCCGGGCGGACGTTCGTGATGGCCGCCGGCTCCTCGGTCGGCTCGCTGCGGGACGCCCGCCGCACCCTGCTGGAGGCGGCCCAGGTCGCCGACGCCGCGTCGCACGCGTCCGAGGGCGGCCGGTCCAGAACGTACTACCGCCTGCCGGACGTGCGACTGCGCGGCCTACTGCACCTGCTGCGGGACGACGCACGCCTTCAGACGTATGTCGAGCGTGAGCTGGGGCCGCTGCTCGCGCACGACGCCGAGCACGGCAGCGACCTGGTCGGCATCCTGACCGTCTACCTCGCCAGCGGGCGCAACAAGTCGGCCGCAGCCGACGCGGCCCATCTGTCCCGCCCGTCGTTCTACGACCGGCTGCGCCGCGTCGAGCGCGTCCTGGGCACCGACCTGGACCAGGTGGAGTCCTGCCTGTCGCTGCACGTCGCGCTGCTGGCGCTGGAGGCGGTACGGCGCTGACCGCGCCCGCTCAGGCGTCCTCGGTGCGGCGCAGGTCGTGCATGGTGGCCGCCTGGCTCCACACCGTCTGGAACGCCAGCCGCAGGCAGCCGGCGAGCGCGGCGTGCTCGATGTACAGGGCGGTGGTGGCGCCCGTCCCGGCCACCGGGTCCGGCATGTCGCACAGCACCATCGAGGCGTCCGCGATCACCAGCTTCAGCGGCAGGTCCTGGGTGAAGCGGGCCTCCTCCCCGGCCCGGCCGAACTGCTCGACGTTCCTGACGATCTCCTCGTCGTCGAGCGCCGAGTAGGTGTAGATCGCCCGTGCCGCGCCGCCCGCCCGGCGCAGCCGCCGGGCCGCCTTGACGCCGGCCGCGTTGTCGGCGGGGGTGACGATGGGCGGCTTGCAGAAGCTCAGCAGCTCGTGGCTGGCCTGCTCCTGGATGTCGGTGAACCGCTCGGTTATGGCCTTGGGGTCGCGCAGCACCTCGACGAAGTCCAGCGGGTCGGACTGCGAGCGGCCGTCGCTCCACACCGGCAGCAGGGCGCTGACCAGGCCGGTCGAGACGCGTTCCAGCTCCTCCAGGGCCTCACGCTGCTGCGCCATCAGCCGGGTGAGCGCCAGCTCGGGATCGACGGCGGAGAAGGTGGCGACCCGGCCGGGATGGACGGTGGCCAGCCGGCGGCGCACCAGGGTGTCCAGGACGTCGTAGACGCGTTGCCGCGGCACGTCCGCCTCCCGGGCCACCTCGGCGGCCGTATAGGACTCCCGCCTGATCAGGGCGAGGTAGACGCGCGCTTCGTACCTGGCCAGCCCGAGCGAGACGAGCTGGGCCACGGATTCTTCCTCCGGCTCCATGGCAGCACACCGTATACGTCCGGAGCCGGAACGCCGAGCACAGGTTTTTACATCGGTTGGTTGTCACACGGCGGGCCCTTCGCTACTTTCGTCGCGAGTAGCCACCACTGACCGGGGTGGCAGCCTACCCCGGGCCGGGCGCCGCCGCACCACCGGCCCGCGACGGAACACCGCACCGCGCACCGCAGCACGTTCCCCACCGGCCCGGCGCACCGCCCGGGCACAGCGCACCCCGGCACTCCCGCACCGCCGGCACTCGCGCACCACCGCACGGCACGCACCGACCGCACGGCTCGCACTCCCGCACCGCACGCACTCCCGCACGGGCACGCACGCACTCCCGCATCCGCGTGCTTGTCATGCGCAGGACGACCCTGCCCTGCGCACACTTCTCCCCCGGAGGGCAGTTCATTGCGCTCGAAGAGACCCTCGGGCAGACGGCTGGCGCACTCCGCCGCCACCGCCCTGCTCTCGGCCGCCGCGCTCGTCACCGGCGGCCTGATCGCGGCCACCCCGACCGTCGCCGCCCCGGCCCCCCAGACCGCCTCCGCGCAGGCCGTCCACACCAGGGACCTGTGCGCCAAGCCCACCAGGCCCGGCCAGATGGCCTGCCTGGCCAAGGCCCGCACCGACCTGGCGCAGCACATGTCGCTGGCGCCCAACGCCACCCCGTCCGGCTACGGCCCCACCGACCTCACCTCCGCCTACAACCTGCCGTCCGGCGGCTCCGGCGCCACGGTCGCCATCGTGGACGCGCAGGACGACCCCAACGCCGAGTCCGACCTGGCCGCCTACCGCTCGCAGTACGGCCTGAGCAGCTGCACCACCGCCAACGGCTGCTTCAAGAAGGTCGACGAGAACGGCGGCACGTCCTACCCGACGGCCGACTCCGGCTGGGCCGGGGAGATCTCCCTCGACCTCGACATGGTCAGCGCGGTCTGCCCGAACTGCCACATCCTCCTCGTCGAGGCCACCAGCGCCAGCATGTCCGACCTGGGCACCGCGGTGAACACCGCCGTCAACCTCGGTGCCAAGTACGTCTCCAACAGCTACGGAGGCTCGGAGGACTCCACCGACACCACCTCCGACAGCCAGTACTTCGACCACCCGGGCGTGGCCATCACCGTCAGCGCCGGTGACAGCGGCTACGGCGCCGAGTACCCGGCGTCCTCGCAGTACGTCACGTCCGTCGGCGGCACCTCGCTCTCCCGCGCGAGCAACTCCCGCGGCTGGAGCGAGTCGGTGTGGAACACCTCCAGCACCGAGGGCACCGGATCCGGCTGCTCGGCCTACGACCCCAAGCCGTCCTGGCAGACCGACACCGGCTGTTCCAAGCGCACCGTCTCGGACGTCTCCGCGGTCGCCGACCCGGCCACCGGCGTCGCCGTCTACGACACCTACGGCGCCAGCGGCTGGAACGTCTACGGCGGCACCAGCGCCTCCTCGCCGATCATCGCGGCCGTCTACGCCCTGGCCGGCACCCCGGCGGCGAGCACCTTCCCGGCCTCGTACCCGTACAGCCACACCTCGGCGCTCAACGACGTCACCTCCGGCTCCAACGGCAGCTGCTCGCCGAGCTACCTGTGCACCGCGGGCACCGGCTACGACGGCCCCACCGGCCTCGGCACCCCGAACGGCACCGCCGCCTTCACCAGCGGTTCGAGCACCGGCAACACCGTCACGGTGACCAACCCGGGCAACCAGACCACCACCGTGAACACCGCGGCGTCCCTGCAGATCAAGGCGAGCGACTCGGCGAGCGGCCAGACGCTCACCTACAGCGCCACCGGCCTGCCGGCCGGGCTGTCGATCAGCTCCTCGACCGGCCTGATCAGCGGCACGCCCACCGCCACCGGCACCTCGAACGTGACCGTGACCGCCAAGGACACCACCGGCGCCAGCGGCAGCACCTCGTTCACCTGGACGGTGAGCGGTTCGGGCGGCGGCTGCACCGCCCAGCAGCTGATCGGCAACCCGGGCTTCGAGACCGGCAGCGCCTCGCCGTGGTCCGCCAGCTCCGGTGTGATCAACAGCGACACCACCAGTGAGCCCGCGCACTCCGGCTCCTACGACGCCTGGCTCGACGGCTACGGCACCACCCACACCGACACGCTGACCCAGTCGGTGACCATCCCGGCCGGCTGCACGGCCACCCTCACCTTCTGGCTGCACGTCGACACCAGCGAGACGACCTCGTCGACCGCCTACGACAAGCTGACGGTGAAGGCCGGCTCGACCACCCTGGCCACCTACTCCAACCTCAACGCCGCGAGCGGCTACGCGCAGAAGTCCTTCGACGTATCCTCGCTGGCCGGCCAGACGGTCACCCTGTCGTTCTCCGGCACCGAGGACTCCAGCCTCCAGACCTCGTTCGTGATCGACGACACCGCCCTGACCACCAGCTGAACCGCCTGACCCCCGCACACCGAGGGCCCGGACCCGCGCGGTCCGGGCCCTTGGCGATATCCGGGAGCCGCCGCGCCGGCGGACCTTCTACGATGGGTCGGTTGGAGATCGACAGGAGGACTTGATGACCGACGGCCCCGCACCGCTGGAGACCTTCATCGCCGGGCTGCCCAAGGCCGAACTGCACGTCCACCACGTCGGCTCCGCCTCCCCGCGCATCGTCGCCGAACTCGCCGCCCGCCACCCCGACTCGAAGGTCCCGGCGGATCCCGAGGCGCTCGCCTCCTACTTCACCTTCCGGGACTTCGCGCACTTCATCGACGTCTACCTGTCGGTGGTCGACCTGATCCGCGACGGCGAGGACGTGCGGCTGCTGACCTACGAGATCGCGCGGGACATGGCCCGGCAGAACATCCGCTACGCCGAGCTGACCATCACCCCGTACAGCTCGGTGCGGCGCGGCATCCCGGCGGCCGCCTTCATCGAGGCGATCGAGGACGCCCGGGTCAGCGCGGAGAAGGAGCTGGGGACCGTCCTGCGCTGGTGCTTCGACATCCCCGGCGAGGCCGGCCTGGAGTCGGCCGAGGTGACCACCCGCATCGCGCTGGAGCACGCCCCGGAGGGGCTGGTCTCCTTCGGCCTGGGCGGGCCCGAGATCGGCGTGCCGCGGCCGCAGTTCAAGCCGTACTTCGACCGGGCGCGGGCCGCCGGCCTGCGCAGCGTCCCGCACGCGGGCGAGACCACCGGTCCGCAGACCATCTGGGACGCGCTGCACCACCTCGGCGCCGAGCGCATCGGCCACGGCACCAGCGCGATACAGGACCAGCGCCTGCTGGACCACCTCGCCGAGCACCGCGTCCCGCTGGAGGTGTGCCCCACCTCCAACATCGCCACCCGGGCCGTCGCCACGCTCGACGAGCACCCGATCCGGCAGATGGTGGACGCCGGTGTCCTCGTCACCGTCAACAGCGACGACCCGCCGATGTTCGGCACCGACCTGAACACCGAGTACGCGGTCGCGGCCAGGCTGCTCGGGCTGGACGCGGCCGGGGTCGCCGCCCTGGCGAAGAACGCGGTGGAGGCCTCGTTCCTCGACGACGCAGGCAAGGCCCGGCTGGCCGCCGAGATCGACGCCCACGCCCGGTCCCGGGCGGACGACCAGGACTGAGACGCGACACGGCCCCGGCCCACCGAGGTGGTCCGGGGCCGCGCACCGCCCGGTGGGGGTCAGCCCTCCAGCGAGGTCATCACGTGCTTGATCCGCGTGTAGTCCTCGAAGCCGTACATCGACAGGTCCTTGCCGTAGCCGGACTTCTTGAACCCGCCGTGCGGCATCTCGGCGACGATCGGGATGTGGGTGTTGATCCACACCGCGCCGAAGTCCAGCTTCTTCGACATCCGCATCGCCCGGCCGTGGTCCTTGGTCCACACCGAGGAGGCCAGCGCGTACTCGACGCCGTTGGCGAACTCCACCGCCTGGTCCTCGTCGCTGAACGACTGCACGGTGATGACCGGGCCGAAGACCTCGTTCTGGATGATCTCGTCGTCCTGCCGCAGGCCGGAGACGACGGTGGGGGCGAAGAAGTAGCCGCCGCCCTCGACCCGCTTGCCGCCGGCCTCCACCTTGGCGTGCGACGGCAGCCGCTCGATGAAGCCGGCCACCCGCTCCAGCTGGCCGGGGTTGTTCAGCGGGCCGTACAGCACGTCCTCGTCGTCCGGGGCGCCGGTCTTGGTCTCGGCGGCAGCCTTGGCCAGCGCGGCGACGAACTCGTCGTGCACGGACTCGTGGACCAGCACCCGGGTGGCGGCCGTGCAGTCCTGCCCGGCGTTGAAGTAGCCGGCGACCGAGATGCCCTCGACGGCCTTGTCGATGTCGGCGTCCTCGAAGACGACCACCGGGGCCTTGCCGCCCAGCTCCAGGTGGACCCGCTTGAGGTCCTTGGCCGCGCTGGCGGCGACCTCCATGCCGGCGCGCACCGAACCGGTGATGGACACCATGGCGGGCACCTTGTGCTCGACCATCTGCCGGCCGGTGTCGCGGTCGCCGCAGATCACGTTGAAGACGCCCTTGGGCAGGATGCCGCCGAGGATCTCGGCGAGCAGCACCGTGGAGGCCGGGGTGGTGTCGGACGGCTTGAGGACGACGGTGTTGCCCGCGGCGATGGCCGGGGCGAACTTCCACACCGCCATCATCATCGGGTAGTTCCACGGCGCGACCTGCGCGCAGACGCCCACCGGCTCACGGCGGATGATGGAGGTCATCCCCTCCATGTACTCGCCGGCCGAGCGGCCCTCCAGCATGCGGGCGGCGCCGGCGAAGAAGCGGATCTGGTCGACCATGGGCGGGAGTTCCTCGGTCCGCGTCAGGCCGATCGGCTTGCCGGTGTTCTCGCACTCGGCGGCGATGATCTCCTCGGCCCGCGCCTCGATGGCGTCGGCGATCCGCAGCAGCGCCTTCTGCCGCTCGGCGGGGGTGGTGTCCCGCCAGCCCGGGAAGGCGGCAGCGGCGGCGGCCATCGCGGCCTCCACGTCGGCGGCGCCCGACAGCGGGGCGGTGGCGTAGACCTGGCCGGTCGCCGGATTCACCACCTCGGTGGTGCGACCCTCGGCGGCGTCGCGGAACTCCCCGTCGATGTAGTTGCGCAGAGTACGGAGCTCGCTCACTGCCTTCTCCTGTCCTGGGTGATGCGCTGGGTCCCGGTGTGTCCGGAGGGTGTGTCCGGAGAGTGTGTCCGGTGGGTGCGTCCGATAGGTGAGACGAAACCTCACTCTATCCACGAGACCACCGTATTCGACATACCCATCGTTCCTGAACAATGGAATCAGTAGATTTCCGAGCTGTTGACGACTGATTTCATCATCGAAGGCTTGCGTCGACGACGAGACCTCATGCACAGTGGGCCAGTGGCCACTCGTACACCTGACCAGAGGGACCGCTCCGGCGGTCCGTTGATCGACTCCGTCTCCAAGGCGATCATCGAGCAGCTCCAGGAGGACGGCCGCCGGCCGTACGCCGCCATAGGCAAGGCCGTCGGCCTGTCCGAGGCGGCCGTGCGGCAGCGCGTCCAGAAGCTGCTCGACCAGGGCGTGATGCAGATCGTCGCGGTCACCGACCCGCTGACCGTGGGATTCCTGCGGCAGGCCATGGTCGGCATCAACGTCGACGGCGACATCGAGCCCGTCGCCGACGCCCTGGCGGCCATGTCCGAGGTCGAGTACGTGGTCGTCACCGCGGGCTCGTTCGACCTGCTCGTCGAAGTCGTCTGCGAGGACGACGACCACCTGCTGGAGACGGTCAACAAGCGGATCCGCGCCCTGCCGGGCGTGCGCTCCACCGAGTCCTTCGTCTACCTCAAGCTGCGGAAGCAGACCTACACCTGGGGAACCAGATAGCCATGAGCGAGGACCAGTCCACCACCGCGTACGACCACCTGTGGATGCACTTCACCCGCATGTCGTCGTACGAGAAGGCACCCGTGCCGACCATCGTGCGCGGCGAGGGCACCTACATCTACGACAGCGACGGCAGGAAGTACCTCGACGGGCTGGCCGGCCTGTTCGTGGTGCAGGCCGGCCACGGGCGCGCCGAGCTCGCCGAGGCCGCCTACAAGCAGGCCCAGGACCTGGCCTTCTTCCCGATCTGGTCCTACGCCCACCCCAAGGCGATCGAGCTCGCCGAGCGCCTGGCCGGCCACGCGCCGGGCGACCTGAACAAGGTCTTCTTCACCACCGGCGGCGGCGAGGCCGTCGAGACCGCCTGGAAGCTGGCCAAGCAGTACCACAAGCTGCGCGGCAACCACGGCAAGCACAAGGTCATATCCCGCGCCGTGGCCTACCACGGCACCACCCAGGGCGCGCTGTCCATCACCGGCCTGCCCGGGCTCAAGGCCCCCTTCGAGCCGCTGGTCCCCGGCGCCCACAAGGTCGCCAACACCAACATCTACCGCGCCCCGATCCACGGCGACGATCCGGTCGCGTTCGGCCGCTGGGCCGCCGACCAGATCGAGCAGCAGATCCTCTTCGAGGGCCCGGAGACGGTCGCCGCGGTCTTCCTTGAGCCGGTGCAGAACGCCGGCGGCTGCTTCCCGCCGCCGCCCGGGTACTTCGAGCGGGTCCGCGAGATCTGCGACCAGTACGACGTGCTGCTCGTCTCCGACGAGGTGATCTGCGCCTTCGGCCGGCTCGGCACGATGTTCGCCTGCGACAAGTTCGACTACGTCCCGGACATCATCACCTGCGCCAAGGGCATGACCTCCGGCTACTCCCCGATCGGCGCCGCGATCATCTCCGACCGCATCGCCGAGCCGTTCTACAAGCAGGACAACACCTTCCTGCACGGCTACACCTTCGGCGGCCACCCGGTCTCGGCGGCCGTGGCGCTGGCCAACCTCGACATCTTCGAGCGCGAGGGCCTCAACCAGCACGTCCTGGACAACGAGCACGCCTTCCACGCCACGCTGAGCAAGCTGCTCGACCTGCCGATCGTCGGCGACGTGCGCGGCAACGGCTTCTTCTACGGCATCGAGCTGGTCAAGGACAAGGCCACCAAGGAGAGCTTCACCGGCGAGGAGTGCGAGCGCCTGCTGTACGGCTTCGTCTCCAAGAAGCTCTTCGAGTCCGGCCTGTACTGCCGGGCCGACGACCGCGGCGACCCGGTCATCCAGCTGGCCCCGCCGCTGATCTCCGACCAGTCGACGTTCGACGAGATCGAGCAGATCCTGCGCTCGGTGCTCACCGAGGCGTGGACCCGGCTGTAGTCCAGCAGGCGCGCCGCGGGCGTCACCCGGATGCCGCGCCCGTCGTGACCCGTCCCCCTGGCCTGTCGTTGACTGGGCGAGGGGGACGGTCCACGACCAGGGGAGGTGCAGCGGATGGTGGCCCCGCCGGACGACGACGTGCTGTGGGCTCGGTCCCTGCGCCACACCTACCAGGGATCACCCGCGCTGACGGGCGTGTCGCTCGGGGTGCGCGACGGTGAGGTGCTGGCCGTCGTCGGGCCGCGCGGCGCGGGGAAGACGACGCTGCTCAAGTGCCTGTCCGGCCAGCTGCGCCCGGAGCACGGCGAGGTCTGGTTCGGCGGCGAACCGGTGCACTCCCTGCCCGCCGCCGCCCGCGACCGGCTGCGCCTGGACCGCTTCGGGTGGATCGGCAGCAGCCCGCAACTGGTACCGGAGCTGACCGCCCGGGAGAACGCGGCCCTGCCGCTGCTGCTGTCCGGCGTCTCCCACCGGGTCGCCCGCAACACCGCCCAGGAGTGGCTGGACCGCCTCGACATCGGCGGCTGCGCCCGCAAGCGCCCGGCCGAGCTGCTCCAGGCGCAGCGGCAGCGGGTCGCCGTCGCCCGCGCCCTGGCGAGCGCGCCCGACGTCCTCTTCGCCGACGAGCCGACCGCCCCGCTGCACCGGCCGGACGGCGCCCAGGTGCTGCGGGCGCTGACCGCCGCGGCCCGCACCCACCACATGAGCGTGCTGCTGGCCACCAACGACCCGCGGGTCGCGGCGTTCGCCGACCGCGCGATCGACCTGTGCGACGGCCGCGCGCCCGCCGCCGTCCCCGGCCCGGACGATCCCCCGCCGGACGATCCCGGCACGACGGAATCCGAAGCCGCCGGACCCGGCGCCGAGGAGGCGGCACCGTGCTCGGCGGGCTGATCCGCGGCTCACAGCCGGCGGCGGTGCTGCGGCGGCTGCCGCTGGCCGGGGCCTCCGCGGGCGTCGGCTTCCTGCTGCTCGCGGTGCTCGGCCACGCGATGCGCCACCCCGGGCAGATAGCCGACTCGCTGACCCGGCTGGCCTGGTGCTCGGTGCCCTTCGCCGCCGCGGTGCAGCTGAGCGTGGCGGTGGCCCGCGCCGAACCGGGCGGGCGGCCGCTCACCGGGCTCGACGCGCTCGGGGCCGGCCCGGCCCGCACCGCCCGGCTCGCCGCCGCCTCCGCCACGCTGACCTGCCTGTCCGGCAGCGCGGTGGCCTTCGCCGCGTTCCTCCAGGCCCGCGCCGCCCTCGCGGGGCCGGCGCCGCTGCCCGTCGGCGGAGTCCTGACCCTGCTGCTCGCTCTGCCGCTGGCCGCCGGCACCGCCTGCCTGCTGGTGCTGCGGCCCCGCCGGCGCCCGGCGGCCGGCGCCCTGTCCGGACTGCCCTGGGGCCTGGCGCTCGCCGCCGCCGGACTGGCCCTCGAGGTCTACGCCCACAGCTGGACCCGGCCACGCGAGGGCGCGCTGCTGGCGCTGCCCGCCGGTCTTGGCCGCCTCACCCCGGCGCTGCTGCTCGGCTGGGCCCTCACCGCCGCGGCGCTGGTCGTCGTCGGACCGGGGCTGGTGCGGCTGGGCGGACAGGCGCTGGCCGCGCACCGGCCGGGCGCCCTGCGGCTGCTCGCCGGGCGCGCCCTGCAGGAGGAGGCGGAGCGGGTCGGCCGGCCGCTGGGCGTGCTGTGCGGGGTCGCCTCCGCCGCCCTGGCCGTCACCGAGCTGTACCGCCCCGCCACCCGCCCGCCGGGTGTCCTCACCCTCATCGGGGCCGCGCTGCTGGTGCTCTGCCCGGCGGTCTGCGCCCTGGCGGCCGCCCTGGAGGCCCGGCACGCCCGCCGCGCGATCACCGGCGCGGTCGCCGAACAGGGCGCCTCCGCCGCACTGCTGCGCCGCGCGGTGGCACTGCGCACGGCCGTCGCCCTGACCGTCCTCGCCCCCGTCACCTGGGCGGTGGGCCAACTGGCGGCCCTGCCGCTGAGCGCCTGAACCCCTCAGACGAACAGCGGGTGGAAGGCGACTGCGGCCACTCTCGCGGCAATGGAACCGGCCGCGGTCAGCACCCCGGCGGCCACGCTCGCGGCGATGGAACCGGCCGCACCGCCACGCCGCGCACCGCACAGGGCGCCCCGGACCGCACTACCGCGCCCCGCG
>JBEHXI010000084.1:0-26786 GCA_048498775.1 Actinomycetota bacterium | reverse complement strand
CGGGTGCGGCGGTCTCCGGCGCGGGTGGGGCGGTGCGGACCGCGGGGCCGGCCGCGGGAGGGCCGGGCGGTGTGGCGGCCGCGTCCGGCGGCGGTGCCGCGGGGCGGGGCCGGGGGCTCACGCCCGGTGCGCGCTCGCTCATGTCACCCTCCGCTGGTCTGCCTGCCGGGCGGCCCGCATCGCCGCCGAGTGCAGCCGCGTCACCTCGATGCCGATCGAGTCCTCCGGGACCGACAGGCCCGCCAACGCGCCTACCCGGTCGGTGACATGACGACGCACCCGGGCGCAGATCGTCCCGATGTCCACCGGATAGCCCAGGTCGACGGCGACCTGGATGCGGGTGCGGGCCGGGTGCACGACGGCGGTGACCTGCGGCCGGCGACGGTCCGGGGGCACCAGGCCGGCGTGCGGGGCGTCCCGGAGCGCCTCCAGGGCCGCCTGGGACGCGATCTTCGCGACCACCCGGTCCGCGATCCGGGTCGCGCCGCGCTCACCCGCGGGCGGCCGCGCCACCGGTTGCGCGGCGCTCACCGACGGCGGTCGCGGTCGCCGTCGCGCGGGCGGAACTCGCGCGCCCCGAACTCCCGGCGCCGCAGCAGGTCTCCGGGCTCCAGGTCGCCGTCCAGGATCCGCCCGACCACGAACCCGACCGCGCCCATGGCCCCCACCAGCAGGAACGCCCCGAAACCGCCGAAGTACCCGGCGAAGCCCAGCGCCATCCCCACCGCCAGCCCGACCACCCCCGCGTTCACCGTGTGCTTCCCCTCTCCGTCGCCGTCGCCGCCGTGGGTCACTGAAGCCTCTGCCCGGGTTCTTCCTCGTCCTCGTCGGGGAGTTTCACGTCGCCGACCGCGATGTTGACCTCGACGACCTCCAGGCCCGTCATCCGCTCCACGGCGTTGATCACGTTCTCCCGCACCACGCGGGCGACGTCGGCGATCGACACGCCGTACTCGACGACGATGTCCAGGTCCAGCGCCGTCTGCACCTCGCCGACCTCCGCCTTCACCCCGCGGGTGACGGACCGGGAACCGCCGGGGACGCGGTCGCGCACCGCGCCGAGGGTGCGGGCCAGGCCGAGTCCGGTGCCCAGCGC
The DNA here is from genome assembly GCA_048498775.1 of Actinomycetota bacterium. Taxonomy (GTDB): domain Bacteria; phylum Actinomycetota; class Actinomycetes; order Streptomycetales; family Streptomycetaceae; genus JBEHXI01. Next base: position 25,690 of record JBEHXI010000084.1, on the reverse strand, counting down.
GTACACCCCGACCACGTCGCGCGCCGCCAGCCCGGCGATCTTCTCGACGACGCCGTCCGCGATGGTGGTCCGGCCACGGGTCGCCGGATCGCCGCCCGGGCCGCCGCGGCCGCGGGCCTGGCCGTCCTCGATGGTCCTGCCCCCGGTGACATCTGCCGTCTCGGTCATCTCCGCCTCGTCGTCCCTTCGATGGTCCCTCGGTGGTCGAAGTGGTCCCGTGGCCGAAGCCGTACCGCGAGGCCGTGACGCCCCCGCACTGGTCCACACTATGCGTGACTGCCCGGTGCCGTACCGGTGATTCGGGAGAGAGAGGGCGGATGCCATGGACGCGACCCCTTCGGCCGGCTCGGTGCGCGAGCACCTGGCACTGGGCAGGCTGCTGCCCCTGGGTACGGACGCGGACCGGATCTGGATCGCCGAGCGGGCGGTGGCCGGGGTGCTGCGGGACGCGGCCCGGACGGTGCCGGGGATCCGGCTGGGGGCGCTGCGCGTCGAGCGGGTGCCCGGAGCGCCGGCGCCCGCGATGGCCGCCGGGGCTCCGCCGAGCGCGCTGCCGCCCGGGCCGCTGCGGGTCGTGGCGGACTTCGCGGCGGATCCGCGCCGTTCGCTTCCCGCGTCGGCTGCGTTGCTGCGCCGGGCGATGGCCGCGGCCGCGGACACGCTGCTGGGGCTTGAGCCGGCCGCGATCGACCTGGCGGTGACCGGTCTGCTGGACGCACCGGCGGACGGCGGGGCGCCCCGGGTCCTGCCGCCCGCCGGGCCCGGGGACCGCGCGGTCGGGCCGTCCGTCCCCGGGGCGCTGCGGATCACTCCGGCGGCGCCTCCGGGCGGCTATGTGTGCGTCACCGTCGAGCGCGGCCGGTGCGCGCTGGAGGTGGCCAGGGCGGTGCGTGCCGCGATGCCGGCCGCCGTGCTGGTGACCGGCATCGCGTGACCTGCGGCCGGGTTACTCCCCGACGCCCGCCAGGTCGCGCAGCCGGCGGCCCTGGGCGGTGCGCTCGGCGGCCCGCTGCTCGTCGAAGGTGCGCGACGAGGCGTCGCGCAGCAGCGCCTTGGTCTCGATGACGGCGTCGCGCGGGGCGGCGAGCAGGGCGGCGGTGAGGTCCTGGACGGCGGCGCCGAGGTCGGCGACCGGCACGACCAGGTTGGCCAGGCCGATGCGCTCGGCCTCCGCGGCGCCGACGAGCCGGCCGGTGGCGCAGATCTCCAGCGCCCGGGCGTAGCCCACGGCGGCCGTCAGCGTCGCGGTGCCGCCCAGGTCGGGGACGATGCCCAGGCTGGTCTCGCGCATGGCGAACTGCGCGTCGTCGGCGCACACCCGCAGATCGCAGGCGAGTGCCAGCTGGCAGCCGCCGCCGATCGCGTGGCCCTGCACCGCCGCCACGCTGATGATGTCGTTCCGCCGCCACCAGGTGAACGCGTCCTGGTACTCCGCGATGGTGGCGTCCAGGTCCTCCTGCGAACCCCGTGCCAGGTCGAAGAAGGACGGCTCCCCGGGCAGGCCCTCAAGGGTGAACGCCTGCCGGTCCAGCCCCGCGGAGAACGAGACGCCCTCGGCGCTGAGCACCACGACGCGCACGGTGCCGGGCAGCAGCCGCCCGCACTCGGTGAGGGCGCGCCACATCGCCGGCGACATGACATTGCGCTTCGCCGGGTTGCACAGCGTCACCTGTGCGACATCGGCGTCGGCAAGGGTCAGGCGTACGCCGTCGCGGTCGAGCAGAACGGTGGACATCGGGCACCTCCGAGCAGGCCACGGACTGGATTACCGAACAGTAACCACCCGGTCTCCGGTATTGGCGACCGGGTGGTCGCTGTTTCTCCGGCCGTGGCCCCAGGCCGTGCCCGAGGTCCGTCAGGCGTTCGCCACCTTCTTACCGCGCGTCGCGCCGCCGCGACCGCGCAGCGTCACGCCGGACTCACTGAGCATCCGGTGCACGAATCCGTAGGAGCGGCCGGTCTCCTCGGCCAACGCCCGGATACTCGCACCGGCGTCGTACTTTTTCTTCAGGTCTGCCGCGAGCTTTTCGCGCGCGGAGCCGGTAACCCGGCTGCCCTTCTTCAGAGTCTCGGCCACCCGTGCCTCCTCTAGGGAAGTGCGCTCTGGACTTCTCATGATCACCCCTAGAGCGCTTCCTGGCCACCCATTCGGCAAGGGAAGTGAAACAACATTTGTGAAACGGGCAAGCCGGAGCGCGGTAAGCCGTTCGGCAGGGTAACGAATTCCGAGCGCCGCTGTTTCCACCGGCATACGCCGCTGGAGGAAAAACGGCTGGTCATCACGCTGTGTAAGGAGTCAGCGGGCGCCATGGCGCTGATCATCACCCGCGGACGGGCGACCGCCGGGCGCGCGAGGGGGCCGGCTCACACCGGTGAAGGATCATCCATCGGTCAAACGATCCAAACGGCCCACACGGGTGAATCACGGGCGGGGCGGCGGTCCGCCGGGTGCCGCTCCCCTGGCGTCCACCGGCGCTTCCCGCTCTCTTTCCCCGCCTCGTTCCCCGGGTCAGGCGAGCGACACCAGGTCGCCGTAGTCCTCGCTCCACAGGTCCTCCACGCCGTCCGGCAGCAGGATGATCCGCTCCGGCTGGAGGGCGTCCACGGCGCCCTCGTCGTGGGTGACGAGGACCACGGCGCCCTCGTAGGTCTGGAGGGCGCCGAGGATCTCCTCGCGGCTTGCCGGGTCGAGGTTGTTGGTCGGCTCGTCGAGCAGCAGCACGTTGGCGCTGGAGACCACCAGGGTGGCCAGCGCCAGCCGGGTCTTCTCGCCGCCGGACAGCACGCCCGCGGGCTTGTCCACGTCGTCCCCGGAGAACAGGAAGGAGCCCAGGATCTTGCGGATCTCCACCAGGTCCATGTCGGGCGCCGCCGAGCGCATGTTCTCCAGGACGGTGCGGTCCGCGTCGAGGGTCTCGTGCTCCTGCGCGTAGTAGCCGAGCTTGAGGCCGTGACCGGGCACGACCTCGCCGGTGTCGGGCGTCTCCACGCCGGCCAGCAGGCGCAGCAGGGTGGTCTTGCCCGCGCCGTTCAGGCCGAGGATGACGACCCGGGAGCCCTTGTCCACGGCCAGGCTGACATCGGTGAAGATCTCCAGCGAGCCGTAGGACTTCGACAGTCCGCCGGCGGTCAGCGGGGTCTTGCCGCACGGGGCGGGCTTGGGGAAGCGCAGCTTGGCGACCTTGTCCGAGGCCCGCACCTCCTCCAGGCCGGCCAGCAGCTTCTCGGCGCGGCGGGCCATGTTCTGGGCGGCGACGGTCTTGGTGGCCTTGGCGCGCATCTTGTCGGCCTGGGAGTTGAGCGCGGCGGCCTTCTTCTCGGCGTTGGCCCGCTCGCGCCTGCGGCGCTTCTCGTCGGCCTCGCGCTGGGCCAGGTACAGCTTCCAGCCCATGTTGTAGACGTCGATCTGGGAGCGGTTGGCGTCGAGGAGGAACACCTTGTTGACGACCGTCTCGACCAGGTTGACGTCGTGCGAGATGACGATGAAGCCGCCGCGGTAGGTCTTGAGGTAGTCGCGCAGCCAGACGATCGAGTCGGCGTCCAGGTGGTTCGTCGGCTCGTCGAGGAGCAGGATGTCGGCGTCCGAGAACAGGATGCGGGCCAGTTCCACGCGGCGCCGCTGGCCGCCGGAGAGGGTGTGCAGCGGCTGGGCCAGCACCCGGTCGGGCAGCTTGAGCGCGGCGGCGATGGTGGCGGCCTCCGCCTCGGCGGCGTACCCGCCCTTGGTGAGGAACTCGGTCTCCAGGCGCGCGTACTTCTTCATCGCGTTGTCGCGGGTGGCGCCCTTGCCGTTGGCCATCCGCTCCTCGTTCTCGCGCATCTTGCGCAGGACGGTGTCCAGGCCGCGGGCGGACAGGATGCGGTCGCGGGCGAGGATGTCGAGGTCGCCGGTGCGCGGGTCCTGCGGGAGGTAGCCGACCTCACCGCTGCGGGTCACGGTGCCCGCGGCCGGCTGGCCCTCGCCGGCCAGCACCTTGGTGAGGGTGGTCTTGCCCGCGCCGTTGCGGCCGACCAGGCCGATGCGGTCGCCGCGGGTGACGCGGAAGGAGGCGGACTCGATCAGGATGCGGGCGCCGGCACGCAGCTCAAGGCCGGTGGCAGTGATCACGGAAGGGGCTCCAGGGCATGGTGGACTGCGGGGGAAGGCTTCTGGGGCGGACGGGCCGTCTCGGCGTGCCGTGTGATCGGTGCCGTCCCGGCGGTGTGCCGTCTAATCCGTGAGAAGAACTGCCATGGAGGAGATTCTACCGGGGCGCGGCAAGCGGATTCCCGGCCCGGCCCCGCCCGCGGGCGCCTGGCGGGCGCCCGGCGGGCGGGAACGCGGGCGGAACGCAGCCGGGATCGCGCGCGGAAGCGCGGGCGGAAGCGCGTCACTCCCCGCCGTGGTGGACCTGGAAGGCGGCCTTGCGCACCGCCTTGGCCAGGGCCGGGTCGGGGTGGGCGGCCGCCAGCGCGACCAGCACCTGCACGGTTCTGGGATGCCCGGTGCCGCGCACCTCCTCCAGCAGGCGGGGCACCGACTCCTGGACGGCCGTCTCCAGATGGCTGACCAGCAGATGGCTCTCGCCGTGCTCGGCGACCGCGGCCGCGGTGTCCACCCACAGCCAGGTGGCCTCCTCGCGGGTCAGCAGCGCCGCCTGCTCCTCCGGCTCGCAGCCCTGCTGTTCGGCCAGCCACAGCAGCGCGTAGGGGCGCAGCTGGGGCTCGTCGACGACGGCGCGGACGGCCGGCTCGGCGGGGGCGCCCACCGTGCGCAGCGCCTCGAAGGCCAGGCCGCGCAGCAGCGCGTCGTCGCCGCGGGCCACCGCCAGCAGTTCGGCGACGGCCTGGCCGAGCGGGCGGGCGGCGATCCAGCCGCGGTACTCGACGCGGGCCGGGCCGGGTGAGTACTGGGAGCAGGCGCGCAGCATCTCCTCGGCGGACTGCTCGATGTGGCCGGCCGGGGACTGCGCGGAGACGCAGATCTGCTCCAGCTTGACCCAGACCGCCCAGCTGCCCAGCGGGGTGAGGGCGGCCTCGTCGGACGGGTCCGCGGTGCGCGGCCGCAGCGCGCCGACCGACACCAGCGCGTCCAGCGTCCAGTCCAGCAGGGCGGGCAGCGGGTCGGCCGCGCCGCCGGCGGGCGGCTCGTGGCGCTCGGTGCGCAGTTCGGCGACGCGCTGGCGCAGCAGGTCGAGCAGGGTGGAGACGGCGACCGGCCCGGAGGACAGGTGCAGGAACGACTGGAGCTGCGGGGCCGCCTCGACGACCTCGGCGACCAGCGAGGGGTCGGCGTCGGCGGGCGCCGGGTGGGCCAGCGACCAGGCGTCGAAGAGGGCGACCCAGCCGCGCAGCGCCGCGGTGTCGTCGCGGTCCCAGGCCCGCAGCCGCCAGCCGGGGTGGGCGGCGCCGTCCCGCACCTCGACCAGGCCGGTCAGCCGCGCCCGGTCCCAGGCCGCGCGCACCTGCGGGAGGGTCAACGCCAGGGCGCCCGCCGCGCGTTCGAGGTCGGCCGCGGCCGGCACCCCTCCCGGTGCCGGGCGGGGGGCCGGTCCGCGGCCGGTGTCGGGGTCGGCCGCCCAGCGGGCGAGCCGTACCGCGTCGGCGAGCGCCGTCCGTGCTTGGCGCGCCAGTTCGGCCGGCGCCGGGGTGCCCTCCGGGGGGCGGGGCGGCCGGTTGCGGGGGGCCGCCGCGGCCCGCCGGACAGCCGCGATCGGCTTGCTGGATGCGAGGCGGAGCCTGGTGTCACGCGGGGAACGGGACGTCACGGGAGCAGTCTTACGGGTGAGCCCCCGGAAACCCAAACGAGCATCCCGCCGCGCCTACATCAGGGGGGTCAGGAAGCGGCGCAGCGCTTCCTCGTAGGAGCCCGGATCGGCGTTCCACATCGCCTGGTGCCCGGCGTCCTGAACGGTGTGCAGGGTGACCAGGTCCGGGCGGCGTTCGGCGAAGCGCCGGGACGCCTGCCAGGGCGCGAGGGTGTCGTCCGGCCCGTGGAAGAGGAGCGTGGGCACCGCGAGGCGGTCCGGTTCCGCGGAGTCCGCGAGGCGTTCCGCATGCAGTCCGGTGCGGCCCTCGGCGGCGCGGACCGCCAGCGGCACGAGCGCGTCCGGGACGCCCCGCCCGTGGGCGATGCCGCGGACCGCGGACTGCCAGTCGAGCACCGGGGAGTCGAGGACCAGGCCGATGACCCGGCGGCGCAGCGACGAGTGGTCGGCCACCCGCAGCGCCATGGCGGCGCCGACGGACCAGCCGTAGAGGATGACGCGCTCGGCGCCGTACCGGGAGGCGAACCGCAGGGCCGCGTCCACGTCCTGCCACTCGGTGTCGCCGAGGTGCCCTATGCCGTCGGGGGACTTCGGCGCGCCGGGGTCGTTGCGGTACGACACATTGAGGACGGGGAAGCGCAGCCGGTGCAGCAGCGGCAGTACGTTCATCGGATGATGCAGGGTCATCCCCAGACCGTGGACGGTGATCACCCAGGTGTCGCGGTCCCCGGGCAGCAGCCAGGCGGGCAGGTCGCCGAGCTCACCGTCCACCGCGACCGGGGAGAACTCCAGGCCGAGCGAGGTGCGGGGGTCACCGGCGTACAGCTGCGGGGTCAGCCGCACCCGGGTCCCCGGGCGCAGGCTGCCGGACTCGACCCGCTCCAGGACGCGGGTGACCGCGTCGGGACGGGTGTCGAGCACCTTGCCGACCATGGCGTGGACGCCGGCGCCGGACAGGCCGTAGTGGCCGGGGCGGGAGGAGATCAGCGAGCGGGTCAGCGTGACCGAGTCCGCCGTGGCCTGGTGGACCGTCAGCGGTTCGTCGTCCGCTCCGATGACCGGGCCGGGCGCGGCCCCGTCATGGCGGGGGTTGAGCGCGAGGCCGGATACGTACCGGCCGGCCGCCACAGCGGCCGCTCCGGCACCGACACATGTGGCGGCCATCGCCGCCGCAGTACGAAGGCGCATCCATCCCAGTATGGGTGTTATCGGACGGTACCGCCACCGGGGGGACGCGTCACCCGTCCGGCTGACCGTAACCGCGCAGCCGTTCGGCCACCCGGAAGACCTCATCCGGCGGCAGCAGCGCCGGGGTGCCGGCGGCGCGGGCGGCCAGCCAGACCCGGCACATCCACTCCAGTTGGGCGGTGTTGTCGTAGGCCGTCGCCAGGCTGCCGGCGTGGACCAGCGTGCCGTGGTTGCGCAGCAGGCACCCGGTGCGGTCGCGCAGCGCCTCCACCGCCGCCTCGGCGAGCTCGTCGGTGCCGTACCCGGCGTAGCGGGCGACGCGGACCGGGCCGCCGAGGGCGGCGCACACATAGTGGACCGCGGGCACCTCGTCGACGAGCGTGGAGACGGCCGTCGCGTGCACGGCGTGGGTGTGGACGATCGCGCGCGCCGCGGTGGCGCGGTAGACGGCCAGGTGCATGGGCACCTCGCTGCTCGGGCGCAGGGTGCCGAGCCGCCGGTTGCCGTCGAGGTCCACGGCCACCAGGTCGCCGGGGCCGAGCCGGTCGTAGTGGACGCCGCTGGGGGTGATCAGGACCAGGTCGCCGATCCGGGCGGAGACGTTGCCCGAGGTGCCGACCACCAGCCCGTCGGCGACGGTGCGCCGGGCGGTGGCCACCACCTCCGCCCACAGGTCCGCCAACTGCCGCCGGTCCACCGGGAGTCGGTCCATGCACGAAGCTCCAAACTCGCCGCAATCCGAAACTCGTTGTATCCGGCAGGCATCATCGCAGGTCAGAAGCGGTGCCGCGGACCCGCGCGAAGTGCGGCACCGAGCGGCTGCCGCACGTTCACCTTCCGTTCACTCACAGTCCGTACGGTCGCCGCGTCTCTATTCATTCGAACGATTGCCTGGCCGAATGGAACACATCACGCTACTCGTCGGAGTCGTGATCATCACCGCCCTCGTGTTCGACTTCACGAACGGCTTCCACGACACGGCCAACGCCATGGCCACCACGATCTCCACCGGGGCGATGGCTCCCAAGGCGGCCGTGGCGATGTCCGCCGTGCTCAACCTCGCCGGCGCGCTGCTGTCGGTGCAGGTCGCCAAGACCATCTCGGGCGGCATCATCGACGAGAAGGCCGGAGTGCGGCCCGAGGTGATCTTCGCCGCGCTGGTGGGCGCGATCATCTGGAACCTGCTGACCTGGCTCCTCGGGCTGCCGTCCAGTTCCTCGCACGCCCTGTTCGGCGGCCTGATCGGCGCGACGCTGGCGTCCGCCGGATGGGCCGGGATCAACGGCGACGCGATCGCCATGAAGATCCTCATCCCGGCGCTGGCGTCGCCGGTGGTGGCCGGTGTGGCCGCCCTGCTCGCCACCCGGCTGACCTACCGGGTCGGGCGCGCGGCGGGCGCCGCCGCCACGTCCAAGGGCTACCGCGCCGGGCAGATCGCCTCCGCCGCCCTGGTCTCGCTGGCGCACGGCACCTCCGACGCCCAGAAGACGATGGGCGTGATCACGCTGGCGCTGGTCACCGCGGGACTGGCCGCGCCGCACTCCGACCCGCCGCTGTGGGTCATCCTCGCCGCGGCCACCGCGATGGCGCTGGGCACCTACCTCGGCGGCTGGCGGATCATCCGCACCATGGGCAAGAAGCTGACGGACGTCGAGCCGCCGCAGGGCTTCGCCGCCCAGACCGGCGCCGCCGTCACCATCCTCGCCTCCTCCCACCTGGGCTTCGCGCTGTCCACCACCCATGTGGTCTCCGGCGCGGTGACCGGCGCGGGCGTCGGCCGCAAGGGCGCCGTGGTGCGCTGGGGCGTGGCGGGCCGGATGGTGGCCTCCTGGATGGTGACCCTGCCCGCCGCCGGCCTGGTGGCCGCCGCGGCCACGGTCGTCGCGGAACAGGGCAACTGGGGCGTGGGCGTCGTCGGCCTGGCGGGCATCGCCGTGGCGGCCGGCTCCCGGGTGGTCTCCCAGCGTCGGCGCGTCGACCACACCAACGTCAACACCCTGGAGGAGGAGGTGGAGGAGAACCTCGTCACGGTGCCCGAGCAGGGCGCCGAACCGGCCTTCTCCGCCTTCGGCGGCGACCTTCCGGCGGCCGCCCCCGGCACCGCGATCGAACCGGCCTCCGCCGTGCCGCCGCCGGCCGGCCCGGCACGCGTCTGACCACCACTCCGGCCACCATGGCGTTCATCGCACCGGCGTCCCCCGCGGGACGCCGGTGCCCCCTCGGTTAGGGAAATCGGGATCATGCACATCGACTGGGCAGCCTTCGCCTCCGTGCTGGGCGTCAGCGTCCTCACCACCGTCGCCCTGGTGGGCGCGTTCACCCTGGGCATCGTCGGCCTGGCCAGGCAGGAGGCCGCGGCGCGGGACGGCGGCTCCGCCGGGCTCGCGCGCGCCGGCGCGTACGTCTGCTTCGCGCTGTGCGCGGCGGCCGTCGCCTATGGCGTTTATCTCATCGCGGGCTGACCCGGGGCCGATGTCCCAAGCTGCGGGCGGTTTTTGACAGACCCGCAGGTCAGGGCCGCCTTGACGGTCCTTCCCGGGCCATGGTGGACTGCCCGGTGCCAAACGGCGACAGGAGAGGAAGCCGGTGCGAATCCGGCGCGGTCCCGCCACTGTCACCGGGGAGCGCTCCTTCAGCGTTCGACTGTGAACGTCCAACAGGTCACGGCCGCGTCTCGCGGCGGGAAGGCCGAAGGCAGCGCGGATCCGGGAGCCAGGAGACTCTCGTCGCCGGTCACGTCGAACCAGGGCGCGGACCCTGAGTGAGGACTCCTGCCATGCCCGGCACCCGTACCGCCGCGCCGTCCACCGTCGCCCGGCGGTCCCAGCGATGAGCGCACACCGCGTCGTCGCCGCCGGCACCGCCCTCGGTTACCTCGGCGACCTGCTCTTCGGCGACCCGCGCCGCGGCCACCCGGTCGCCGCGTTCGGGCGCGCCGCCGCGGCCGCCGAGAACCGCCTGTGGCGCGACGACCGCGGCCGCGGCGCCCTGTACACCGCGCTGTGCGCGGGCGGCGCGGTGGCCGCCGCGGCCCTGCCGGCCCGCGCGGTGCGCCGCCGGCCCGTCGCCGCCACCGCCTGGACCGCCGCCGCCACCTGGACCGCCCTCGGCGGTGCCTCGCTGCGTCGGGAGGCCCGTGCGGTCGGCGCGGCGCTGCGGGCCGGGGACGTCGAAACGGCACGGACGCTCCTGCCGCGGCTGTGCGGCCGCGACCCCGAACACCTGGACGAGGGCCAACTGGCCCGCGCGGTGGTCGAGTCGGTCGCCGAGAACACCTCGGACGCGGTGGTGGGCGCCCTGGTGTGGGGCGCGGTCGCCGGAGTGCCGGGACTGGCCGCCTTCCGCGCGGTCAACACCCTCGACGCCATGGTCGGCCACCGCTCGCCGCGCCATCTGCGCTTCGGCTGGGCGTCGGCCCGTCTCGACGACGCGATGGGGCTGCCCGGCGCACGGCTGACGGCGGCGCTGGCGGTGCTGGCCGGGCCGGACCCGCGCGGCGCCTGGCGGGTGTGGCGGGCGGACGGGCGCCGCCACCCCAGCCCCAACGCCGGTCCGGTGGAGGCCGCGTTCGCCGGCGCGCTGGGCGTGCGGCTCGGCGGGACGCTGGCGTACGGCGGGCGCACCGAGCACCGGCCGGAACTGGGCGCGGCCGGCCGGCCGGTCGAGGTGGCGGACATCGAGCGCGCGGTGCGGCTGTCGGCGCGGGTGAGCGCGCTGGCGCTGGCGGTCTGTGCGGGCGGGCGGCTGGCCGCGGGCGCTTGCCGGGCGAGGAACACGGGGAGGCACGGGTGAGCGGCGGGCTGCTGGTCGCGGGGACGACCTCGGACGCGGGCAAGAGCGTGGTGACGGCCGGCATCTGCCGGTGGCTGGTGCGCCGGGGCGTGAGCGTGGCGCCGTTCAAGGCGCAGAACATGTCGCTGAACTCCTTCGTGACCCGCGAGGGTGCGGAGATCGGGCGCGCGCAGGCCATGCAGGCGCAGGCCGCCCGGATCGAGCCGAGCGCGCTGATGAACCCGGTGCTCCTCAAGCCCGGCAGCGACAGCACCAGCCAGGTCGTCCTGCTCGGGCGGCCGGTCGGCGAGCTGTCCGCCCGCGGCTACCACGAGGGCCGCCAGGAGCGGCTGCTGTCCACCGTCACCGACTGCCTGGCGCAGCTGCGCGCCCGGTACGACGTGGTGGTGTGCGAGGGCGCGGGCAGCCCCGCGGAGATCAACCTGCGCCGCACCGACATCGTCAACATGGCGCTGGCCAGGGCCGCCCGGCTGCCGGTGGTGGTGGTCGGCGACATCGACCGCGGCGGGGTGTTCGCGTCGTTCTTCGGCACCACGGCGCTGCTCGCCCCCGAGGACCAGGAACTGGTGGCCGGGTACCTGGTCAACAAGTTCCGCGGCGACGTCTCGCTGCTGCGGCCCGGCCTGGAGATGCTGCGCGGGCTGACCGGGCGGCCGACGCTGGGCGTGCTGCCGTTCCGGCACGGGCTCGGCATCGACGAGGAGGACGGGCTGCGGGTGTCGCTGCGCGGCGCCGTGCGCGAGTCGGTGGTGGCGCCCCCGTACGGCGAGGACGTGCTGCGGGTCGCCGTCGCCGCGGTGCCGCTGATGTCGAACTTCACCGACGTGGACGCGCTGGCCGCCGAACCGGGCGTGGTCGTGCGGTTCGTGGACCGCCCCGAGGAGCTCGCCGACGCCGACCTGGTGGTGCTGCCCGGCACCCGCGGCACCGTGCGGGCCCTGGCCTGGCTGCGGGAGCGCGGGCTGGCCGCCGCGATCGCCCGCCGCGCCGCCGAGGGCCGCCCGGTGCTGGGGATCTGCGGCGGCTTCCAGATGCTGGCCGAGACCATCGACGACGAGGTGGAGTCCGGCGCGGGCACCGTCGAGGGCCTCGGACTGCTGCCGGTCACGGTGCGGTTCGCGGTCGAGAAGACCCTCGCCCGGCCCACCGGCAAGGAGTTCGGCGAGCACGTCGAGGGCTACGAGATCCACCACGGCGTGGCGCGGGTCTCCGGCGGCGAGGAACCGTTCCTGGACGGGGTGCGGGTCGGCGCGGTGTGGGGCACCCACTGGCACGGCTCGCTGGAGAGCGACGGCTTCCGGCGGGCGTTCCTGCGCCGGGTCGCGCGGGCCGCCGGGCGGCGCTTCGTGCCCGCCCCGGACACCGCCTTCGGCGCGCTGCGCGAGGAGCAGCTCGACCTGCTCGGCGACCTGATCGAGGAGCATGTGGACACCGCGGCGCTGCTGCGCCTGATCGAGGACGGGGTTCCGTCCGGCCTTCCCTTCGTTCCCCCGGGGGCACCGTGAGCACCGAAAGCACCGTTCTGCTGCTGTCGACCGCCGACACCGACCTGCTGGCGGCACGCGCCAGCGGCGCGGACTACCGCATCGGCAACCCGTCCCGGCTGTCCGCCGCGGACGTCCCCGCGCTGCTGGCGGGCGTGGACATCGCCGTCGTGCGGCTGCTGGGCGGCAAGCGGGCCTGGGAGGAGGGCCTGGCGGCGCTGCGGGCCGCCGGGGTGCCCACCGTGCTGCTCGGCGGCGAGTCGGTGCCGGACGCCGAGCTGATGGCGGAGTCCTCGGTGCCGGCCGGGGTGGTGGCCGAGGCGCTGCGCTACCTGGTCGAGGGCGGCCCGGCCAACCTCGCCGAGCTGGCCCGCTTCCTGTCCGACACGGTGCTGATGAGCGGCGAGGGCTTCGAGCCGCCGCGGGAGATGCCGCAGTACGGGGTGCACGGCTCGTACCCGGCCGCCGAGGGCCGCCCCACCGTGGGCGTGCTGTTCTACCGGGCGCACGAACTGTCCGGCAACACCGCCTTCGTTGACACCCTCTGCGAGGCGATCGAGGCGAAGGGCGCCAACGCCCTGCCGGTGTACTGCGCCTCGCTGCGCGACGCCGACGCCGGGCTGTACGAGCTGCTGGGGCGGGCCGACGCGCTGGTGGCGACCGTGCTGGCGGCGGGCGGCAGCCACGCGTCGGCGGCGTCCGCGGGCGGCGACGACGAGGCGTGGGACGTCGGCGCGCTGGCCGGCCTGGACATCCCGGTGCTGCAGGGCCTGTGCCTGACCATCCCGCGGGCCGCCTGGGAGGAGTCGGACGCCGCGCTGACGCCGATGGACGCCGCGATGCAGGTCGCGATCCCGGAGTTCGACGGCCGGCTGATCACCGTCCCGTTCTCCTTCAAGGAGACCGGCGAGGACCAGGTGCCGGTGTACGCGGCCGACCCCGAGCGGGCCGCGCGGGTCGCCGGGATCGCGGTGCGGCACGCGGCGCTGCGCCACAAGCCGAACGACGCGAAGAAACTGGCCCTGGTCTTCACCGCCTACCCCACCAAGCACTCCCGGGTCGGCAACGCCGTCGGCCTGGACACCCCGGCCTCCGCGGTGCGGCTGCTGGACGCGCTGCGCGCCGCCGGCTACGCGCTGGAGGACTACCCGGACAACGGCGACGAGCTGATCCACCGGCTGATCGCGGCCGGCGGGCACGATGTGGAGTGGCTGACCGAGGAGCAGCTGGCCGCCGCCCCGGCCCGGGTCCCGCTCGCCGACTACCGCCGCTGGTTCGGCACCCTCGACCCGGAGCTGCGCGCGGGCATGCTGGAGCACTGGGGCGAGCCGCCGGGCTCGCTGTACGTGGACGGCGACGACATCGTGCTGGCGTCCCTGCGGTTCGGGAACGTCGTGGTGATGATCCAGCCGCCGCGCGGCTTCGGGGAGAACCCGATCGCGATCTACCACGACCCGGACATGCCGCCGTCCCACCACTACCTGGCCGCCTACCGCTGGCTGGAGAACACGTTCGGCGCCGACGCCATCGTCCACCTGGGCAAGCACGGCACGATGGAGTGGCTGCCGGGCAAGGGCCTCGGCCTGTCGGCCGGGTGCGCGCCGGACGCGGTGCTCGGCGAACTGCCGCTGGTCTACCCGTTCATCGTCAACGACCCGGGCGAGGGCACCCAGGCCAAGCGGCGCGGCCACGCCACCGTCGTCGACCACCTGGTGCCGCCGATGGCCCGCGCCGACTCCTACGGCGACCTGGCCAAACTCGAACAGCTTCTGGACGAGTACGCGCTGGTCAGCGATCTGGACCCGGCGAAGGCGCCGGCGGTGCGCAGCCAGATCTGGACGCTGGTGCGGGCCGCGGAGCTCCACCACGACCTGCACGTCGAAGAACAGCCCGACGAGACAGAGTTCGACGAGTTCGTCATGCACATCGACGGCTGGCTGTGCGAGATCAAGGACGTCCAGATCCGCGACGGCCTGCACATCCTGGGCGGCGGGCCGGTCGGCGAGCCGCGCGTCAACCTGGTGCTGGCCGTGCTGCGGTCCAGCCAGATCTGGGGCGGGGTCGGCGGGGCGCTGCCCGGGCTGCGGGCGGCCCTGGCGGCCGCGTACGGGCTGGACGAGAAGGCGCTGCTGGCCGAGCCGGGCGCGCGGATCGAGGTGCCCGAGCACCTGGCCGCCGACGGCGCTCCGGCGCGCACCGCCTCCGACGCCGTGGACCTGCTGGAGGGCCTGGCGCGGCGGCTGGTGGAGGCCATGGAGGCGGCCGGCTGGGAGCCGAAGGCCGCCGACGAGGTGGTGCCCGGGGTGCTGGGGCGCGAGGTGCCGGACGCGGTGCGGGTGCTGCGGTTCGCCGCCGAGGAGGTGGTGCCGCGGCTGGAGCGCACCACCGACGAGATCGGCCATGTGCTGCGGGCGCTGCGCGGCGGCTACGTGCCGGCCGGGCCGTCCGGCTCGCCGACCCGCGGCCTGGTCAACGTGCTGCCGACCGGCCGCAACTTCTACTCCGTCGATCCCAAGGCGATCCCCTCCAAGCTGGCCTGGGAGGTCGGCTGCGCGCTGGCGGACTCGCTGCTGGCCCGCCATCTCGCCGACACCGGCGCCTACCCGCGCTCGGTGGGCCTGACGGTGTGGGGCACCTCCTGCATGCGCACCCAGGGCGACGACATCGCGGAGATCCTGGCGCTGCTGGGCTGCCGCCCGGTGTGGGACGACGCCTCCCGCCGGGTGACCGGCTTCGAGGTGGTGCCGCCCGCCGAGCTGGGACGGCCCAGGATCGATGTGACGGTCCGCATCTCCGGCTTCTTCCGCGACGCGTTCCCGCACGTGGTGGCGCTGGTGGACGACGCGGTGCGGGCGGTCGCCGAGCTGGACGAGCCCGCGGAGTCCAACTTCGTCCGGGCGCACGCCGAGGAGGACCTGGCCCGCCACGGTGACCGCCGCCGGGCCACCGCGCGCATCTTCGGCTCCAAGCCGGGCGCGTACGGCGCCGGCCTGCTGCCGCTGATCGACGCCCGCAACTGGCGTTCGGACGCGGACCTGGCGGAGGTCTACGCGGTCTGGGGCGGCTACGCCTACGGCCGCGGCCTGGACGGGCGCGCCGCCCGCGACGACATGGAGACCGCGTTCCGCCGCATCCAGGTGGCGGCGAAGAACATCGACACCCGCGAGCACGACCTGGTCGACGCCGACGACTACTTCCAGTACCACGGCGGCATGGTGGCGATGGTCCGGCACCTGACCGGCTCATCGCCCGAGGCGTACGTCGGCGACAGCGCGGCGACCGACCAGGTCAGGACCCGCACCCTGGGCGAGGAGACCCACCGGGTCTTCCGGGCCCGGGTGGTCAACCCCCGCTGGATGGCGGCGATGCGGCGGCACGGCTACAAGGGCGCCTTCGAGATGGCCGCGACGGTGGACTACCTGTTCGGCTACGACGCGACGGCCGGCGTGGTCGACGACTGGATGTACGAGCGGCTGGCCGCCGAGTACGTCTTCTCCCCCGAGAACCGCGCCTTCATGGAGCAGTCCAACCCCTGGGCGCTGCGCGGCATCAGCGAGCGGCTGCTCGAGGCCGCCGAGCGCGGGCTGTGGGCCGAGCCGGACGCGGAGACGCTCCGGCGACTGCGCGAGACGTATCTGCACCTCGAGGGCGAACTGGAAGGTGACGCATGAGCACCCCCTATCCGTTCACCGCGATCGTCGGGATGGACGACCTGCGGCTGGCGCTGCTGCTGAACGCGGTGTCCCCTGCCGTCGGCGGTGTCCTGGTCCGCGGTGAGAAGGGGACCGCGAAGTCCACCGCCGTCCGGGCGCTGGCCGCGCTGCTGCCGCCGGTCGAGGTGGTGGCGGGCTGCCGGTTCTCCTGCGACCCGGCCGCACCGGACCCGGCCTGCCCGGACGGTCCGCACCCGCCCGGCGCCGCGGGTGTGGCGCGCCCGGCGCGGATGGTGGAGCTGCCGGTGGGCGCCTCCGAGGACCGCCTGGTGGGCGCGCTGGACATCGAGCGGGCGCTGGCCGAGGGGAAGAAGGCGTTCGAGCCGGGCCTGCTGGCCGCTGCGCACCGCGGGCTGCTCTACGTCGACGAGGTCAACCTGCTCCACGACCATCTGGTGGACCTGCTGCTGGACGCGGCGGCGATGGGCTCGGCGTACGTCGAGCGCGAGGGCGTCTCGGTGCGGCACGCCTCACGGTTCCTGCTGGTCGGCACGATGAACCCGGAGGAGGGCGAGCTGCGCCCGCAGCTGCTGGACCGCTTCGGGCTCACCGTGGAGGTCGCCGCCTCCCGGGAGACCGACGAGCGCGTCGAGGTGGTGCGGCGGCGGCTGCGGTACGACGAGGATCCGGCCGGGTTCGCGGGCGCCTGGGCGGCCGAGGAGGCCGCGCTGGCGGAGCGGATCGCGGCGGCCCGTGAACTGCTGCCGCGGGTGCGGCTGGGCGACGGCGCGCTGCGGCAGATAGCCGCGGTGTGCGCCGCGTTCGAGGTGGACGGCATGCGGGCGGACATCGTCACGGCGCGCACCGCGACCGCGCTGGCGGCGTGGGCGGGCCGCACGGTGGTGCTCGCCGAGGACGTGCGGCAGGCGGCCCTGCTGGCGCTGCCGCACCGGCGCCGCCGCAACCCGTTCGACGCGCCCGGCCTGGACGAGCAGAAGCTGGACGAGACGCTGGAGCAGAACCGCGCCGAGGACGACGACCCGGAACCGGATCCGGACGGCCCGGGCGGCGGCCCGCGCCCCGACACCGGCCCCGAGGCCGGTCCCCAGGACGGTCCCGACGCCGGGGCCGAGACGGATTCCGGTCAGGCCGAGGCCGCCCCGGCGGCGGGCGGTGCCGGTGAGCGGCCCGCGGCGGCGGCCGGCGACCCGTTCCGCACGAAGGCGCTGACCGTGCCCGGCGTCGGCGAGGGCTCGGCCGGGCGGCGCTCCCGGGCGCGCACCGCGCAGGGCAGGACGACCGGCGCCCGCCACCCGAACGGCCCGCTCACCAAGCTGCACCTGGCGGCGACCGTGCGGGCGGCGGCGCCCCACCAGCGGGCCCGCGGCCGCAGCGGCCCCGGCCTGGTGATCCGCCGCGACGACCTGCGGCAGGCGGTCCGGGAGGGCCGGGAGGGCAACCTGGTGCTGTTCGTCGTGGACGCCTCCGGGTCGATGGCGGCGCGGCAGCGGATGGGCGCGGTCAAGGGCGCGGTGCTGTCCCTGCTGCTCGACGCCTACCAGCGGCGCGACAAGGTGGGCCTGGTGACGTTCCGGGGTTCGGGCGCCGAGGTGGCGCTGCCGCCGACGTCCTCGGTGGAGGCGGGCGCGGCCCGGCTGGAGCGGCTGCCGACCGGGGGCCGCACCCCGCTGGCGGCGGGCCTGCTGACGGCGCGCGAGGTGCTGCGGGTGGAGCGGCTGCGCGATCCCGCGCGCCGGCCGCTGCTGATCGTGGTGACGGACGGCCGGGCGACCTCGACGGGCACGGGTGGAACCGGTGCCGAGCCGGTGCGCCAGGCCGCGCGGGCCGCCCGGCTGCTGGCGGCCGACAAGGCGGCCGCGGTGGTGGTGGACTGCGAGTCCGGGCCGGTCCGGCTGGGGCTCGCGGCGCAGCTGGCCCGGGACCTGTCCGGGACGGCGGTGACACTGGACGAGCTGCGCGCCGACCGGGTCGCGTCGCTGGTGCGGGATGTACGGGACGGCGGAGCCACGAGGAGGGCCGCGTAATGCCGCAGGGCAAGCCGAATGTGGTGCCGGACGACGGGCTGACGACGCGTCAGCGCCGGAACCGGCCGCTGACGATCGTGCACACCGGGATCGGCAAGGGGAAGTCCACGGCGGCCTTCGGGCTGGCGCTGCGGGCCTGGAACCAGGGCTGGCCGATCGGGGTGTTCCAGTTCGTGAAGTCCGCCAAGTGGCGGGTCGGCGAGGAGCGGGCGCTGCGCGTCCTCGGCGAATCCGGCGAGGGCGGCACCGTCGCCTGGCACAAGATGGGCGACGGCTGGTCGTGGGTGCAGCGCGACCTGGAAAGCAGCGAGGACGCCGCCCGCGAGGGGTGGGAGCAGGTCAAGCGGGATCTGGCCGCCGAGACCTACCGGCTGTACGTCCTCGACGAGTTCGCCTACCCGATGCACTGGGGCTGGGTGGACACCGCCGAGGTGATCTCGGTGCTGCGGGACCGGCCGGGCACCCAGCACATCGTCATCACCGGACGCAACGCCCCGGCTGAGCTGGTGGACTTCGCCGATCTGGTCACCGACATGTCCAAGGTCAAGCACCCCATGGACGTCGGGCAGAAGGGCCAGCGGGGCATCGAGTGGTGAGACGCGCATGACCATCCCCCGCCTGGTCGTCGCCGCGCCCTCCTCGGGGAGCGGCAAGACCACCGTCGCCACCGGGCTGATGGCCGCCTTCGCCGAGCGCGGGCTGGCCGTCTCCCCGCACAAGGTGGGCCCGGACTACATCGATCCCGGCTACCACGCCCTGGCCACCGGGCGCCCGGGACGCAACCTGGACGCCTACCTGTGCGGCCCGGAGCGGATCGCGCCGCTGTTCCTGCACGGGGCGGCCGGCTGCGACCTGGCCGTGGTCGAGGGCGTCATGGGGCTGTACGACGGTGCCGGCGCGACGGACCTCGCCTCGACCGCGCAGGTGGCCAGGGCGCTGCGGGCGCCGGTGGTGCTGGTGGTGGACGCCTCCTCGCAGTCGCGCTCGGTGGCGGCGCTGGTGCACGGGTTCGCGTCCTTCGACCCGCGGGTGCGGATGGGCGGGGTGATCCTCAACAAGGTGGCGTCCGACCGCCACGAGGAGCTGCTGCGGGCCGCACTGGACGAGGCCGGGGTGCCGGTGCTCGGCGTGCTGCGGCGGGCGGAGCGGGTGCACACCCCGTCGCGGCACCTGGGTCTGGTGCCGGTCGCCGAGCGCCGCGCGGAGGCGGTCGCCGCGGTGCGGGAACTGGCGGCGCTGGTGCGGACGGGCTGTGACCTGGACGCGTTGCTGGCGCTGGCCCGCGGTGCCGCGCCGCTGCCGGACGAGCCCTGGGATCCCGCCGCGGAGGCGGGCCCCGCGGTCGGCGGCCGGCCGGTGGTGGCGGTGGCGGGCGGTGCCGCGTTCACCTTCACCTACGCCGAGCACGCCGAACTGCTGGCCGCGGCGGGCGCCGAGGTGGTGCCCTTCGACCCGCTGCGCGACGAGGCGCTGCCGGAGGGCACCGCGGGCCTGGTCATCGGCGGCGGCTTCCCCGAGGTGTACGCCCCGGAGCTGTCCGCGAACGCCCCGCTGCGGCGGGCGGTGGCCGCGCTGGCGGAGCGCGGCGCGCCGGTGGCGGCGGAGTGCGCGGGACTGCTGTACCTGGCGCGGGAGCTGGACGGCGCCCCGATGTGCGGGGTCCTGGACGCCACGGCGCGGATGGGCGAACGGCTCACGCTGGGCTACCGGGACGCGGTGGCGGTCACCGGCAGCGTGCTGGCGCCCGCCGGGACGCGGGTGCCGGGACACGAGTTCCACCGCACGCTGATCGAGCCGGGCGCCGGTGCCCCGGCGGCGTGGGGGTGGACGGGGCACGGCGGGGAGCGCCGGGTGGAGGGCTTCGTCCGCGAGGGTGTGCACGCCTCGTATCTGCACGTGCACTGGGCCGGGCGGCCCTCGCTCGCCCGGAGGTTCGTCGAGAGGTGTGGCGCATGAACGGCCCCGCGGGCAAGCGGCTGATCGGCGTCGGGGTCGGCCCCGGCGATCCGGAGCTGGTCACGGTCAAGGGCGTGGGGGCGCTGCGCGCCGCCGACGTGGTCGTCGTCCCGGTGATGGACACCCTGGAGCGCGGCCGCGCCGAGGCGACCGTCCTGCACTACGTGGACGCCTCGAAGATCGTCCGGGTGGTCTTCGCGCTCAACGAGCGCCAGGACCGCGAGCGGCGGGAGGCCGCCTGGGACGCGGCGGGCGAGCGGGTCGCGGAACTGCTGCGCAACCGGGGCACGGTGGCGTTCGCGACCATCGGCGACCCCAACGTGTACTCCACCTTCACCTATCTGGCGCAGACCGTGGGCGCGCTGGTGCCGGGCGTGGTGGTCGAGACGGTGCCGGGGATCACCGCCATGCAGGACCTGGCGGCACGCAGCGGCGCGGTGCTGACCGAGGGCACCGAGCCGCTGACGCTGGTGCCGGTCACGGCCGGCTCCGAGGTGCTGCGGGAGGCGCTGAAGGGGCCGGGCACCGTGGTGGCGTACAAGTTCGGGCGGCTGGCCGGGGAGGTCGCGGAGGCGCTCCGGGAGACCGGCCGCACCGAGGGCGCGGTGTGGGGCGCGGCCCTCGGCCTGCCGGAGGAGTCCATCCGGCCCGCGGCGGAGCTGCTGGACGGCCCGCTGCCGTATCTGTCGACGTTGATCGCCCCCGCGCGGCGGGACGGCGGGCGGGGAGGAAAGCTGTGACGAGCACCGAAGAGACGACCGGGAAGGAAACGGCCGCCGGGGCCGCGGCGCGGGGCCGGGTGACCTTCGTGGGCGCCGGACCGGGCGCCGCCGACCTGCTGACCTTCCGGGCCGCCCGGGCCATCGCGGCGGCCGACGTGGTGATCTGGGCGTCCAGCCTGGTGCAGGCGGAGGTGCTGGAGCACGCCCGGCCGGACGCCGAGCTGCTGGACTCCGCGGCGATGGCGCTGGAGGACGTGCTGGTGGTCTACGAGCGGGCGGCCCGCGAGGGGCTGGCGGTCGCCCGGGTGCACTCCGGGGACCCGGCGCTGTGGGGCGGCACCCAGGAGCAGGTGGACCGCTGCGTGGCGATGGGCCTGGAGGTGGAGGTCGTGCCGGGCGTGTCGGCGTTCTCCGCGGTGGCCGCCATCGCCCGGCGGGAGCTGACGATCCCTCAGGTCGCGCAGTCGGTGATCCTGACCCGGCTGGGCGGCGGGAAGACCCCGATGCCGCCGGGCGAGGAGGTCCGCGAGTTCGCCCGGCACGGCACGACCATGGCGGTGTTCCTGTCGGCCGCCCGCTCCGGCCAGCTGGCCGCCGAACTGGTGGAGGGCGGCTACCCGCCGGACACCCCGGTCGTGGTGGCCTACCAGGCGACCTGGCCGGAGGAGCTGGTGCTGCGCTGCACGGTCGGCACGCTGGAGGAGACCGTCAAGGAGCACAAGCTGTGGAAGCACACGCTGTTCCTGGTCGGCCCCGCGCTGTCGGCCGGCGGAACGCGGTCCCACCTGTACCACCCGGGGCACTTCCACGGCTTCCGCCGGGCCGACCCGTCGGCGCGGCGGGCGCTGCGCGAGTCCGGGGCCTGAGCGCCCGGCGGACCCGCGAAGGACACGAGCACCGAAGAACCACGAGTACCCGGAAGGAGGGACGGCCTTGAGCGACATGCCGTTCGAGCGGCCCGATCTGCGCGAACCCGACCTGCCGCGCACCGCGAAGGTGCGTCCCAAGGCGCTGCGGACCGGCTGGACCACGGGCACCTGCGCCTCGGCCGCGGCCCGGGCGGCGGCCCTGCACCTGGTGACCGGCGAACCGCCGGCCTGGGTGGAGGTCGCCCTGCCGTCCGGCCGCCGGGTGTCCTTCGCGGTGGAACGCTCGGTGCTGCTGCGGCCGGGCCGCGCCGAGGCCGTCGTCGTCAAGGACGCGGGGGACGATCCGGACGTCACGGACGGCGCGCACCTGACCGCCGTGGTCAGCTGGCGCGACACCCCCGGCATCGTCCTCCACGGCGGGGTCGGCGTCGGCGTGGTCACCAAGCCGGGACTCGGCCTGGAGGTCGGCGGGCCCGCCATCAACCCCACCCCCCGGGCGATGATCACCCAGGCGGTCGGCGAGGTCGTCGACCTGGACGCCCAGGGCGTGGACGTGACGATCAGCGTGCCGGACGGTGAGGCGCGCGCCCGCAAGACCACCAACGCCCGGCTCGGCATCCTCGGCGGCATCTCGATCCTGGGCACCACCGGGATCGTCCGGCCGTTCTCGACCGCGTCGTGGCGGGCCAGCGTGGAGCAGGCCGTGTCGGTGGCGGCCGCGCAGGGCGCCCCCGCCGTGGTGCTGTGCACGGGCGGACGCACCGAGAAGGGCGCCATGGCGCTGCTGCCCGCGCTGCCCGAGGTGTGCTTCATCGAGGTGGGCGACTTCACGGGCGCGGCGCTGCGCCGGGCGGTCGAACACGGCCTGGAGCGCGTGGTGTTCGTCGGCATGGTCGGCAAGCTGACCAAGCTGGCGTCGGGGGTGCTGATGACGCACTACACCCGCTCCAAGGTGGACCCGGGCGTGCTGGCGGACATCACCCGGCACGTCGGGGGCTCCGAGGAGCTCGCGGAGCGCGTCGCGGCGGCCAACACCGCGCGGCACGCCTACGAGGTGTGGCAGGAGGCCGGGCTGCTCGGCTCCGGTGGGACCGAGCTGTGCCGCCGGGTGGCCGACGTGATGGAGCGCTTCGCCGGACACCGGCTCGCCGCCGAGGCCGCCATGGTGGACTTCACCGGCCACACCCTGATCGCATCCGCCTCCACCTCCCCCCGGGGGATGCTGTCGTGATCACCGTGCTGGGCACCGGGACCGGCCCGGACGCCCTGACCCCCCACGCCGCCGAACTGGCCTCCGCCACGCTGCTGGCCGGCGCGGCCCGCCATCTGCGGGCCGCCGACGCGGCGCTCGCCGCGGCGTCCGCCCCGCCCTTCGGCGGCGCCCGGATCGTCCTCGGCCCGCTCGCCCCGGCGCTGGACGCGATCGGCCGGCACCTCGACGAGGCGGGCGACCGCGCCCGGGTGGCCGTGCTGGCGTCCGGCGACCCCGGGTTCTTCGGGATCGCGCGGGCGCTGGCGGAACGCTTCGGGCCGCACCGGCTCCGGGTCCATCCGGCCTCCCCCTCGGTGGCCGTGGCCTTCGCCCGGCTGGGGCTGCCGTGGGACGACGCGGTGGTGGTCAGCGCGCACGGCCGTGATCCGCGCACCGCCGTCAACGTCTGCCGGGCGCACCCGAAGACCGCGGTGCTCACCGGCCCCGGGGCGGGCCCCGCCGAACTGGGCGCCGCCCTGGCCGCCGCCGGGGTGGAGCGGACCCTGGTGGTCGCGGCCGCGCTGGGCACCGGTGAGGAGACCGTCGAGCGGATCGGCCCGCGGGAGGCGGCGGCCCGGGACTGGGGGCCGTCCGGCGTCAGCGTCGTGCTCTGCCTGGACGAGCGGCGCCTGCTGTCCCCGCGGCAGCGGACCGTCGCAGGGCCCGCCCCCGCGCCGGCCGGCTGGGCGCTGCCCGAGGAGGAGTTCGCGCACCGCGACTCGATGGTGACCAAGTACGAGGTGCGGGCGCTCGCCCTGGCCCGGATCGGCCCGCGCACCGGCGAACTGGTGTGGGACGTCGGCGCGGGATCCGGCTCCGTCGCGGTGGAGTGCGCGCGCTTCGGCGCCGCGGTCGTCGCCGTCGAGCGGACCGCCGACGGCGTGACACGCATCCGGGCCAACGCCGCCGCCCACGGGGTGGACGTCCAGGTGGTGCAGGGCAGCGCGCCCGCCGCTCTGGAGCACCTGCCCGACCCGGACGCGGTGTTCGTCGGCGGCGGGGGCGCCGATCTGCCCGCGATCGTGACGGCCGCGGCCCGCCGGGCCCGCCGCACCGTCGTGGTGACGCTGGCGGCCCTGGACCGGGTGCCCGCCGTGCGGGCGGCGCTCGCCGGCGCGGGCCTGCGCGTGGACGGCACGCTGATCCAGTCCTCCCGGCTCGCCCCGCTGCCCGGCGACGTCACCCGCCTCGCCGCCGCCAACCCCGTGTTCGTGCTGTGGGGAACCCGCGCGCACACCGTCATCCGTACCGAGGAACCACCCGAAGGAGCACTCACGTGATCGGCCTGATCGCCGCCACCGCGGCAGGCAACGCCGCCCGCGACCGGCTCGCCGCCGCCTGGCCGGGCCGCACCGTCTCGTACGACGGGCCGGTCCGGCAGGCCGTGGAGCGGGCCTTCGCCGAGTGCGGGCAAGTGGTGTGCTTCCTGGCCGCCGGAGCCGTGGTGCGGCTGGTCGCGCCGCTGCTCGCGGACAAGGCGACCGACCCGGGCGTGGTGTGCGTGGACGAGGCGCTGCGCTTCGCGGTACCCCTGCTGGGCGGCCACGCGGGCGGCGCGAACGACCTGGCGCAGGCCGTCGCCGAGGTGCTGGAGTGCACCCCGGTGGTCACCACCGCCACCGACGCGGCCGGCATCCCCGGCCTGGACACCCTCGGCTGGACCGTCGAGGGCGCGGTGGCCTCCGTGGCCCGCGCGATGCTCGACGGCTCCCCCGTGCGTCTGGACGCCCATGACGTCCACCCCCTTCCCGCTCTGCCACCCAACGTAACGGCGACCACTGACAGTGACGTCCGGCTGGTCGTCGGGGACCGGGTGACCGCCCTCGACGACCGCACCGCGGTGCTGCGGCCGCCGTCGCTGGTGGTCGGCGTCGGGGCCAGCAGCGGGGCACCGGCCGAGGAGGTGCTCGGTCTGGTCGAGCGGGTGCTCGCGGACGCCGGGTTGTCGCCACGCTCGGTGGCCGAACTGGCCACCGTGGACGCCAAGGCCGCCGAGCCCGGACTGGTCGAGGCGGCCCGGCAGTTGGGCGTGCCGCTGGTGTGCGAACCGGCCGGCACCCTCGCGGCGATCGACGTCCCCAACCCGTCCGGCGCGCCGCTGGCCGCCGTCGGCACCCCGAGCGTCGCCGAGGCCGCCGCCCTGGCCCGCGCCGGGCAGGGCGCCGAACTCCTCGTCCCCAAGCGGAAGTCCACCCCCGAGGGCCGTCCGGCGATGGTGACCGCCGCGGTCGCCCGCCGCCGCCCCCGCGGCCGGCTGGCCGTCGTCGGCCTCGGCCCCGGAGCCCGCGACCTGCTCACCCCGCGGGCCCGCGACGAACTGCGGCGCGCCTCGGTGATCGTCGGACTCGACCAGTACGTCGACCAGATCCGCGACCTGCTGCGCCCGGGCACCCGGATCGTCGAGTCCGGGCTGGGCGCCGAGGAGGAGCGGGCCCGCACCGCCGTCGCCGAGGCCCGGGCCGGCCACGCGGTGGCGCTGATCGGCAGCGGTGACGCGGGCGTGTACGCGATGGCGTCGCCCGCGCTCGCCGAGGCGGCCGACGACATCGACGTGGTGGGTGTGCCGGGCGTGACGGCGGCCCTGGCCGCCGCGGCCGTCCTGGGCGCGCCGCTGGGCCACGACCATGTCTCGATCAGCCTGTCGGACCTGCACACCCCGTGGGAGGTCATCGAGCGCCGGGTCCGCGCCGCCGCGGAGTCCGACCTGGTCGTCACCTTCTACAACCCGCGCAGCCGGGGCCGGGACTGGCAGCTGCCCAAGGCGCTGGGCATCCTCGCCGAGCACCGCGACCCGGCCACCCCGGTCGGCGTCGTCCACGCCGCGTCCCGCCCGGACGAGCGCAGCGAGGTCACCACGCTGGCCGCCCTGGACGTGACGACCGTGGACATGGTGACGGTGGTGACCGTCGGCAACACCGCCACCCGCCGGGTCGCCGGCCGGATGGTCACCCCGCGCGGCTACCGGTGGCAGCGGTGAACCCC
>JBEHXI010000083.1:0-26808 GCA_048498775.1 Actinomycetota bacterium | reverse complement strand
GCCCCCGGCCGGGGCCTCCCGCACGGTGCCGCGCCGGCGTCGCACCCCGGCCGGGGGCCCGCGCTCGGGGTTCCGGGTCGGAAACCCGCTTGTCGGCGGGGCGCGCGGTACGCACAGTAGGGGCCATGAGCGCCCTCGCCGACCGGTCCGCGACCTCCCGCCCCCCATCCGCTCCCGCACGCCCCGGGCGCCGGCTCCATCTCGACTGGCGGGTGCGGTTCGCCGTCCTGTCGTTGATCTGGGGCTTCAGCTTCCTGTTCATCAAGGTCGGCACCGAGGCGTTCGCGCCGCTCCAGATCACCCTGGCCCGCACGGTGTTCGGCGGCGCGGTGCTGGCGGCGGTGCTGCTCGCGCGCCGGGAGCGGCTGCCCCGCCGCCCACGTACCTGGGCGTGCCTGGCGGTCGCCGCCGTCCTGCTGTGCGCACTGCCGTTCTCGCTGTTCGCCTACGCCGAGTTGACGATCTCCTCGACGCTGGCCGGGATCTGCAACGCCACCACACCGCTGTGGAGCATGCTGCTCTCGGTGGTCGCGCTGTCGGAGGACCGGCCGAGCCGGCGGCGGTTCGCGGGGGTCGGCATCGGGTTCCTCGGGGTGCTGACGGTGCTGGGCGCCTGGCAGGGCTTCTCCGGCCAGGATCCGAAGGGCACCGCCCTGGCGCTGGTGGCCGGGGCCAGTTACGCGGTCGGCTGGATCTGGGTGCGGCGGACGCTGAGCGGCACGGGGGACTCCTCGCTGGCGCTGTCCACCGGTCAGTTGCTGCTGGCCGCCGTCCAACTGGCCGTCGTCACACCGCTGTTCACCTCGCTGCCGCACTCCTGGCCGATCGCGCCGGTGCTGTCGGTGGCGGCGCTGGGCGCGCTGGGCACCGGGCTGGCGTTCCTGCTCCAGTACGGGCTGGTCAAGGAGGCCGGACCCACGGTGGCCACGATGGTGACGTACCTGATCCCGGTCATCGCCACGGCGGCCGGGGTCTTCCTGCTCGGTGAGCACCTGAGCTGGTACGAACCGGTGGGCGCGGCCGTCGTCCTGCTCGGCGCCGCCCTCACCCAGACCCGGCCGCGCGCGGCGCGCTCCCCCGCGTAGCAACCGCCGGCGCCCGGTCGTCAGTCGAAGCGCCCCGCCGCGGTCGGCCGGACGGCCGCGGCGATCGCCTCCGCCAGCGGCTCGACGTCCCCGGGCTCCAGCGTCGAGACGGTCACCCGGATCCCCGGCCCGGAGGACAGCCGGAAGAGAGCGCCCGGGGCCACGGCCCATCCCCTGGTCAGCAGCCGCCCGACCGCCCCGGTCTCGTCCGGCACCGGGATCCACACGTTCATCCCGCTGCGGCCCCGGCCCGCCACGCCCCGCTCGCGCAGCGCCGCCAGCAGGGCGTCCCGCCGCCGGCCGTAGGAGGCGGCGACCCGCGGCGGATCGACGGCCCCGGAACGCATCAGCTCGGCGGCGGTGCGCTGCAGCAGGTGACTCACCCAGCCCGGTCCCAGCCGGTGGCGGCCGGCGATGCGGTCGACGGTCACCGGGTCCCCGGTGACCACCGCGAGCCGCAGGTCGGGCCCGTACGCCTTGGCCACCGAGCGGACCAGCATCCAGTGGGCGGTGGTGCCGCCCAGCGGATGCGGCGGCAGGTCGACGATGCCGTGCCCGTGGTCGTCGTCGACGACCAGCACGTCCGGGTGGGCGGCCAGCACGGCGCGCAGGTCGCGGGCCCGGGCGGCGCTGATCGCGGCGCCGGTGGGGTTCTGGGCGCGGTCGGTGACGACCACGGCACGCGCCCCGGCGCGCAGCGCCGCCTCCACCGCCTCCGGCAGCGGCCCGTCGTCGTCCACCGCCATCGGCAGGGGCCGCAGCCCGAGCGCGGGGACCAGGTCCAGCAGGCTGCCCCAGCCGGGGTCCTCGATGCCCACCGCGTCGCCGGGCCGCAGATGGGCGCCGAGCGCCCGTTCGATCGCGTCCAGGGAGCCGGAGGTCACCCCGACCGGCCCGGGCGCGACCCCGTCGGCGGCGAAGCCCTGCCGGGAGAGGGCGGCCAGCTCCTCGTCCACGGCGGGCACGCCGTACAGCACCGGGGCGCGGTCGTGGCGGGCGGCCACGGCGGCGAGCGCGGGGCCGAGCGGTGGCAGCAGGGCGGGATCCGGGTTGCCTGCCGACACGTCGTGCGCGCCGGGCGGCGCCTCGACCCGGATCTCCTCACGCGGCGTGGTGGCCGGGCGGCCGCGGACCCGGCTGCCGCGCCGCCCGGCGGTCTCGATGACCCCGCGGTCCCGCAGCAGGCGGTAGGCGGCGGCCACGGTGTTGGGGTTGACGCCCAGCCGGGCCGCCAGCTCCCGCAGCGGGGGCAGCGTCTCACCGGGCCGCAACACGCCCTCCCCGATGGCACGTTCGACGTCCACCGCGATCTCCGTGGCGCGCCGACCGGTGATCCGATATTCTCCTAGCACAAAGCAGATTATGTACTAGTGCAAACCGCCGCACAAGCCGGCACGCACACCTCCTCGCACACCTCCTCGCACACGTTCACGCCACACCGCGATCCCCAGGGAGCGACCCATGCCGGCCACCTCGGACGCCACCTACCGGGCCACCGACCGCACCGTCCCCACCCGCTCCGCCAACCGCGCCTCCTGGGACCGCGATCTGGTCCACGCGATCCTCGACGAGGGCCAGGTGTGCCATCTCGGCTTCGTCCGCGACGGCGCACCCGTGGTGCTGCCCACCCTCTACGCCCGCGTCGGGGACCGGCTCTACGTCCACGGCTCCACCGGGTCGCGCCCGCTGCGCGGCGCGGGGGAGCCCGAGGGCCTGCCGGTGTGCCTGACGGTGACCCTGATCGACGGCCTGGTCCTGGCCCGCTCGGCCTTCCACCACTC
Organism: Actinomycetota bacterium; assembly: GCA_048498775.1. GTDB lineage: Bacteria > Actinomycetota > Actinomycetes > Streptomycetales > Streptomycetaceae > JBEHXI01. Next base: position 23,942 of record JBEHXI010000083.1, on the reverse strand, counting down.
CGTCAACTACCGCTCGGTGGTGGTGCACGGCACCGCCCACCAGGTCACCGACCCGGCCGAGCGCTCAGCCGCCCTGGACGCCCTGGTGGACCACATGGTGCCCGGCCGGGCCGCCGACTCCCGGCCGGGGAACGCCAAGGAGCTCGCCGCCACCGCCGTCGTCCGGCTGGACCTGGACGAGGTGTCGGCGAAGGTCCGCACCGGCGGCCCCAACGACGACCCGGAGGACCTCGGCCTGCCGTACTGGAGCGGGGTGCTGCCCGTCGCCCCGGTCTACGGCACCCCGGTGCCCGCCGCGGACCTGGACCCGGCGATCCCCGCGCCCGCCTACCTGACCACCCGCTGACCGGGCGGGACGAGGATCCACCATGCTCATCCACCCCTGGGACGCGGCACTGGACGACGACGAGTGGCGGGAGTGACTCGCCGGGCGCGACTTCGGCCAGCTCGCCGTCAACGGCGGGCCCGGCGAGCCGCCGCACGTCCAGCCCCTGCACTTCGCCTACGACGCCGAACGCGGCGAGGTGGTCACCCACCTCGCCCGTCCCAACCCGCTGTGGGCCGCCCTGGAGGCGGACCCGCACGTCACGCTCAGCGTCGTCGACGACTACACCTTCATCCCCGGCCCCTGGCAGTCGCCCGACGGGGTGCCGCCCGAACACGGCGTCCCCACCAGCTACTACGCCGCCGTGCAGCTGCGCTGTATCGCCGCGGTGGTGGACGAGCCGGAGGCCAAGGCCGAGGTGCTGCGCCGCCAGCTCGCCCGCTTCCAGCCATCCGGTGACCACGCCGACCCCGGCCAGTCCCCGTTCCTCCGGCTGCTGCCGGGCATTCGCGGGTTGCTGCTCCAGGTCACCGGAGTGCGGGCGAAGTTCAAGTACGGCGGGAACAAGCCCCGCGAACTCCAGGAGCGCATCAGCGGGCTTCTGGAGCAGCGGGACGCCCCGTACGACGCGGCCGCCCGCGCCCACCAGCTGCGGCGCCTGGCCGCCGGCCGGGACGGCTGAGCGGAGCGCCCGTTCCCCGGGAGGCGGACGCTCAGGTCGCGGCGGCCCGGCCGGGCAGCGCGCCCCCGGCTTCGGGTGCGGACTCACCGGGTTCGGGCGCGGACTCGCGGGCTTCGGGCGCGGCCTCGCCGGATGCCGCGCCAGCCTCCGCCGCCCACTGCGGCAGCACCTCCGCCACCACCGGGTCCGCCGGCTTCGGCGCGGTGCTCTGCGCGATGAAGGCGCCCGTCAGCACCAGCGCGCCGCCCGCCAGTTGGGCGGGGCCCAGCCGCTCCCCCAGCAGCACCCAGGCCAGCACGGTGGCCACGACGGCCTCCAGGCAGGCGACGACCCCGGCGACCGGCGGCGAGAGCCTGCGCACCGAGACCACCCCGGTCAGGTAGGCCACCACCGTGGAGACCAGCACGATCCAGGCCAGCAGGAGCACCGCCGGCACCGTCCGGTCACCCAACGCGACCTGGCGGGCCAGCACATACCAGTGCATCTGCCAGGGCCTGGCGACCACGGTGAGCACCGCGACACCCACCAGCAGCCCATGGCTGATCACGGCCAGCGGATCCACCGCGTCCTCCCGCTCGCTGCCGTGGTCGGCCAGCAGGAAGTACCCGACCTGGCAGCAGGCCGCGCCCAGCGCCAGCAGCAGCCCGAGCGCGTCGAACCGCAGCCCGCGCCACGCCTCGACGACACCGGCCAGGCCGGTGACCGCCAGCACCACGCCGGCCGCCGCCGCCCGGCTCACCGGCCGCCGCTGCACGAAACGCACCCAGCCCAGCACCAGCGCGGGCGCCAGGTACTCCACCAGCAGCGCGACCGAGACCGGGATGCGGGACAGGGCGGCGAAGTAGCAGGCCTGCACGCCCGCCACACCGAGCAGCCCGAATCCGGCCAGCAGCCCGGGGCGCCGGCGCAGCGCGTCCCGGTGGCGCACCGCCACCGGGAGCAGCACCAGGGCGGCTCCGGCCACCCGCAGCCAGACCAGGTGCAGCGGGTCGATCCCCGCCTCGATCAGCGGCTTGGCCGCCACCCCCGAACAGCCGAACGCGAGCGCCGACGCCAGCGCCGACGCGAGTCCGGCCCTCCTCCCCGAAACTCCTTGCGAGCCATGCATCCGCTCATCATCTCAGCCGCCGATCTGACCATGACACTTCCTCCCCGGCGGCTGGCGATTCCGGGTCCCGTCCCCTCGGCGGTTCGTACGCCAGTGCTTTGCGGAAGCAGAGCGTCGGAACGCCCGAGTACGCCCCGTACGAGGGCGATCCTCCGCCTTGCGACATCCCCCTGCCTTCGGCGGGAGGTGCCCCCTGCACCGGACGCCGCGAGCCTCACGGCGCACCTTCCCGGTCACAGCACCAGCCGCGCGGGATCGACGCCGGTGGCCGTCAGCACCTGGGCGGCCCGGCAGCGCGTGTCGGCGGCCAGCGCGCGCAGCAGGTCGGCCCCGTCCGCGGTGCGGCTGCCCCGCGCGGCCGCGTAACGGGCCGCCTGCCATAACGCGTCGGCGACGGATGGGCTCACCCCCGCCGCGGGCCGCTGCGGCGTGCCGGGCCCGGCTGCCGTGTCCTCCACCGCCCCGTGCCAGCGCAGCCCGTAGCCGATGCTGCGCTGCGCCAGGTATCCCAGGACGCGGACCGGCCGGCCGCCCGCGGCGGCGAGCACGTCGTGGACGCGCGGTCCGGACTCCAGCAGCGAGTGCAGCAGGTGCGCGGTGTCCACCAGCCGGTCCCCGTCGCGTACCGCGCGCCGGCGCGCGCTGGCGAGCACCGCGCGCAGCTCACCGCCGATCGCCGCCGGCCAGGGGTCGGCTCCGGCGCACTCGATCCCCCCGCGGCCCGGGTCCCCGGACCGGATCTCGCTTCGCACTCCCCCACCCCACCAGACGGCCCGCCCGCGGGCATCCGCGCCCGGGCCCATTCGCCTCTCCCCCCGGGGGAGGGCGTGAACGCTCCCCCACTCATCCTCCGGGATGACAACCCTTCCGAGCCGGGGGGCGCGCGCCCCTTCGGGACCGCCCGCGGGACTGCCCGCCCGCAGACCGGCAAAACTCCCTACAACGACCCGAGTAGGGAGGAAACCGATGGAACGCCAGCACCCCCGGTACCGCTTATGGGCCCTGCCGGCCGCCCTGTCCGCGGCCGCCGCGCTCACCGCCGGCTGCGGCGGCCAGGGCACCGCACCGCAGCCGGCGCCCTCCGGCAGCACCACGGCGAGCGCGTCCGCGCCCACATCCACGCCCACCGCGGGGCCGCAACAGCCCCCGGCCACCACCGCACCCGCCGACACACCGCCCACGCCGTCCGGCGGCGGCACCCCCTGGTGCACCACGGCCGGTCTGCGGGTCGCGGTGCACGGGCTGCAGCCGGCGGCCGGCAACCGCTACGCCGCCGTGAACATCACCAACACCACATCGCACCGCTGCCGCACCCAGGGCTACCCGGGGCTGCAACTGATGGACGGCGCGGGCCGGCCGGTGCCCACCACCGTGGTGCGCGAGCCGACGGCGACCAGCCGGCCGCTGACGCTTGCGCCCGGCGCGAGCGCCTGGACGCGACTGCACTGGAGCGCGGTGGCCGGCCCCGGGGACGCCACGAACGGCAACTGCCAGCCGGTCGCGGCATCGGCCGAGGTCACCCCGCCCGACCAGACCAGCCACACCACGGTCTCCTGGAGCCTGGGCGCGGTCTGTCAGCGGGGGCGGATCGACGAACTGCCGCTCACGGCCGGCGTCGCGCCGGCGTTCTGACCCGGCGGTGGCCGCGCCCCGGCCCTCAGTCCTCCTCGGCCAGGATCAGATACAGCTTCCTGCGGGACTCGTTGAGCACCGTCATCGCCTTCTCGCGCTGCGCCGGTGTGCCCGTCGCCCACACCTGGTGGAACGCCTCGGCCAGGCCGGCGCCCGCCTGCCGGATCTCGTGCATGGCCTCCCAGTCGATGCCGCGCCCGGCGTCCTCCCAGGGGGCCTCGGAGCCGGCGTCGGCCTCGGCGCGGCCGGCGTCGGTGAGGGTGAACAGCTTCTTGCCGCCCTCGCTCTCGCTCCGGATCACGCCCTCGTCCTCCAGCAGTTGGAGGGTCGGGTAGACGGAGCCGGGGCTGGGCTTCCAGGCGCCGCCGCTGCGTTCGGCGATCTCCTGGATCATCTCGTAGCCGTGCATCGGGCGGTCCTTGAGCAGGGCCAGGATCGAGGCGCGCACATCGCCGCGCCGCGCCCGGCCGCGCGGTCCGCCGCGTCCCCGCCCCGGCCCGAACGGTCCGCCGCGTCCGCCGAACGGCCCGGGGCCGCCGAAGGGGGGCCCGAACGGCCCGAAGGCGGCCCGCCGGCTCTCGAAGTGGCCTTCCCCCTCGGCACCGGGCCCCCAGGGGCCGTGATGACGAGGGTGTCCGTGTCCATGTCCGGGTGAACGCATCACTGCGCTCCCTTCACTCGTGTATTCGGTGATCGGTCATCGAGGCATCTCGATAACTCGACGATATATCGGTAACGAGCGTGCGGCAACCCCCTTCCCGGCCACCTGCCGTGAATTGGCCATCGCAGCCGGTCACCGGAGTGCCTAGCGTGAGGCCCATGAGGATCCGCATCGTCGACGCCTTCACCGACCGCCCGTTCGCCGGCAACCCCGCCGGAGTCGTCATCCTCGGCGGTGACCACTTCCCCGCCGAGGACCGCATGCAGCGGCTCGCCGCCGAGGTCAACCTCTCCGAGACCGCCTTCGCCCACCCGCTCGCCGCCGGGGCCGACGACGACGCCGGCTGGGCGCTGCGCTGGTTCACCCCCGTCACCGAGGTCAACCTGTGCGGCCACGCCACGCTGGCCACCGCCCACGTCCTGCACACCACCGGCACCGCCTCGGGAACGATCCGCTTCCGGACCCGCAGCGGTGTCCTCGCCGCCACCGCGGCCGCCGACGGCACCATCACCCTGGACTTCCCCACCGCGCGGCTGACCGCCGAGCCGGACACCGCCTCCGCCCGGGCCGCCCTGGGCGCCGACGTGCTGTCCGCGCACGGTTCCGGGCCGAACGTGGACGACCTGCTGGTCGAACTCGCCGACGAGAAGACCGTCCGCGCCCTGGCCCCGGACCTGGCGGCCGTGGCCGCGCTCCCGTACCGGGGCGTGATCGTCACCGCCGCCGCCGAGGACCCCTCGGCCGGCTACGACTTCGTCTCCCGCTTCTTCGGCCCCGCGGTCGGCATCGACGAGGACCCGGTGACCGGCAGCGCCCACACCGTGCTGGCGCCGTTCTGGTCGGCCCGCCTCGGCCGCGACGAGCTGACCGGTCTGCAGGCCTCCGCGCGCACCGGAACCGTCCGCACCGCGCTGCGCGGCGAGCGCACTCTGCTCACCGGCGGCGCCGTCACCGTCATCGACGGGGAGCTGACCGTGGAGCCGGACGTGCTGTGAGCCGGGCGGTGGCGGGCCAGGTCGGGCCGGGTCAGGTGGGCAGCCAGCCCACCTTGCCCGCCAGGGCCGCGTAGCCGACGAACGCGACGGTGTCGATCAGCGCGTGCGCGGCCACCAGCGGCCCCACCCGCCCCCACCGCCGGTACAGCAGGACGAACAGCACGCCCATCACCATGTTGCCGACCAGGCCGCCGATCCCCTGGTACAGGTGGTACGAGCCGCGCAGCGCCGCGCTGGCCGCCAGCGCCCCGAGCGGCGTCCAGCCCAGGCGGTCCAGCCGGCGCAGCAGGTAGCCCACGACGACGACCTCTTCCAGGACGGCGTTCTGCACCGCCGCCGCGACCAGCACCGGGACCCGCCACCACACGTGCGGCAGTGACTCGGGCACCACGGTCAGGTTGAACCCGGCCGCCCGCGCCCCCAGGTACAGCAGCAGCCCGCTGCCGCCGACCACCGCCGCGACGGCCGCGCCCCAGCCGATGTCGAAGCGCTTACGCCGCAGGTCGAAGCCGATCGCGCCCATCCCGGCGCCCTCCCGCGCCAGCAGGTGGGCCACCAGGGCCACCGGCAGCAGCGCGGTGGCGATCCCGAACAGCTGCCAGGCCAGGTCCAGCCAGGGCCGGCCCGGCGCCTGGCTGGCGACCAGTGTCGCCGCCTGGTTGCGCAGCGAGCCCGGCCGGGTCAGCGAGCCGATGAAGCTGATCAGCGCGCTGACCGCGTCGGCGCCCAGCGACAGGGCCAGCACCAGCAGCGTCTCGCTGCGCAGCATCCGCCGGACGGCGGACTCCTCCGCGGCGTACGCGGCCTCCCGCCGCCCCGCCGGCCCGCTCCACTCCTCGTTGGCGCCCGCTGACTCCACAGCGGCGATCCTCGCACGCGAAGCGCCCCGGGCGAACGCCGGGGCGCCGCGGGCTCCGGGGTGTCCGGGGCCGGGCCGCGCTCAGCCGAGCTGCGGCTTGTCCGGCCAGGCGTGCACCGGTTCGCCGGAGCGCATCAGCTCGCAGTACGCGCGTGTCATGGCCGCCAGCGCCGCCTGCCGGGGCATGCCGGCGTCCATCGCCCGGTGGAAGACCGCCGCCTGCCAGGACGCCCCGTTGACCCGGCGCCGGCAGCGTTCCTCGATCACGCCCAGGTACCGGTCGCGGTCGGCGGGCGCCACCCCCCAGGCGTCCAGGCCGTCGGCCGCCAGCGGCAGCAGCTCCTCCTGGACCAGCCGCACCGCCGGCACCTTCGTCAGGGCGCCGCGCCCGCCTCTGGGCCAGGTCAGCTCGGCGTCGATGCCGTACCGGCAGGCCGCGTCGAAGTTCTCGGCCGCGGCGGCGAAGGGCATCCGGGACCACACCGGCCGCGAGGCCTCGGCCAGGGAGCGCACCAGTCCGTAGTAGAAGGCGGCGTTGGCCAGCACGTCGGTGACGGTGGGCCCGGCGGGCATCACCCGGTTCTCCACCCGCAGGTGCGGCACGCCGTCCACGACGGCGTACACCGGGCGGTTCCAGCGGTAGATGGTGCCGTTGTGCAGTTGCAGTTCCTTCAGCCGCGGGATGCCGCCCTCGTCGAGCACCCGCAGCGGTTCCTCGTCGTCGCAGATCGGCAGCAGCGAGGGGAAGTAGCGCAGGTTCTCCTCGAACAGGTCGTACGCCCCCGATATCCACCGCTCGCCGAACCAGGTGAGCGGGCGCACGCCCTGCTCGCGCAGCTCCTGCGGGCGGGTGTCGGTGGCCTGCTGGAAGAGCATCGGACGCGTCTCACGCCACAGCTCGCGGCCGAAGAGGAACGGGGAGTTGGCACCGAGGGCCACCTGCGGGCCGACCACCGCCTGCGCGGCGTTCCACACCGCGGCGAAGCGCTCCGGGGTGACCTGCAAGTGCATCTGCATCGAGGTGCAGGCCGCCTCCGGGGCGATGGAGGCGGAGGTGCACACCAGGTGCTCCACGCCCTCGATGTCCAAGGCGATGTCCTCGCCTCGGGCGGCCAGGATGCGGTCGTTGAGCAGTTGGTAGCGGTCGGCGCGGGAGAGGTTGGCGTGCACCAGGTCCTGGGCGCCGAGGGTCGGCAGGATGCCGATCATGACGATTCCGGCACCCACTTCCGCCGCCTTGCGATCGGCATATGCCAAACCGATCCGCAACTCCTCGGCGAGCTGATCGAAGACCCGGCCGGAAAGGCGGTGCGGAGCGATGTTGACCTCTATGTTGAACTGCGCCAGCTCCGTCTGGAAATCGCGGCTGGCGATCCGCTCCAGCACCTCTTCGTTCATCATGCGCGGCAAACCGTCACGATCCGCGAGATTCAATTCGATCTCCAGCCCCATGAGGTTGCGGGGGCGATCGAAGCGCTTCTCCTCGAGCAGCCGGTCCAGGGCGGCGAGACACTGCCGCAGTTTCTGCCGGTACCGCTGCCGATCGGACAGGTCGAACCCGGTGGCCACGACCTTCTCACCCATCGAGGCGTCCCTTCTGTATGGGGCGTGCACCGATGATGCCCAGTCGAACGCGTCCATAACGTCCCCGGGCCGACCGGGTACCCGCTAGTCTCGTACCGGGCGGCCGGACTGGCACATTCCCTCGGCATAACGGTCGGCTACCTGCCAGGAACACCCTGTGAAAACCACAGCGTGAACCGGCCATCCACTCCCGGACGGTCCCCGCAGGCCAGGGCGTTCGGTCAGGGTGCGAATGCGGAGGAAAACCCCGGAACTCGGGTCCGAATACCCGCTTGCCGGTTATATGCCGGCCATGCAGCGGAAACACTCCGCGAACACGGCTCGTATAAACTTCGCGCACAGGCTGAGACTCCGCGACCCGCCGGTTGCGCCCCCGCGCGCGCCTTCGGGCGGGGAAGGAACCCGATGCCGCCGCCTACCGCACGCACCGAAGCCCCGGCCCCGGCCGGGTGCCAGGGCGATCCTGCCCTCCTTCAGGCTCCTCACGCACGCCGAGCTCAGACCGTCCGCTGACAGCGCCGTCCGCACCCGTCCGGCTTTCCTGTCTCTTGTGAGAGGCGACCCACACCATGCCGCTGCATGTCTCCCCGCCCCCCGCTCCCGCTTCGCGCAGTGTCGTCACGGCCCTGTCCTCCCCGACCGCGGTGCGCGCCGCCCGCACCCTGTCACTGCGTGCCTCGACCGGTCCGCTGGAGCCCGTCCATCCGCTGCCGGTCCACGTCCTCGAGGCGGCCCCGGCCGACGGCGGGCTGCCGCAGGCCCGGCTGACCGGCTGGCGCTTCCTGATCCGCTGCGGCGAGCGGATCCTGGCCGCGGCGGAGACCGTCCTGACCCCGGACGGCACGGCGTTCTCGCACTTCAGCGAGGGGCCCTATCTGGCGTCCACGGAACGGGCCCTGCACCAGGCCGAGTTGCTGCCCGGCAGCCACCAGCCCCGGCTGCTGTCCGTCCCCGGCCTGTACATGCTCACGCTGTGGCTGCACGGGGAGCTGAGCGACGGCCCCGAGGCACAGCCCGCGCCGGCGGACGTGCTCATCCCGCTCGCGCCGGCGCCGCCGGGGATCGCCGCCGACCGTCCGCACCGGGCCGCCGACCTGCTCCCGGTCCTCGCCCACCGGCTCACTCCGGCGCCGCTGCTGAAGGCCGTCTAGGTCGCCAGGCCCTGACGCCCCGGCGCACCACGGCGCGCTTCCACGGCACCGGTCGCCGTGGAGGCGCGCCGCCGCGCGGTGCGGCGACGGCCGAAAACCGGTGAACCGGGCAAGCGGGTGACGCGTCCGTACCGTCGAGGGGACCCGAACGCGGAAACCTCGGGAAATGCCTGCGGAACCGCCTCCGCGGGGCAAGACTGGGGACCGACCGAAGACCAACGGGGGGCCGGCATGAACGCCGATCGAGAACGGCTCGACCGCACGACCTGTCCACCACAGCGAAAGACGACTTCCATGTGCCCGCACCAGCCACCGTGTCCGTCCGCCGACTCCGCCGACCGGGAGGCCGCCCATCTGGTGGCCCACCACCCGGAACAGGGCTGGAGCCTGCTCTGCAACGGGGTGGTCCTGTTCGAGGACACCGGTGAGCTGCTGCCGGACGGCCAGATCATCGCGCCGCACCGCCCGCTGGGCGGCGAGCACGTGGTGACCGCGGCCTGACCGCCGCCGCGACGGGGACCCGGCCGCCGCCCGCCGGGGGGACGGCCGGGCGGCGGCGTTGGCATGCCGCGGGGCGGTCGGCGCTTCAGGCGGCTCAGCCTTCGTAGGCCTCCAGCGGCGGGCAGGAGCAGACCAGGTTGCGGTCGCCGTACGCGCTGTCGATGCGGCGCACCGGCGGCCAGTACTTGTCCGCCGCCGTGACCCCGGCCGGGAAGGCGGCCTCCTCACGGGTGTAGGGGTGCTCCCACTCCCCGGCGAGCATGGCCGCGGTGTGCGGGGCGTTGCGCAGCGGGTTGTCGTCCTTGGGCCACTCCCCCGAGCCCACCCGGTCGATCTCGGCGCGGATCGCGATCATCGCCTCGCAGAACCGGTCGAGTTCCGCCAGGTCCTCGCTCTCGGTGGGCTCGATCATCAGCGTGCCGGCCACCGGGAACGACATCGTCGGCGCGTGGAAGCCGTAGTCGATCAGCCGCTTGGCGACGTCGTCCACGGTCACCCCGGTCGCCTTGGTCAGCGGCCGCAGGTCGATGATGCACTCGTGGGCGACCAGCCCGCCCGGCCCGGTGTAGAGCACCGGGAAGTACGGGGCGAGCCGCTTGGCCACGTAGTTCGCGCTCAGGACCGCCGCCTGGGTGGCCCGGCGCAGCCCGTCGCCGCCCATCAGCCGCACATATGCCCAGGAGATCGGCAGGATGCCCGCGGAACCCCACGGCGCGGCGGAGATCGGGCCCACACCGGTCTCCGGGCCCGCGGACGGCTGGAGCGGGTGGTTGGGCAGGTAGGGCGCCAGGTGCGCGCGGACCGCGACCGGGCCCACGCCGGGGCCGCCGCCGCCGTGCGGGATGCAGAAGGTCTTGTGCAGGTTCAGGTGCGAGACGTCCGCGCCGAACGCGCCCGGCTTGGCCAGCCCCACCAGGGCGTTGAGGTTGGCGCCGTCCACGTAGACCTGGCCGCCCGCCGCGTGCACCGCCGCGCAGATGTCGGTGATGTTCTCCTCGAACACCCCGTGCGTGGAGGGGTAGGTCACCATCAGCACCGCCAGCTCGTCGCGGTACTGCTCGATCTTGGCGTGCAGGTCGGCCACGTCCACGTCGCCGTCCTCGCTGGTCTTCACCACCACCACCCGCATGCCGGCCATCACCGCGCTGGCGGCGTTGGTGCCGTGCGCGGAGGACGGGATGAGGCACACCGTGCGCCCGGTCTCGCCGTTCGCCCGGTGGTAGGCGCGCACCGCCAGCAGCCCGGCCAGCTCGCCCTGCGACCCCGCGTTGGGCTGGATGCTGACCTTGTCGTAGCCGGTGACCTCCGCCAGGCGCTCCTCCAGCTCGGTGATGAGCGTGGTGTAGCCCTGCGCCTGCTCGACCGGCGCGAACGGGTGCAGGCCGGCGAACTCCGGCCAGGTGATCGGCTCCATCTCGGTGGTCGCGTTGAGCTTCATGGTGCACGAGCCCAGCGGGATCATGCCGCGGTCCAGCGCGTAGTCCCGGTCGGACAGACGGCGCAGGTAGCGCAGCATCGCCGTCTCGGAGCGGTGCCGGTGGAAGACCGGGTGGGTCAGGTACGGGTCGGAGCGCAGCAGCCCGGCCGGCAGCGCGTCGTCGGTGGCGGCGTCCAGCGCGTCGACGTCGCCGGCCACGCCGAACGCCGACCACACGGCGGCCAGCTGCTCACGCCCTGTGGTCTCGTCGCAGGCGATGCCCACCAGGTCGGCGTCCACCTGGCGCAGGTTCACCCCCGCGGCGCGGGCCGCGGCCACCACCTCGGCGGCGCGCCCCGGCACCCGGGCGGTGAGGGTGTCGAAGAAGGTCTCGTGCGCCAGCTCCACCCCGCCGGCCCGCAGGCCCGCGGCGAGCACCACGGCGTGGCGGTGCACCCGGCGGGCGATGGCCGCCAGGCCCTCGGGGCCGTGGTAGACGGCGTACATCGACGCCATCACGGCCAGCAGCACCTGCGCGGTGCAGATGTTGCTGGTCGCCTTCTCCCGGCGGATGTGCTGCTCGCGGGTCTGCAGCGCCAGCCGGTACGCCGGATGGCCGTCGGCGTCGACCGACACGCCGACCAGGCGGCCGGGCAGGCTGCGGGCGTACGCGTCGCGGACCGCCATGTACCCGGCGTGCGGCCCGCCGAAGGCCATCGGCACGCCGAAGCGCTGGGTGGTGCCCACCGCGATGTCGGCGCCGAGCTCGCCGGGCGAGGTCAGCAGGGTCAGGGCCAGCAGGTCGGCGGCCACGGTCACCACCGCGCCGAGCCCGTGCGCCTGCTCGATGACCGGCCGCAGGTCGCGCACCGCGCCGCCGGCCCCCGGGTACTGCAGCAGCACGCCGAAGACCCCGCGCTCGGCGACGTCCGCGGGGATGCCGTCGGACAGGTCGGCCACCACGACCGACACCCCGGCCGGCTCCGCGCGGGTGCCGATGACCGCGATGGTCTGCGGCAGGCAGTCGGCGTCGACCAGGAACACCCCGCCCTTGACCTTGCCGACCCGGCGGGACAGCGCCATCGCCTCGGCCGCCGCGGTGCCCTCGTCCAGCAGCGACGCGCCCGCGGTGGGCAGGCCGGTGAGGTCGGCGACCACGGTCTGGAAGTTCAGCAGGGCCTCCAGGCGGCCCTGGGAGATCTCCGGCTGGTACGGCGTGTACGCGGTGTACCAGGCGGGGTTCTCCAGGACGTTGCGCAGGATCACCGGCGGGGTGAAGGTGCCGTGGTAGCCCAGGCCGATCATCGAGTGCTGCACCTGGTTGCGTCCGGCCAGCGCCCGCAGTTCGGCGAGGACCTCCGCCTCGCTGCGCGCCTCGTCCAGGCCCAGCGCCTCGGCGATCCGGATGGCCGCGGGCACCGCCGCCGCCGTCAGCTCGTCCAGCGAGCCGTAGCCGACCTGCGCCAGCATCTTGGCCTGCGCCTCGGCGTCCGGGCCGATGTGGCGCTGCTCGAAGGGGGTGCCGCGTTCCAGCTCGGCGAGGGGGATGCGATTGGCGGTCATCTGCGGAGGCCTCCTGGTCGATACGACCTGCGAGGGGCACCTCTCGGCGCGGGTGCCCGGTCGGCCTCCCCCTCTGTCATCAACCTGAGAGTTTCACCGCGCCGCCGGGCGGAGCGGTTTTCACCGTCGGTGAGGAGGGGTCCCCGGACACGTCGTCGCGTCTGAAGGCCCGCCCTGCTTTTCAGAGTGACCTCGTCCGTGCGGTACGGATGCCTGAGAGATTCCGGGGAGGGTTTGCTCCTTCGGCGCCCGGCGACGGTGTCCACCGCGCCGTGTCGCTCGGAGCGGTGTCGTACTGTCGTCGGGACTCTCCCGCACGGGGTCAGCAGCCAACGCCAGGGTACCAGCGAGCCTGCCGCGGCAGAGAGTGCTCCGGGTGTCTGGTGGAACGGTCCGCTGTCCGTCCCGATTCGACACCGCCCGGATTCTGCCTTTTCGTGAATGTGTGGGATCGGTTGCGACCTTATTGGAGGGACCGTGCAGACCGACATCGATCCGCGCAGCCTGATCGGCCGGAAAGCGTACGACCGCAACGGCACCAAGATCGGCACAGTGGACGAGGTGTACCTCGACGACGCGACCGGCGCGCCGGAGTGGGCCGCGGTCCGCACCGGCCTGTTCGGCCGGGACGCCTTCGTCCCCCTGGCCCCCAGCGAACTGCGCGGTGAGGCCCTCCAGGTGCCCTTCGACAAGTCGCTGGTCAAGGACGCCCCCGAGTTCGGCGTCGGCCGCCATCTCTCCCCCGCGCAGGAGCTCCAGCTCTACCACCACTACGGCCTGCCCGTGCCGGCCCCGGACGGCCAGGGCGGCTCCGAGGGCCCCGGCCCCGGCGGCCCCGACGGGGAGGTGCCCGGCGCCGCGTACGCCGGCGACGGCTGACCGCTCCCCGGGGCACCACGGCTCACCCCACCAGGGGCAGCGGCTCGGACGGCTCCAGCAGCGGATCGTCCACGGCGAAGGTGCGCACCCGTCCCGGCTCGCCGCCGGGCCGCTCGAAGCGGACCGTCACCCGCCCGACGCCGCTGCCCTGCACCCACCCCGGCCCATACTCCGGATGGGTGACGTCCTGGCCCGGCCGCCAGCGGCGCTCCGCCTCGGACGGGGCGGCCGGACCGGCGCCGGGCCGCTCGGCCGCCTCCTCCGGGGGCGCCTGCGCCGCCGCCGCGTCCACCGCCTGGGCGAACAGGTCCTCCTGGGTGAAATCCGCCAGCCCCGCCACCCCGACCCCCAGCAGCCGCACCCCGCCGGTGGTGTCCACCGCCTCCAGCAGCCGCCCGGCGGTCTCCTTGACCACCACCGGGTCATCCGTGGGCGCCCGCAGCGTCTCCGACCGCGTCAGCGTGGTGAAGTCGTAGCGGCGCAGCTTGAGCACCACGGTGCGGCCCGAACGCCCGGCCTCCCGCAGCCGACGCACACACCGCTCCGCCAGCCGGTCGACCTCGCCGCGCATCCGCACCCGGTCGGTGACGTCCACGTCGAAGGTGTCCTCCACCGAGACCGACTTGGCGTCCCGCTCGGCCACCACCGGGCGGTCGTCCCGTCCGGTGGCCATCGCGTACAGCCCCGTCCCGTGCGCCCTGCCCAGCAGCCGCACCAGCTCCGCCTCCCCCGCCTCGGCGACCTCCGCCACCGTGGTGATCCCGGCCCGCCGCAGGTGCTCGGCGGTGGCCGGGCCGACCCCCCACAGCGTGCGCACCGGCATCGGCCCCAGCAGATCCCGCTCGGTGCCCGGCCGTATCACCACCAGGCCGTCCGGCTTGGCCTGCTCCGAGCCGATCTTCGCCAGCAGCTTGGATGCCGCGATCCCCACCGACGCCGTCAGCCCGGTCGCCGCCCTGATGTCCGCCCGCAGCCCCCTGCCGATCTCCCGGACCGCCACCACGGCCTCCTCCGGCGAGCAGCCCAGCAGCCGCTCACCGCTGTCCCCCGCCGCCAGGTCGACGAACGCCTCGTCCAGGCTGAGCGGCTCCACCAGCGGCGACAGCTCCCGCAGCAGCCCCATCACCACCTCGCTGACCTGCCGGTACACCCCGAAGCGCGGGGTGAGATAGGCGGCGTTGGGGCACAGCCGCCGCGCCTGCGCCATGGCCATCGCCGAGTGCACCCCGTGGACGCGCGCCTCGTACGAGGCCGTCGCGACCACCCCGCGCGGCCCCAGCCCGCCGACCACCACCGGCTTTCCCCGCAGGCTCGGCTTGGACGCCTGCTCGACCGAGGCATAGAAGGCGTCCATGTCGAGATGGAGGATCGTCGGCGAACTTCTCACGGTCACCGATGCTGCCGTATCGCACTGACAATCGCCGCACAGGTGTGCGTACGGTGCCGGGCGGCGGGCCTACCCCGCGCGGTTGCGGCGGCGGGCCAGCTCGTCCTCGGGGTTCTGCCCGATCACCGTCTCGCCGGTGTCGACCCGCTCCCCGTGCAGCTGCGCCAGGCATGCCTCCGCATCGCGCCAGACGGCGCCCACCGCGATGCCGAAGATGCCCTGACCGCCCTGGAGCAGGCTGACCACCTCGTCGGGCGAGGTGCACTCGTACACCGTCGCCCCGTCGCACATCAGCGTCAGCCGGGCCACGTCCGCCGTGTGCCAGGTCCGCAGATGCTGGACCGCGGTGCGGATGTTCTGCAGGGCCACGCCGGTGTCCAGCAGCCGCTTGACGATCTTCAGGACGACGACGTCCCGGAAGCTGTAGAGCCGCTGCGTCCCCGAACCGTAGGCGGGGCGCACGCTCGGCTCGACCAGCCCGGTGCGGGCCCAGTAGTCCAGCTGGCGGTAGGTGATGCCGGCCGCCGCGCACGCCGTGGGACCCCGGTAGCCGACCAGCTCGGCCTCGGGCGGGGCGCCCTCGCCGGCGTCCGCCGGCCGATGAGAGGGGCGGGACACCGTCCCGCGGACCGGATACGCACCGCCTGCGGCCGTCCCGTCGCCGGTGCTTCTCACGCCGACCTCCGTCCCTTCACATCCCGGCGAGCACGTACGATCCGGCGCCCGCCGCTGTCGCGGCGCACAGCACAGGACCGTCCGGGACCTTTCCACTCGACGGTAGGCAGTCACTCGGAGTGCGTCAACGATCGCCACACTCGGCACGCCGAGTGATTTCCACCCCAAGAGTGGTTTCCCGTGACCCGGAAGGGGAAAGGCTAGCCGAATGGCCATTCGGGGCCGTTCACTACCCCCTGAATGTCACCGGTCGATCACGATCGATCACTGGTTGCCGGTCCCGAAGTCCTCCGGAGAGATCTGGTCGAGGAACTCGCGGAACTTCTCCACCTCGTCCTCCTGCTCGTCCGGGATGGCGATCCCCGCGTCGTCGAGCACACCGTCGCTGCCGTAGATCGGCGTCCCGGTGCGCAGCGCCAGCGCTATGGCGTCCGAAGGACGCGCGCTGACCTCGACGCCACTGGCGAACACCAGCTCGGCGTAGAAGACGCCCTCCCGCAGATCGGTGATCCGCACCTCGGTCAGCTGCTGGCCGACCGCGTCGAGGACGTCCTTGAACAGATCATGGGTCAACGGGCGGGCGGGTGTCATGCCCTGCTGGGCGAAGGCGATCGCGGTCGCCTCCCCCGGTCCGATCCAGATGGGGAGGTAACGGTCGCCTCCTACTTCCCGCAGAAGCACGATCGGCTGGTTGGAGGGCATTTCCACCCGGACACCCACGACGTCGAGCTCGTTCACACAGCAACCCTAGGCCGTCAGCGAAGACTTTGGGTAGTCGGGAATCCCGCCGCCCGGCCGCGCTCAGCCCCGCCGCACCCGCAGCGCGGACTGCACCAGGGCGGCGTGGAGCCGCACCGACAGCGTCGCCAGTTGGCGCGCGGTGGCCTCCGCATGGGCCCTGGTCTGCGGATTACGGTGCCGGCGCAGCGGCGCGACGACCTGCTCCACCAGACTGACGTCCCGGTCCGCGGCCGCCTTGACCGCCCGCAGATGCCGTGGCTCGAGACCGAAATCCCCGAGCTCCCTGATCAGTGTGGCGATGTTCACCGTCTCGGCGTCATAGCCGCCGTCCGGGTCGCGCTCGACGAGGCCGTAGGACTCCCACTCGCCCAGCTGCGCCTCGTCCACCCCGGCGGCCTCCAGCAGCTCCGCGCGGCCGAGGCGCAGCCCCGGCCCCTCCGCCGCCGGGCCGGCCTCGAGCAGATCCCCCAGGTCGGGCGAGTCCGACGGTGACGGCAGCGCCACCGGCTCGCCCGCGTCCAGGGCGCCCAGGTACTCCTTGATGACCTTCAACGGAAGGTAGTGGTCCCGCTGCATCCGCAGCACCTGCGCCAGGCGCTCCACGTCACGGCCGGTGAACTTCCGGTACCCCGAGGGCGTGCGCTGCGGCTCCACCAGCCCCTCCGCCTCCAGGAAGCGGATCTTGGAGATGGTGACCTCGGGAAACTCCTCACGCAGCATCCCGAGCACCGCGCCGATGCTCATCAAACGCCCGTCCGCGGGGGCGGTGCCACTGGCGGCACCGCCCGACGGTGTACGACGCATGGACCATCCCTTGCGGGTCAGTAGCCCCGCTGATTGGTGTAGAAGACCAGACGGTACTTGCCGATCTGCACCTCGTCCCCGTTGGACAGCGGGACGGAGTCGATGGGCTCCCGGTTCACGTACGTGCCGTTCAGGCTGCCGACGTCGGCCACGGTGAACCCGCCGCCGGGCCCGCGCCGGAACTCCACGTGCCGCCGCGACACCGTCACGTCGTCCAGGAAGATGTCGCTCTCCGGGTGCCGGCCGGCCGTCGTCAGCTCCGAGTCCAGCAGGAAGCGGCTGCCCGCGTTCGGGCCGCGGCGCACCACCAGCAGCGCCGAACCCGGCGGCAGCGCCTCGACGGCCGCCTGCGCCTCCGGGGTGAGCGCCGGCAGCATCGTCTGCCCGGTCGTCTCGGACTCGTACGCCTCCAGCCCCGAGATGGAGATCGTCGAGGTGGTCTCCGACGCACGCTCGGTGGCGGCGCCCGGACGCAGGGGCGCGCCGCAGTTGGAGCAGAAGCGGCTGGCCTCGGCGTTGCGGTGGCCGCACCTGCCGCATACCGGCAAGGACCCCATGGACCGAGCCTCCTGCCCCGTGGTGTCCGCAGGGGCACGTCCGCCCTGCGGCTGATCGAAACCTATGCGGCCGGACGCGGCAGGGTCAACAGAGACCGGCCCATGACCACCCGAAATGTCCCCACCCGGACCACGCTGCTCGTCGCGGAACAGCGGGCGCTCCTCGTCCGGCCCCTCCTGGGCACCCCGCGGCGCACGGTGACGCGCCGTAGCGGGCTCACCGCCCTGCCGAGCGCTCTTGCCGAACAACTTCGCAAACAACTTCACGGGCGATTCCCCTTGAAAGAAACAGACCCGCCCGTGGGGCAGGACGAACCCTCGCAACACCGACCGGCGGCTCCGGACATCCGGACAACGAACGCGGCCGCTACACAGTTTCCACTACACACCGCCGAGTCGGTGTGTCGACCCCCCGCATGGTCATGCCCTCCCGGGGTCAACTCCATGCTCTCCCGTCTCATTGGCCCGACGACCGAGCGTAGTCAGGCTGTTTCACCGATCGCAAGGCGTCCACGACGATCTTCTGCGACGCCACGACAGAGACCGTAGCCTGCTCCTTCTCCACCGACTGCACCACGCCACCGGGGATGTTCAGCGCCGGCTGCAGATCCTGCGGATTGCCGATGACCTTGAAGACATACGGCTGCGAGACCCGCTGCCCGTCGATCTGCACCCCGCCTCCGCCCGCGTCGGTGAAGTAGGTGCCCGCGGTCGTCCGGACCCCGTTGATCTGCACCGCCTCGGCCCCGGCGGCCCGCAGCTCCTCCAGCGCGTCGAGCAGCTCGTCGGCCGGCACGGTACCGGCCGGGTCACGGATCGTCAGGACCACGCCCGGCCCCTGGGCGGGGACCGTCCCGGCGAGCACCCCGAGCTGCCGGGCCTTCTGCTCGGTCTGGCGGCGCGCCTCGGCCGCCTGGTTGGAGCTGTTCTCCAGCTCGGTGCGCTGCGCGTCAAGATCGCGCTTCTCGTCCTCCAGGCGCTGCGTCCTGGCGTCGAGCTCGGACAGGATGCGCACCAGGTCCTCCTGGCGCGCCCCGCGCAGCACACCGTTGTCGCTGGTGGACTGCACCTGGATGGCCAGCCCCAGGCCGAGCGCGAACAGCAGCACGGTCACGATCAGCTGGGCCCGCGTCACCCGCGGCGGCCACAGCGCCGCCGCCAGCCGCTGCCGGCCGGTACGCGGCTGCTCCGGGCCGGACGCCCGGGCGGCGGGCTCCTCCCCGGCACCCGCCTCCGCACCGGCACCGGCTTCCGGGGCCACGGGCTCCGGCGCGGCGGCCGGCCCGGGCTCGGCGGCGGGCTCCACCTCCGGGGGCAGCGGCAGCCGCGGCACGGGACGCGGTTCCGGCGCCTCGGCGTCCTCGTTCCCCGCGGCGGTCTCCTCGGGACGCGCGGCGTCCGCGTCCCCGGCCGCGTCCTGCGCCCTCTCCGTGTCCCGCTCCTCCCCCGGCTGCTCGTCACGGGGCTCGGGCGGGGTGTCCTCGGTACCGCTCATCGACGCCTCCCCCTCACGCCCGGAACACATGACGGCGGATCGCCGCCGCGTTGGAGAAGATGCGGATGCCGAGCACCACCACGACCCCGGTGGACAACTGGGCACCGACGCCCAGCTTGTCGCCCAGGAACACGATCAGCGCCGCGACGACCACGTTCGACAGGAACGACACCACGAAGACCTTGTCGTCGAAGATGCCGTCCAGCATGGCCCGGATCCCGCCGAACACGGCGTCCAGCGCGGCCACCACGGCAATCGGCAGATAGGGCTCCACCACGGTGGGAACCACGGGCCGGGCCAGCAGCCCGACCACGACTCCGGCGATGAGGCCCAAAACGGCGATCACTTGTTGCCCTTCCCTGTGTCGGCGGCACCCGGCGTCCCGGCGCCGGTCATCGGCGTCGCGGTGCGGACCACCAGGCTCGGCGCGGCGGGCAGGCTCACCTCGCCCATCACCGAGAAGCTCGCGCGGATGCCGTAGTTCTGCTGCAGGACGTGCAGGTACTGGCCCTCGGGACCGTCCTGGAAGGCGGTGCTCATCCGCGGCCCGTCGCCGATGGCCAGCACGGTGTACGGGGGAACCAGCGGCTTGTTGTCGACCAGTATGGCCTCGCCCGCGTCCCGGATCGCCGAAAGCGCCGTCAGCCGCTGGCCGTTGACGGCGATCGCCTCGGCGCCGGCCAGCCACAGCCCGTTGACCACGCGCTGCAGGTCCCGGTCGCGCAGCCGGCCGGTGTCGGAGAACCCACTGGTCTGCGGCAGCCCGCCCGAGGAGTTCGTGCTGGCCTCCTTGGCGTCGTCCACCACCACCCGCAGGCCCGGCCCGACCACCGGCGTGGCCCCGGACAGCAACGCCACCAGGTCCGCGCTGTCCCCGCCGTGCCGCGCGAGAGCCTCATGCTGCGCGGCGCCCACCTCGGCGCGCAGCGCGTCCACGCTCTTCTGCAACGAGTCCGTGTGGCGCGACTCCGCGCCGATGCGGTCGATCAGCTCCTGGCGCTGCCTGGCCAGCGTGGGCGCCGACACCCGTGCCTGCGCGGCACCCAGCGTGACGACCAGCGCCACCAGCACCAGACCCGCGGCGAGCCCGAGCCGCCCCCGGGTGGTGCGCGGCATCCGGGAGGTGCCGGTCGCGCCCCGCCGCGCCGCGGCCTCCGCGTACCCGGCGTCCAGGCTGTGCTCCATGATGTTGGTCAGCAGCGACATGGAGGCGTCGCGGCGCACCGGCGGCGAGGCTGTGCTCCGAATGGGGGGCTGCTGCGGCATGCCGCACATCGTTGCACGTCGGGTGCCCGGTTTTCGAACGGCCCCCGTCGGACGCGCCGTTCATCACCGGCCCCGCGGGCGGGCGGCGGCCGCGCGGCGGCACGGCACGGCACAGGACCGTACCGCACCGCCGCGCCGGGAGGGACGTGTCAGCGCCCCGCGCTGTCGACGATGGTGGACCACTCGTCGAGCAGTTCCTGAGCCGAGGTGTCGTCCGGCCCCTCCGCCCACAGATGGGTGACGGCCTCCGCCGGGTCCGGCAGGACCATCACCCACCGGCCGTCGGCCTCCACCACGCGCACCCCGTCGGTGGTGTCCACCGAACGCTCCCCGGCCGCCTCCACGACCCGCCGCATGACCAGGCCCTTCACCGCCCACGGCGTGGCCAGGTCCCGCTTGAGCACATGCGCCCTGGGGATGCGGGCGTCGATCTGGCTGAGGGTGAGCTGGGTGCGGGCCACCAGCCCGGTCAGCCGCACGAACGCGGCCGCGCCGTCGAAGACGCTGCTGAACTCGGGGATGATGAAGCCGCCCCGCCCGTCGCCGCCGAAGATGGTGGAGTCGTTGCGGCACACCCGGGTGAGGTCGTCGGGCGACGTCGTCGTCCACTCCACCTGGGTGCCGTGGTAGGCGGCGACCTGCTCGGCGATGCGGGTGGTCGTCACCGGCAGCGCCACCCGGCCGCTGCGGCGCTCCGCGGCGACCAGGTCGAGCAGGACCAGCAGCGCCCGGTCGTCCTCGACGATCCTCCCCCGCTCGTCGACCAGCGAGACCCGCTCGCCCACCGGGTCGAACCGCACCCCGAACGCCGCACGCGCCGAGGAGACCATCTCCCCCAGCCGGACCAGGCCCGCGCGCCGCTCGTCGGCGGTCTCGGTCGGCCGGGACTCGTCCAGACCCGGGTTGATGGTCAGCGTCTCCACCCCGAGCCGCCCGAGCAGGCTGGGCAGCACCAGTCCGGCACTGCCGTTCGCCGCGTCGACCACGACCTTCAGGCCGGACTCGCGGATCCCGGAGGTGTCGACGGTGCGCAGCAGCGCGCCGGTGTAGGAGTCGAAGACGCTGGACGGGAACGTCAGGTCACCGATCTCACCGGGGAACGCCCTGCGGTACTCCTGACGGGCGAAGACCCGGTCCAGCTTGCGCTGGGCGCCCGCCGACAGGTCGGCGCCGCGCTCGTCGAAGAACATGATGTCCACCGAGTCCGGCACCCCGGGTGTGGTACGGATCATCAGACCGCCGGCGCTGCCGCGGGCCGTCTGCTCGCGGGCCACCGGCATCGGCACGTTCTCCAGGTCGCGCACGTCGATGGCGCTGGCCTGCAGCGCGGAGATGACGGCACGTTTCAGCGCGCGGGCGCCACGCGAGTGGTCGCGGGCGGTGGTGACCGTCGAGCCCTTCTTCAGCGTCGTCGCGTACGCGCCCGCCAGGCGCACCGCGAGCTCCGGGGTGATCTCCACGTTCAGGATGCCGGAGACGCCCCGCGCGCCGAACAGGTGCGCCTGGCCCCGCGACTCCCAGATGACGGAGGTGTTGATGAACGCGCCGGCCTCGATGGTCTTGAACGGGTAGACCCGCACGTTCGAGGCGATGACCGACTCCTCGCCGATCAGGCACTCGTCGCCGATCACCGCGCCGTCGTCGATCCGGGCGGCACGCATCACGTCGGTGTTCTTGCCGACGACGCAGCCGCGCAGGTTGGTCTGCGGCCCCACGTAGACGTTGTCGTGCACCACGGCCTTGTGCAGGAACGCCCCGGACTTCACGACCACGTTCGAGCCGATGACGGTGTGCTCGCGCAGCTCCGCGCCGGCCTCCACCTTGGCGTAGTCGCCGACGTACAGCGGGCCGCGCAGGATCGCGTCGGGGTGCACCTCGGCGCCCTCGGCGACCCAGACCCCGGGGGAGATCTCGAAGCCGTCGATCTCGACGTCCACCCGGCCTTCGAGCACGTCCGCCTGCGCCTTGACGTAGCTCTCGTGGGTGCCGACGTCCTCCCAGTAGCCCTCGGCGACATAGCCGTAGATCGGCTTGCCCTCCTTCATCAGCTGCGGGAAGACGTCACCGGACCAGTCGACCGAGACGTCGCGCTCGACGTAGTCGAAGACCTCGGGCTCCATCACGTAGATGCCGGTGTTGACCGTGTCCGAGAACACCTGCCCCCAGGTCGGCTTCTCCAGGAAGCGCTCCACCCGGCCCTCGTCGTCGACGATGGTGATTCCGAATTCCAGCGGATTGGGGACCCGGGTCAGGCAGACGGTGACCATCGCGCCCTTTTCCCGGTGGAACTCGATCAGCTTGGTGAGATCGAAATCGGTCAGGGCATCACCGGAAATGACGAGAAAAGAGTCGTCCTGCAGCGCGTCCTGCGCGTTCTTGACGCTCCCGGCGGTGCCGAGTGGCTTCTCCTCGTGAGCGTAGGTGAGGTCCATGCCGAGTTCCTCGCCGTCACCGAAGTAGTTCTTGACGAGTGAGGCCAGAAACTGCACGGTCACCACGGTCTCGGTCAGACCGTGCCGCTTGAGCAGCCGCAGCACGTGCTCCATGATCGGCCGGTTGGCCACCGGCAGGAGCGGCTTGGGCATGCTCGAGGTCATCGGGCGAAGGCGTGTGCCCTCACCACCGGCCATCACGACGGCCTTCATGTCGGAAGCGTCCTCCTCAAGAGACGACAATCTCACCGACTGCGACGTCCCGGAGGGCCCGCTGTCCGGTCGGCCGTCGACGGGACAGTCCGCGGCGCGCGCCACCGGCGGGCGGCGCGCGACAGGGCATCCGGCGTGCGCTCGGCGCCCGCCGGGGTGGGGACCAGGACTTCAGTCGGCCGTGGCGTCCGCCCTGACGAGGCGGCGGACTTGAACCACGTAAAGGATCCCTGCCCACCAGTAGAGGGTTGTACCCCACCCGGCGAACGCCCATCCGAAAATAGCAGCGAGGGAGTGCAGCCACCCGCTGCCGGCACTGAGCAGAAGCAACGGGAAGGCGTACATCAGGTTGAAGGTGGCGGCCTTGCCCAGGAAGTTGACCTGCGGCGGACCGTAACCGTGCCGTCGCAGGACCAGGATCATCACGCCGAGCATTAGCTCGCGAGCCACCAGTACGGCGGTCAGCCACCAGGGGAGGATTTCGCGCCACGTCAGGCCGACGAGGGTGGAAAGAATGTAGAGGCGGTCGGCGGCGGGGTCGAGTATCCGCCCCAGCCGGCTGATCTGGTTCCAGCGGCGGGCCAGCTTGCCGTCCAGGTAATCGCTGACGCCGCTGAAGGCGAGAACGAGCAGCGCCCAGCCGTCGGCATTGGGACCGCCGAACTCCGGCCACAGGATCAGCCACAGGAAGACGGGCACGCCCAGCAGACGCGCCATGCTCAGAAGGTTGGGGATGGTGAGGACCCGGTCGGTCTGCACCCGTGTCTCCTGGACCTCCACCGGGAGTGCCTCCTGCGTGAACGTTGCCCGGCGCCGCGCCGAGCCGACCCCGACCTTACCCGGGCCGCCCGCAACAGAGTGAACCGGGGCATGCGAATGGCCTCGGGCCCCGAAGATTCCGGGGCCCGAGGCCATTTCAAAGATTGTTCGGCGGCGTCCTACTCTCCCACAGGGTCCCCCCTGCAGTACCATCGGCGCTGAAAGGCTTAGCTTCCGGGTTCGGAATGTAACCGGG
>JBEHXI010000082.1:0-27460 GCA_048498775.1 Actinomycetota bacterium | reverse complement strand
CCGGCCGGTGCGGCGGCTCCGACACGCCCCGGGGAGCACCGTGAGAGCCGCCCGCACCGTCCGTTCCCTGCTCGCCGCCGCGCTGCTGGTCCCGGGCGCGGTGGCGGCCACCGCGCCGCCCGCCCGCGGTGCCCCGTGCCCGCCACGGGACGCCGGAGCCGGCCGGCGCACCTGGAGCGCCGCCGTCCCGCCGCCGAAGGGCTGCTCCGTCCAGGGCCGCCACCCCACCCGGCTGACCGCGGGGACCGCCGTCATCCGGCTCTCCCCACCCCGGTGGGCCCATCCGCCCGTCGCGACACTGACCGACGCGGCCACCGGTCTGCCCGTCCCGGGGCAGGCCGTCGCCTTCACCACCGGCTCCACCCCGCTGTGCGCCGCCGTCACCGACCTCGCCGGGCAGGCGGCGTGCGGGTGGCTGCGCGGTCTGCCGTCCGGTCCGCGCCAGGGCTGGTACGCGGCCTGGTACGCGGGCGACGCGGTACGGGAGCCGGCCGGGGCGCTCGGCAGGCTGGTCACCGTCGGCGATCAGCCGCCCGGCTGAGCGGCGCGCGGGCGTCACCCCTGACACGGCTCACGCCGGCACGGTGCCCGACGCCGACATCCGCAGCGCGATCTCCCGTGCCGCCTCCCGCAGCAGCGGCACATGCCCGTACAGTTCGGCGCGCCCGGTCAGCGAGACGGTCGCGCCGAGGGAGAGCGCCAGCCGCGGCGGGGAGCCCTCCGGGTCGAGCACCGGGACCGCGACGGCCCGCACCCCGATCTCGTTCTCCTCGTCCACCGCCGCCCAGCCCCGCTCCCGCGCCTCGTCCAGCTCCGCGCGCAGCGCGTCCGGGTCGGTGCGGGTGCGGGGCGTGACGGCCGCGAGCGGCCCGGCGCACAGCCGGTCGCGCTCGGCCGCGTCGAGGTGGGCGACGATCGCCTTGCCGAGCGCGGTGGCGTGCCAGGGGTTGCGGGTGCCGATGGCGCTGCGCAGTTGCAGGTGCTGGCGGCCCTCGACGGCGAGCACCAGCACCACGTCGGTGCCGCTGAGCACCCCGGCGATGGCCGGCAGCCCGGTCTCGCGGGCGATGCGCCGCATCGGCTCGAAGGCCACCTGGTAGCCGCCGGAGGAGTGGTTGAAGCCGCGGGCCAGTTCCAGGGCGCGCAGGCCCAGCGCGTAGCGGCGGGTGTCGGCGTCGTAGACCACGAAGCGCTCCGCCGCGAGCACCCCGAGCAGCCGGTGCGCGGTGCTGACCGGCAGCCCGCACGCGGCGGCCACCCGGCTGACCCCGGCTCCGTCCGGGTGGTCGGCGAGGGCTCCGAGCACACGCAGCCCGCGGGTCAGCATGTCCTCGGCGGCCATCGCTCAGCTCTCCTTCTGCTCCGCGGCGCCCGCGGTCCGCAGGGCCGGCGCGGGTTCACCGTAGCCTGCCGCCGCGCGCCGCCCGGCCGGTGCCCCGCCGCGCACCGTGAACATCAGCAGCGCCGAGGCCAGCGTGGCGACGGCCATGAAGCCGAACGCGGCGGCGTCGCCCGCGCTGGTACCGCGCAGCCATCCGACGACGTAGGTGCCGGCGAACGAGCCGACCGCGCCGAAGGAGTTGACCACCGCGACGGCCGTGCCGCGCACCTCGCGCGGCGCCACCTCGGTGAGGTGCGCGAAGTACGGCCCGTACGGGGCGTACATGGCGGCGCCCGCCACGATCAGCAGCGCGTAGGCGAGCGGGAAGTCGCCGCCGGCCAGGTACGAGCCCAGCAGCGCGGCCGCGCCCGCGGTCAGCCACGGCCACACCGCGGCGACCCGGTTGCCGCGGCGGTCGGAGCGCCGGGAGTTGAACGCCATGGCCGCGACCGCGAAGGCGTAGGGGACGGCGGAGAGCAGCCCGGTGGCGCCGATGCCCTCCCCGGATGCCTGCTTGATGATCGACGGCAGCCAGAAGATGAAGCCGTACATGCCGACCGACCAGAGCAGGTACTGGGCGGACAGCGCCACCACCACCGGGGAGCGCAGGGCGCGCAGGTGGCCGGCGAACCGGGCGGGCGCGGGCTCCGGCTCCGTCTGTCCCGCCTCGGTGGCCAGCCGCGCCTGGAGGGCGGTCCGTTCGGCCTCGTCCAGCCAGGCGGCCTCGGCGGGCCAGTCCTTGATCAGCTTCAGGCAGGCGATGCCCCACCCGATGGCCGGCAGGCCCTCGACGACGAACATCACGCGCCAGTTCGTGGCGGCGATCAGCGCGCCGGAGACGGCGGACAGCCACATCACGGTCACCGGGTTGCCCAGGATCAGGAAGGCGTTGGCCCGGCCCCGCTCGGCGCGGCTGAACCAGCGGCCCAGCAGCAGCACCAGGGACGGCAGCACCCCGCCCTCGACCACGCCGAGCAGGAAGCGGATCGTGATCAGCGCCCACGGGCTGGAGACCAGGCCCTGGGCCATCGCCAGCACACCCCAGGCGACCGTGCTGTACGCGATGAGCCGCCGCACGCTGTGCCGTTCGGCGTAGACGGTGCCGGGGATCTGGAAGAGGAAGTAGCCGAGGAAGAACGAGGCGGCGATCAGCGCGTTGAGGCCGCTGCTCAGCCGCAGGTCGTGGACCATGCCGCCGGCCGCGCCGATCGAGTAGTTCGACTTGTCGAGGTAGGCGAGCGAATAGGTGATGAACGCGAGGGGCACGATGCGCCGGGCGCGCCGCCCGTCCCAGAACCCGTCACCCGGGGGCGTCGTTGCCACCGACGGCTCCTTCCCTGTCGCTTTCCGTGTCCCGGCGATGTCCCGGCCCTCGGGATTTTCCGTGTGACGGAAAGACTTCTGTGGTGTGAAAAGCAAGCTACGATCAGGCGGACGGCCCGGTCAATGGGTACGGCACGAAACACGGTGGACCGAGGCGACCGACCACGAAGGGGAAGTGAACGGCGATGGCAGGCGGCGCTCCGCGGGTACTGCTCCCCTGGGACCATGTGGCGCGGGCCCTCGAGGGCCTGCCCGGCGACCCGGTGATCGGCGTCTGGGACGGGGTGGGGGAGCCCCCGGCCGACCTGGAGCGGGTCGAGTTCTACGTCCTCCCCTACGCCGTCGACTTCGCCCGGGACCTGATCGCCCGGATGCCCGCGCTGCGCGCCGTGCAGTCGCTGAGCGCGGGCGTCGAGAAGCTGCTGCCGGCGCTGCCGCCCGGGGTCGTGCTGTGCAACGGCCGCGGCCTGCACGACGCGTCGGCCGCCGAGCACGCGCTCGGCCTGATCCTGGCCGCCCAGCGTGAGCTGCCCCGCTGGGTCCGCGACCAGGACGCGGGGCGCTGGGAGCCGCACTTCACCCGTTCGCTGGCCGGCTCGCGGGTGGTCGTGGTGGGCTACGGCTCGATCGGCCGGGCCCTGGAGCGGCGGCTGGACGCCTGCGAGGCGGAGGTGGTCCGGGTCGCCCGGCGGGCCCGCCCCGAGGAGCGGGTGCACGCGGTGACCGAGTTGCCCGCCCTGCTGCCGGCGGCCGACATCGTGGTGCTGGTGCTCCCCGAGACCCCGCAGACCGCCGGCCTGTTCGGGGCGGACCTGATGGCGCTGCTCCCGGACGGCGCGCTGGTGGTGAACATCGGTCGCGGGCGGACCCTGGACACCGGCGCGCTGGTGGAGCGGGCCCGCCGCGGGCGGCTGCGCGCGGCCCTGGACGTGACCGATCCCGAGCCGCTGCCCGCCGGGCACCCGTTGCGGGACTGCCCGGGAGTGCTGGTCACCCCGCATGTCGCGGGCGGCTCCGACACCTTCCATCCGCGTGCCGAGCGCCTGGTCACCGAGCAGGTGCGCCGCTTCGCCGCCGGGGAGCCGCTGCGCAACGTCGTGGCGCGGTAGCCCCGCCCGAGCGCGAAATCCAGCCCTTTACCATGAGGCCAGACTCTCCGTCATGAAAATTGAAAATGCTGGCGTCATCCCCTCCAAGTCACTAACATCGCAGCGTTTTAGCCAGTTTGGACGCCGTTGAGCTGGCGTTCCGTCCGCGCGAGGGAATGTCACCGCCGCCGTGGAGGCCCGTTCACGTCACTGTCAGGGGATGTAGTTCACTCTTTCGAGCTACAGCGTCACCCTGTGGTCACCCCGGGTGTCCCGCAGGCTAGGCTCTACGAGCACCATGGCGATTCACGGCTGGCTGCCCGGCGGAAGTAAACCCGTGCTGCGGCGGGGAGTGAACCAGTGAAGAAGGTCGGATCCTCGGTCTGGGAAGACGTCCGTCAGATCATCCCGGTCCGGCTGCCCGCCGGCGGGACGGACGCGACGGCGGCGGAACACTCCGGGCCGGCGGGCTCGCTCACCGCTCTGGCCAGGCCGGCCGAGCAGCCGGGCGCCAACACGTTCCAGGCGGGCTTCAGCCCCGTGATGGCCGGGTTCTTCTGCTGGGAGATCGCCAGCGGCGAGATCCACTGCGACCCGCTCACCCTGCTCCTGCACGGCCTGCCCGAGCAGAGCCCGGCGCACCTGGACACCTTCCTGTCCGCCGTCCCCGCCTCCGACCAGGAGGACGTGCGCGGCGCGCTGGGCCAGATCGCGCAGTCCTGCGGCAACTACCAGATCGCCTACCGCGTCGAGCACTCGGGCCAGGCCCGCAGCCTGGAGGCCCGCGGCCGGGTCCTGTGCGACGCCGACGGCACACCGGTGCGGATGGTCGGCGTGGTCACCGACACCACCGCCCTGCTGGAGCGCCAGGAGAGCGAGAGACGCCGGCTGTACGAGCGGGCCACCCGGGACCGCTGGGTCCAGAAGCTGACCGCGGCACTCGCCGTCGCGGTGACCGTCAAGGACATCATGGCGGCCGCGCAGGCCGGTCTCGACGCCTTCGGCGCGGACGGGCTCGCGGTCATCGACGACGAGGGCGGCACGCTGTCCGTCGTCGCCTCCTGCGGGTACGACAATGCCTGCCTGGGGGTGCTGCGCAGCCCCGGCGTGGCGCTCACCCCGGTGCGGGAGTCCATCGCCGCGCAGGCGCCGGTGTTCGTCGGCTCCCCGGACCGGCTGGCCGCCGCCTACCCCGGCCTGAAGGCGATGGGCGAACGCTGCGGCAGCCAGGCGTGGGCGGCGCTCCCGCTGGTGGACTCGCGCGGCCGGGCCAGTTCGTGCCTGGTCGGCTTCTCCGCGCCGCAGGAGTTCCTGCCCGAGGAACGCGCTCTGCTCGTCGCCGCGATGGGCCTGCTCGCCCAGTCGCTGGAGCGGGCCCGGATGTACGAGTCGGAGCACGCGCTCGCCACCGAGCTCCAACGCGGGATGCTGCCGCGCGGCCCGCTGACCGTGCCCGGGGTGACGATCGCCGCCCGCTACCAGGCCGCCACCTCCGGGATGTGGATCGGCGGCGACTGGTACGACGCCATCGCGCTGCCGGACGGGGCCGTCGCCCTGGTCATCGGGGACGTCCAGGGCCACAGCGTGCACGCCGCCTCGCTGATGGGCCGGCTGCGCACCGCCGTGCACGCCTACGCCAGCGAGGGGCACTCCCCGGCGGCCGTGCTGTCCCGCACCAACCGCCTGCTGGTCGAGCTGAACACCGACCCGGACCGCGCCCTGTTCGCCACCTGCTGCTACATCTCGCTGCGGCCGTCCGACGGCCGGATCCAGGTGTGCCGGGCCGGCCACCCCGCCCCCGCGCTGGTCACCCCGCACCGGCCGCCGCGGCTGCTGGAGGTCCCCGGCGGCCTCCCGCTGGGCATCGACCCGGGCCAGCGCTACCCCACCGCCCGGCTGCGGGTGCGGCCCGGCAGCGTGCTGGCGCTGACCACCGACGGCCTGCTGGAGGCGGTCAACCGGGACATCGACCAGGGCACCCGGGTGTTCCTCGACGGGCTGAAGGGCGCCGCGCGGGACGACCTGGAGACCGTCGTGGACCGGCTGCTCGGCTCGGTGGAGCAGGAGCACGGACTCGGTGACGACGTGGCGCTGCTGCTGGCCCGGCTGGACAAGCCCGGCCGCTCGCGCTGACGCCCCGTCATCTTCCTTGAAACAAGCGGCCGGAACGTGGTCCAGGCCACCCCGCGATCCCGCCGGGCGCGGTACTTTACCCCGGTCAAGCGAAGTGCCAGGCGCGTATGCTCCCCGAACGTGCCGCGGGCGCCGCCGACGGCCCCTGCCGTGCCGCGACGGCCCTCGTTGCCCGGACCCCACCGAGAAGTGTGAGCGGACCATGGACGAATTCCGGATACCCGACCTCCTCGTTCCGGTACCGGCGGCGCTGAACCCGGCGCTGGAGAAGGCCACCGCGGAAACGCTGTCCTGGCTGGAGGAGTTCGGTCTGGTGCCCACCGAGGCGGCGCGCCGCCATGTGGAGCGCACCCGGGTGGACCGGCTCACCGCGTGGCTGTGCCCCACGGCCTCCCCCGAGGCGCTGACCCTGATCACCCAGTGGAACGCCTGGCTGTTCCAGCTGGACGACCAGTTCGACGACGACCCGGTGCGCGGCTGGCAGCCCGCGCTGTGGCGCGACTCGTTCGGCCCGCTGTTCGCCGTCTTCGACGGCGAGGTCGCCCCCGGGCGGCTCACCCGCTCGCTGGCCGACCTGTGGGAGCGCACCGCCGCCGTCCGCTCCCCCGCCTGGCGGCGGCGGTTCGTGCCGCACCTGCTGTGGTACTTCGACACCTACCGCATCGACATGATCAACCGGGACGAGGGGCGGGTCCCGGGCCTCCAGCAGTATCTGTCGCACCGGCGCGGCTCGTTCGCGTTCGACGCGGTGCTGGACCTGGTGGAGATGGCCTCCGACGCCGACCTGCCCGACGCGGTCCACGCCTGCCCCGCCTACGCCGACACCCGCGAGGCGGTCATCTTCGCCAACGCGTGCATCAACGACCTGTACTCGCTGCGCAAGGAGCTCGCCCACACCTACGACTTCAACGCGGTCACCGTGATCCGCCACCACCAGCGGTGCACCCTCCAGGAGGCCGTGGACCGGGTGGCCGCGATGGAGGCCGGGTATGTGCGGCGCGTGCTGGACCTGGCGCGGGTCCTGCCCGAGCGGCTGGCCGCCGACGGCGTCACCGGGCGCGAAGCCGCCGACGCGCTGCGCTGCGCCGCCGACTTCCAGGCGCTGACCTCCGGCAACCTCACCTGGTCCCGGGAGACCGGGCGGTACGCGGAGATCGAGGCCGACCCCAGCTACCTGGCGGACCTCTTCGCGCCCTGATCCCCACCGCGCGCCCCGGGGTGCCCCACCGTCACAGGCGGCTCACAGACCACCGGTTGGAACGCGTCACCGGTGGGCAATGTTCTTAGAGCTCCGCACCGTCCATGCCCCGCCGCCGCCCTGGGGAAGGAGCGCCCCGCCGTGGACCTGACGGATGTTCCCCGGACCGGCCCGTCCGGTCCCCCGCGGCCGGCGGCCGTCCCCGCGGTGCGCCTGACCGGGCTGCGCAAGGCGTACGGCGCGGTGCGCGCGGTGGACGGGGTGGACCTGGAGATCGGCGACGGCGAGTTCTTCTCGATGCTCGGCCCGTCCGGGTCCGGCAAGACCACCGTCCTGCGGCTGATCGCGGGCTTCGAGACACCCTCCGCCGGCCGTGTGGAGCTCGGCGGCCGGGACGTGACCCGGCTGCCGCCGTTCGACCGCGACGTCAACACCGTCTTCCAGGACTACGCCCTCTTCCCTCATATGACGGTACGTCAGAATGTCGGGTACGGGCTGCGGGTCCGCCGGGTGCGCCGGGCCGAGCTGGCGGAACGCACCGCGGAGGCGCTGGCGGCGGTGCGGATGGAGGGGCTCGGCGACCGGATGCCCGCGCAGCTTTCCGGCGGCCAGCGGCAGCGCGTGGCACTGGCCCGCGCCCTGGTGCTGCGCCCCCGGGTGCTGCTGCTCGACGAGCCGCTGGCCGCGCTGGACCGCCGGCTGCGCCAGGAGATGCAGACCGAGCTGAAGGCGTTGCAGCGCGAGGTGGGGATCACCTTCGTCCTGGTCACCCACGACCAGGAGGAGGCGCTGGTGATGAGCGACCGGGTGGCGGTGCTGCGGGCCGGGCGCGTCGAGCAACTCGGCACCCCCGCCGAGGTCTACGAACGGCCCGCCGGCGCGTTCGTCGCCGACTTCGTCGGCACCTCGAACCTGCTGAGCGGCGCGGCGGCCGAGGCGCTGCTGGGCGTACCGGGCACCTGGAGCGTGCGCCCGGAGAAGATCCGGATGGGCCCGGCCGGCGAGCCCGCCGCGGACGGCGAGTGCACCGCGCTGGGGACGGTGGTGGACGCCGGCTACGCGGGGGCGGTCACCCGGTACACGGTGGCGCTGGACGCGGGCGGTTCGCTGGTGGTGGCCCGGCCCAACCAGGAGGCCGGACCCGCCGATCCGCGGGCCGCGCTGGGAACCCGCACCCGGCTGTGCTGGGACCGGGCGGCCGCCTACCGCGTCGGCGACTGACCGGCCGGGCGGAGGACGACAGGGCGAACGGCGCAAGGACCAGGCAAGGCGACGACCGGGAGGGCCGGAAGGATGCGAAGGATCGGTTTCCTGCGGGCCGCCGCGGCGGCCGGCGTGCTCGCGCTGCTCGCCGCCTGCGGCGGTACGGGAGGCGGCACGTCCGACGGCGCGGGCGGCTTCACCCCGCCGAAGATCCCCATGCAGCGGAAGCTGGGGCGCGGCGAGGGCCAGGTGAACATCGTCGCCTGGGCCGGATACGTCGAGAGCGGCCAGGACGACCCGAAGGTCGACTGGGTCCACCCCTTCGAGCGGCGCACCGGCTGCACCGTCAACGCGAAGATCGCCGGGACCTCCGACGAGATGGTCGCGCTGATGAAGACCGGCGAGTACGACACCGTCTCCGCCTCAGGGGACGCCACGCTGCGCCTGATCGCGGGCGGTGACGTGGCCCCGGTGAACACCGCCCTGGTGCCGAACTACGCCGACGTCTTCCCCGGCCTGAAGCAGCAGGCGTTCAACTCCGTCAAGGGGCGGATGTACGGCATTCCGCACGGCCGCGGCGCCAACCTGCTGATGTACCGGACCGACAAGGTCTCCCCCGCCCCGGACTCCTGGGGCGCGGTGTTCGACCCGCACTCCCCCTACAAGGGCCACATCACCGCGTACGACTCGCCCATCTACATCGCCGACGCCGCGCTGTACCTGATGAGGACGCGGCCGTCGCTGGGCATCAGGAACCCCTACGCGCTCGACGCGAAGCAACTCGCCGCCGCCGTGGACCTGCTGAAGGCGCAGCACTCCGTCATCGGCGAGTACTGGAGCGACTTCCAGCAGTCCGAGCACTCCTTCAAGACCGGTGACACCGTGCTGGGCACCACCTGGCAGGTCATCGCCAACCTGGCCCGCGCCGACAAGGCCCCGGTGCGGGCGGTCCTGCCCCGGGAGGGCAGCACCGGCTGGTCCGACACCTGGATGGTCGCCGCCCACGCCAAGCACCCCGACTGCGCCTACCAGTGGATGAACTGGATCGTCTCGCCGCAGGTGAACGCGCAGGTCGCCGAGTGGTTCGGGGAGGCGCCGGCGAACCGCGAGGCGTGCGCCCACACCAGCGACCCGAACTTCTGCGCCGAGTACCACGCCGACGACGAGAGCTACTACCGGAAGGTGTGGTTCTGGACCACCCCGATCCGCGACTGCCTGGACGGCCGCGGCCGGGTGTGCACCGACTACGCCCAGTGGACCGCGGCCTGGACCCAGATCAAGGGCTGAGGGAGCACGCCGATGGCCGCCGGCACCACCGCCGCCCCGCCCCCGCCGCGCACCGCGTCCGGGGTTCCCGCGGTGCGCCGCGGCCTGCCGCGGCGCTGCGCCGCCGTGCTGCACCGCAGGCCCGGGCTGCGGCTGGCCCTGCTGCTCACCGCTCCGCTGACCTGGCTGCTGCTGGCGTACATCGGGTCGCTGGCGGTGCTGTTCGCCTCCGCGTTCTGGACCACCGACGAGTTCACCTCCAACGTGGTGCGGATCTGGAACACCGGGAACTTCACCGAGCTGCTCACCACCCCGGTGTACCGGCAGGTGGCGCTGCGCAGCCTCGGGGTGGCGGCGGCGGTCACCGTGATCGACGCGGTGATCGCCTACCCGATGGCGTTCTGCATGGCGCACGTCGTCGCACCTCGGTGGCGCCGGCTGCTGGTGGTCGCGGTCCTCACCCCGCTGTGGGCCGGCTACCTGGTCAAGGTCTACGCCTGGCGGGTGATGCTGGGGCAGGGCGCCCTGGTGGACTGGCTGCTGGCCCCGCTCGGCCTGCACGGCCCGGGCTACGGCCTGACGGCGGTGATCGTGGTGCTGTCGTATCTGTGGCTGCCGTACATGGTGCTGCCGCTGTACGCGGGCCTGGAGCAGCTGCCGGCCGGGCTGCTCCAGGCGTCGGCGGACCTCGGGGCGCGGGCGGGACGCACCTTCGCGCTGGTGGTGTGGCCGATGACGCTGCCGTCGCTGTTCGCCGGCTCGGTGTTCACCTTCTCGCTGAGCCTGGGCGACTACCTGTGCGTGCAGATCGTCGGCGGCAAGACGCAGCTGATCGGCAATGTGATCGCCTCGGACGTGACGCTCAACCTGCCGATGGCGGCGGCGCTGTCCACCGTGCCGGTGGTGCTGATCGTCGGATACCTGCTGGCCGTGCGCCGCACCGGCGCACTCGACTCGCTGTGACTTCGGGGGGTTCGGCGATGGTTCTCTCCCGTGCGGCCCGCGTCGCCCTGCGGATCGCGCTCGCCGTGGGGCTGGCGGTGGTGTACGTCCCGCTGCTGGTGGTGCTGGTCAACTCCTTCAACGCCGACCGGTCGTTCGTGTGGCCGCCGCCGGGGCTCACCGCCCACTGGTGGGCGCAGTCCTGGCGGGACACCGGGGCGCGCGCCGCGCTGCTGACGTCGGTGCAGGCGGGGGCCGCGGCCACCGTGATCGCCCTGGTGCTGGGGACCATGGCGGCGTTCGCGGTGCAGCGGTACCGCTTCTTCGGCCGCACCACCGTCTCGTTCGTCGTGGTGCTGCCGATCGCGCTGCCCGGCATCGTCACCGGCATCGCGCTGAACGCCGCGTTCCGGACCGTCCTGGAGCCGCTGGGCGTCGGGTTCGGGCTGTTCACGGTGGTGGTGGGGCATGCCACGTTCTGCATCGTGGTGGTCTTCAACAACGTCCTGGCGCGGCTGCGGCGGATGGCCGGCTCGGCCGAGGACGCCTCGGCGGACCTGGGCGCCGACACCTTCCAGACGTTCCGCCTGGTCACCTTCCCGGCGCTGCGTTCCGCGCTGCTGGCCGGCGCGCTGCTGGCGTTCGCGCTGTCCTTCGACGAGATCGTGGTGACCACGTTCACCGCCGGTCCCGCCACCCGGACGCTGCCGATCTGGATCTACGAGAACCTGGCCCGCCCCCACCAGGCGCCGGTGGTCAACGTGGTGGCCGCGGTGCTGGTGCTGCTGTCGTGCGTGCCGGTGTACCTCTCGCAGCGGCTGTCCTCCGACCCGGCCGGCGGACGGCTGTAGCCCCGCCGGGGGCGCACGGCGAACAGCCGGTGGGCCATCGGCCGTTCACGCAGGCTTCCCCGGGGGTTCCCCGGTCTCCGGCGGGACGGTTCCGCTCGCCGCCGAGACTGCCGTCGGCACCCCCGCCGCCCGGACCAGCCAGGAGACACCCCTCATGACCGAGGTCGACCGTCGCGCGTTCATGCGCCTGACCGGCGGCGCCGCAGCCGCCATGTCGGTGCTGTCCAGCAGCATCGCCCGAGCCGCCGAGATCCCGGCGGACCGCAGGACCGGCACCCTGCGGGACGTGGACCACATCGTGGTCCTGATGCAGGAGAACCGCTCCTTCGACCACTACTTCGGCACGCTGCGCGGTGTGCGCGGCTTCGGCGACCCCACCGCGGTGTCCCTGCCGGACGGCAGGCCGGTGTGGCACCAGTCGGACGGCACCCGGGAGATCCTGCCGTTCCGGCCCACGGCGGACCGGCTCGGGCTGCAGTTCCTCCAGGACCTCCCGCACGACTGGGACAGCGGCCACGCCGCCTGGAACCAGGGCCGCTACGACCGCTGGGTCCCCGCCAAGGGCACCACCACGATGGCGTACCTGACCCGCGAGGACATCCCGTTCCACTACGCGCTGGCCGACGCCTTCACCGTCTGCGACGCCTACCACTGCTCGCTGCTGGGCCCCACCGACCCCAACCGCTACTACCTGTGGACGGGCTGGACGGGCAACGACGGCAGCGGCGGCGGCCCGGTCATCACCAACGCCGAGGCGGGCTACTCCTGGACGACGTACCCCGAGCGGCTGGAGCGGGCGGGCGTCTCCTGGAAGATCTACCAGGACGTCGGCGACGGCCTGGACGCGGCCGGCTCCTGGGGCTGGACCGAGGACGCCTACATCGGCAACTACGGCGACAACTCGCTGCTCTACTTCGACCAGTACCGCACCGCGGCGCCCGGCACCCCCCTGTACGACAAGGCCCGCACCGGCACCAACGCCAAGGCAGGCGAGGGCTTCTTCGACATCCTCAAGGCCGACGTGCTGGCCGGGCGGCTCCCGCAGGTCTCCTGGATCGTGGCGCCCGAGGCGTTCACCGAGCACCCCAACTGGCCGGTGAACTACGGCGCCTGGTACATCGCGCAGGTCCTGGACGCCCTGACGGCGAACCCGGACGTGTGGAGCCGCACCGCCCTGCTGATCACCTACGACGAGAACGACGGCTTCTTCGACCACGTCGTGCCGCCGACTCCGCCGTCCTCGCCCGCGCGGGGCCGGTCCACCGCGGACACCACCGCCGAGCTGTTCCGGCCCTCCGGCGGCGCGACCGAGACGGCCGGCCCTTACGGACTGGGCCAGCGGGTCCCGATGCTGGTGGTCTCGCCGTGGAGCAGGGGCGGCTATGTCTGCTCGCAGGTCTTCGACCACACCTCGGTCATCCGCCTGATCGAGCGCCGGTTCGGCGTCCACGAGCCGAACATCTCGCCCTGGCGGCGGGCGGTGTGCGGCGACCTGACCGCCGCGTTCGACTTCTCCCGCACCGACCCGGCCGTCCCGCCGCTGCCGGACACCCGCGGCTACCTGCCGCCCGACCACGACCGGCACCCCGACTACGTGCCGGTGCCGCCCGCGCAGGGCGCGCTGCCCGCGCAGGAGCCGGGGCTGCGCCCGGCCCGCCCGCTGCCGTACGACCTGTCCGCCGACGCCCGCACCGGGCCCGGCGGGCGGCTGGCGATCGACTTCGCGGCGCACGGCACGGCCGGCGCGGCCTTCCACGTCACCTCCGCGACCGACCCGTCCGGCCCGTGGACGTACACCGTGGAGCCCGGGCGGACCCTGACCGGCACCTGGACGGCGGACGGCGGCGCCTACGACGTGACGGCGCACGGCCCGAACGGCTTCCTGCGGCGGTTCGCCGGGACGGTCCCGGGCGCGGCGGTGCGGGTGACCGCCCGCCACGACGGGGAGAGCGGCGAGGTCCGGCTCACCCTGGCCAACGAGGGCGCCGCCCCCGTCCTGGTCACGGTGGAGGACGCCTACGGCGAGGAACGCCCGGCCTCCTACCGGCTGCGGCCCGGCGCCCGGCTGGTCCACGCCGCCCACCCGGGGCGCAGCCACGGCTGGTACGACCTGGCGGTGCGCTGCGAGCAGGACGGCACCTTCCTGCGCCGTCTGGCCGGGCACGTCGAGACCGGCCGGCCCACCACCAGCGACCCGGCGCTGTCGCCGGGCCACTGAACCGCCGGGCGCCCGTGCCACCGCCGGACCGGTGGCGGCACGGGCGCCGCGCTCAGCGGGCGACCGCGTGCGGGCTGCGGACCGTCTCGCCGCCGGGTACCGGGGCGGACGGGTCGCCGTCCAGCGCCACGATGCGGTTGTCCGCGTCCACGTGGACCACCGCGGGCTGCAGCGCGCGGGCCTCGGCGTCGTCGACCTGGGCGTAGCTGATGAGGATGACCAGGTCACCGGGGTGCACCAGGTGCGCGGCGGCACCGTTGATGCCGATCACCCCGGAGCCGCGCTCGCCCTCGATGACGTACGTCTCCAGGCGGGCCCCGTTGGTGATGTCGACGATGTGGACCAGCTCACCGGGCAGCAGGTCGGCGGCGTCCATCAGGTCCGCGTCGACGGTGACGGATCCGACGTAGTGCAGGTCGGCCTCGGTCACGGTGGCACGGTGGATCTTGGACTTGAACATCGTGCGCAGCACAGCAGTACTCCTGGAGGTGAAGGGTCGCGCCCTCGTGAGCCGGGTACGCGCCGTTCCTGCATCCTAGGACGCCGCCGCGGCGGGCGGCACGGGCCGGCCGGGAGAGGTGTCGGGGCTCACAGCGACCGGTGCGGCGGCCTACCGCGCGTGCCGGCCCCGCTCCCGCTCGGGCCGCGGCCTGCCGCCCCTGACCAGCTGCCATCCGGCGAACAGGACGAGGA
Organism: Actinomycetota bacterium; assembly: GCA_048498775.1. Taxonomy (GTDB): domain Bacteria; phylum Actinomycetota; class Actinomycetes; order Streptomycetales; family Streptomycetaceae; genus JBEHXI01. The sequence continues at coordinate 13,164 of JBEHXI010000082.1, read as the reverse complement.
CGGCCTCCACGCTCAGCGCGGCGAGCCCCAGCGGCTCGGTCCAGTTCCCCCGGTCGTCGGAGTAGTCCGGCAGGCCGGGCCCCCGGGAGAGGATGTAGCCCACCAGCGGGCCCAGTCCCACGCCGAGGGCGAGCAGCCAGGCGGGCCGGGCCGCCCACACCAGGACCAGCACCGCGGCCAGCACCGCCGACGCCTCCAGCGCGTTGTAGGCGACGCCGACGTAGTACGGGGTCTTGTCGCCGGGGAATCCGCCCTGGTCGTCGACGTGGATCCAGGCCACGGCCAGGCACAGCAGCGCGCCCAGCAGCCGGGCGGGCAGTGCCGCGGCGGAACGAGTGGGCAGTGCCGCGGCGGAACGAGCGGCCATCCGGTTCCTCCTCGGGCTCCTCGGGGCGCGTCGGGCCCGGGTGTCTGCCGGGCCCGCTTCGGGCTCGTCGGCCGGGCGCGTCGCCGGACGGGACCGGGGCGGCCCGTTCCGCTCCCCGGTACCCCCTCCCGGCCCCGGCGCAACCCCTCAGTGCTCCGTCCGGGTGACACCGGGCCGCACGGTGCGTGCCCGCCCGGTGCACGCACCGTGCCCCCGCCTCCCGGTTACCCGACAGTTACATGACAGCCATACCAAGGTCTTGAACCGTTCCCCGATCGCTGTGACCATCGACGCCGTGCCCACCCCTGCCACTCGAACACCCGATTCCGAAGCGGCAGTTCAGACCCCACCAGGGTCCGGCTCCGCTCACCCGCGCCGTCCCCGCCGCCCGGCCCGCCACTCGGTCCGGGAGGCGCTGCTCGGCATCGTCTTCTGCGTGCCCGCCCTCGCCGGGCTGGGCACCTTCGTGGTCTTCCCGCTCTTCCAGGCGGTCTTCCTGTCCACCCGCGGCACGGACATCAACGGCAACCCGACCCGTTCGGTGGGGATGGCGAACTTCGCCGCGCTGTTCACCCCCGGATTCGGCGACGTCCTGCTGCACACCCTGTTCTTCACGCTGCTGGTGGTGGCCGCCGGCGTCGGGCTGCCTCTGGCGCTGGCCGTCCCGCTGGCCCAGCGGCTGCCCGGCATGCGGGTCTTCCGCACCCTGTTCACCCTGCCGTTCGCCTACTCCTCGTCGGCGGCGAGCGTGGTGTGGCTGCTGATGCTGGACCCGTCGATGTCCCCGGTCGACTGGCTGCTGCGCCTGTTCGGGGCGGCCGCGCCGGGCTGGACCACCGAGTCGCCGTGGGCGCTGCTCACCGTGGCGTGGGCGACGGTGTGGGTGGTGGCCGGGTTCAACCTGCTGGTCCTCAGCGCCGGGCTGGCCGGCGTGGAGGAGGACGTGCTGGAGGCGGCGCGCATCGACGGGGCCACCGGATGGCGCCAGTTCACCGGCGTGGTGCTGCCGATGATCTCGCCCAGCGTGTTCTTCGCGGTGGTCACCACAACGTTGTCGGCGTTGCAGGCGCTCGGCCAGGTCCAGGTGATGACGGACGGCGGCCCGAACGGCGCCACGTCGACGCTGGTCTACTCGATCTTCCACAACGCCTTCGAGAACGGCAACAACGACTACGGGGTGGCCAGCGCGCAGGGTCTGGTGCTGCTGCTCATCGGCGTGGCCCTGGCCGCCGTCCAGTTCGGCGTGATCGAAAGGCGGGTGCACTACCGGTGAGCGACGTCCTCCCGACCCCGGCGGCCACGCAGCGGCCTCCACGGCGTGTCCGGCGCACCCGGCCGCGCGGTGTGGGCCGGCCCGGCCCCGCGGCCACCGCGGCGACGTATGTGTGGCTGGGACTGGCCGCCGTGGTGCTGCTCTTCCCCGTCCTGCTGACCGTCGTCGGCGCGTTCCTGCCCGAGGGCCGGCTGGTGCGGCAGCCGCCCGGGCTGCTCGGCGGCCACTACACCGTCGCCAACTATGTGGCGGCCTGGCACGAGACCGTGGTGCCGCTGGTGCCCGCGTTCGTCAACTCCCTCTTCGTGGGCGTCGTCCTGATGGTGGCGCAGGTGGTCACCTCGTGCCTGGCCGCCTACGCGCTGGTGTTCGTCCGCACCCCGCTGCGGCAGCCGATCTTCTGGCTGGCGATGGCGACGATCATGGTCCCGTACGAGGCGATCGTGGTGCCCAACGCGCTGTTCGTCCGCAGCCTGGGACTGGAGAACAGCCGCTGGAGCCTGGTGCTGCCGTTCCTGGCCAACGGGTTCGGCATCTTCCTGATGCGGCAGGCGCTCAGGCAGTTCCCGGCCGAGCTGCGGCAGGCGGCGCTGATCGACGGCTGCGGGCATCTGCGGTTCCTGTTCACCATCGTGCTCCCGGCCATCCGCCCGTCGCTGACGGCGCTGAGCGTGTGGTCGTTCCTGCAGGGCTGGAACATGTACTTCTGGCCGCTGATCATCTCCTCGTCGAACAACTCGATGAACACCCTCCAGACCGCGGTGTTCGCGCTGAAGGCGGACGGCAGCGGCACCCAGCAGGCGCTGGTGCTCGCCGGGGTGACCATCACGCTCGTCCCCACTCTCCTGCTGGTCGTCTTCGGCCAGCGGTGGCTGGTCCGCGGCTTCACGGCGGGAGCCGTCAAGTGAGGCCCGCTTTTTCCCGTGCCCGTACCGGCGCGGTGCGGCAGACAACGAGAAAGGCAACAACCGTGCGGAAATCACTGCGCCGCGGGGCCGGCGTCCTCGCCCTGGTGCTCTCGGCGGCGACCGTGGCGGGCTGCTCCTCCGCGGCCGCCCCCTCCGGCCCGGCGGGCTCCGGCGCGAACGCCGCCGCTCCGGGCCCCGACGCGCTGAACGGCAAGGGCGAGGTGGACATCACCTTCTGGCACGCCATGGGCGGCACCAACGGCCAGGCGCTGTCCGGTCTGATCGCGCAGTTCAACAAGGAGCACGCCGGCCACATCAAGGTCACGCTCAACTACAAGGGCGCCTACGACACCGCGCTCGCCGCCTACAAGAACGCCTCGCCCCAGCAGCGTCCCGACCTGCTCCAGATGTACGACATCGGCACCCGGTACATGATCGACTCCAACTCGGTCATCCCGATGCAGTCCTTCATCGACCGCGACCACCACGACGTGTCGGACATCCAGCCGAACATCGCCGGGTACTACACCGTCGACAAGAAGCTGTACTCGATGCCGTTCAACACCTCCATGCCGCTGCTGTACATCAACAAGGAGGCGTTCACCAAGGCCGGGCTCGATCCCAACAAGCCGCCGGCGACGCTCGACGAGATCATGGCGGACGCCAAGAAGATCAAGGCGACCCCGGGTGAGACCGTGCAGTACGGCTTCGGCGCCACGCTCTACGGCTGGTTCGTCGAGCAGTGGGACGCGATCGCCGGGCAGACGCTGTGCGACGCCGACAACGGCCGCACCGGGCGCGCCACCAAGGTGAACCTGGTCAACCCCACCAACGTCGCGCTGCTGAAGTGGTGGCAGCAGATGGTGCGGCAGGGCCTGGCCGAGAAGCTGGACAGCAACACCGACAACGGTGACAACGCCTTCGGCTCCGGCGCGGTCGCGATCGGCCTGGAGTCCACCGGCTCGCTGGGCGGGTTCGTCAAGAGCGCCGCCACCGCGAAGAACCCGTTCACCGTGGGGACCGGCTTCTTCCCGGAGGTGAACGCCTCGGGCACCGGCGGTGCGATCATCGGCGGCGCCTCGCTGTGGGCGGTGCACTCCGGCAACGCGGCCCGGGAGCGCGCCGCCTGGGAGCTGGCGACGTTCCTGTCCTCGAAGCAGACCCAGGTGGCCTGGCACACCGCCACCGGCTACTTCCCGATCAGCAAGGGCGCCCTGGACGATCCGGCCGACCAGCGCTGGGTGGCGCAGAAGCCGCAGTTCAGCACCGCGATCAAGCAGTTGCAGAGCACCCGGCTGACCTACGCCACCCAGGGCTGCTCGGTCGGTGAGATGCCCAGCGTCCGCAAGGACGTGGAGAACGCGCTCCAGGCGGCGGTCCTCCAGGGGGAGGACGCCACCAAGGCCCTGACCGACGCGCAGAACACCGCGGACGGCCAGATCGCCGCGTACAACGCCAAGCTCGGCGGCTGACGGAGAGCCAGATCGGGCGACGGATACGGCCCGCCGGATCCTCCGGGACCGGCGGGCCGTTCCCGTGCCCGGCCGGGTTCAGGAGCCGGCGACGGCCAGCGGGATGCTCTGGAGTGCGGCCCAGTCGGCGCTGACCGCGCCCGCGGTCTGGAGCAGCAGCGGCAGATGGTGCTCGGTGAGGGTCTCCACGGACGTCTCCGCCGCGTGCACCGTGACGTTCATCGCGGCGATGACCCGGCCGCCGCCGTCGCGCACCGGGACGGCGACCGAGCGGATCCCGGGGGCCAGGTCCTCGTCGGCCAGCGCCCAGCCGCGGGCCCGCACCTCGCGCAGCGTCCGCTCCAGTTCGTCGGGGCCGGGCTGGTGCCGCGGGGCGACGCCGGACCGGCCGGGCTGCGCCAGCGTCTCGCGCAGCTCGTCCGGCGCCAGCGCGGCGAGCAGCACCCGGCCCTGGGAGGTGGCCACCGCGGGGAAGCGGGTGCCGATGGTCACCGCGATGGAGATGATCTTGGGGACGGCCACCCGTGACACGTAGACGATGTCCGAGCCGTCGAGCTGGGCCATGGACGAGGACTCGCCGGTCCTGGCGACCAGGCGCTCCATGTGCGGCCGGGCGATCTCCCACAGCCCCTGGGAGCCGATGTACGCCATGCCCAGTTCCAGCACCCGGGGGGTGAGGGCGAATCCGCGGCCGGAGGGCCGCACATAGCCCAGCTCCTGGAGGGTCAGCAGGATCCGGCGCACCGTGGGCCGGGCGAGCGTGGTGGCCGCGGCCACCTCGCTGAGGGTCATCTCGCTCTGGCCCGGCCGGAAGCAGCGCAGCACGTCCAGCCCTCGTGCCAACGCCTCGATGAAGTCGGGGCCCGCTTCTCGCCGCACCTCGCCCCTACCTCCCGCCTGGCTTTCCGTCGCCTTGAGGATACCCGTACACCGCCTACCGGGACGCCGTCGCCCTGTCCTGCCGTCTGCCTGCACCGGCCATCCTACGGACACTCGTCCGTCCGCGTCCACGTCCGCCGGGCACCCCGGCAAAGAGCAGCTGTCGCACACCTTGACGGCGTCGCGACGGCGGCAGCATGGTGGACCCCATCACACAGCGACCGCCAAGCGGACATCCGTCCGGAATGATCCGGGCGGTCGCGCACCGGAACCCCGGGGGTGCGGCGCGCGTCCGTGCCCTGACGCGGCCGCGCCCCCGGCCCGGACCCCGCACCGGAAGAGGTACGCGAATGCGCCTGCTCGTCCACGGCGCCACCGGACGCATCGGCGGCGCGGTCGTCACCGAGGCACTCGACCGCGGCCACGCGGTGACCGCCGTCGTCCGCGATCCGGGCCGCCCGGTCGACCGCCGGGCGGCCGTGCGGGTGGCCGACATCCTCGGCGACGGCGACTCGGCGGCGGCCTGCGCCGGGCACGACGCGGTCGTCAGCGCGCTCGGCTGGGCCGAGGGCGCGCCGCCGGACCTCCTGGCCCGGGCCGCCGCGATCCTGCTGGCGGCACTGCGGACACACCGCGTCCCGCTGCTGGTCGTGGGCGGCGCCGGCACGCTGGAGGCGGAGCCGGGCGTGCGGTTCCTGGACAGCCCCGGCTTCCCCGCGGAGCGGCGGCCGAACTCGCTCGCCCAGGCGGCCGCCCTGCGCGTACTGGAGCAGGCCGGCGACGACCTGCCCTGGACCTACCTGGCGCCGCCCGCCGTGATCGCGCCCGGCGAGCGCACCGGCCGCTACCGGCTGGGCACCGACCGGCTGCCGCGCGACGCCGAGGGGCTCGGCCGCATCTCGGTCGCGGACTTCGCGGTCGCCGTCGTGGACCTGCTGGAGGACCCGGCGGCCCCGCGCGGCCGCCGCACGGTCGCGTACCAGCCGTACCAGCCGTACCAGCCCTACCAGCCGTAACCAGCCGGTCAGCCGCGCAGCACGGTGGAGGCCCGGCCCACCGCGTCCGGCAGCGGCTCCGGCGGTGTGCCGTCCCCGAAGGGCCGGCCGCCCAGCGCCTCCCGCCCGTGCGGGGTGTTCCAGCCCGACAGGCCGGGCCCGTCCGGCACGATGCCCGAGGGGTTGATGTCGGTGTGGACGAGGTAGTAGTGCCGCTTGATGTGGTCGAAGTCGACCGTGTCCCCGAAACCGGGGGTCTGGTACAGGTCCCGCGCGTACGCCCACAGCACCGGCATCTCGGTGAGCTTGTTCCGGTTGCACTTGAAGTGGCCGTGGTAGACGGCGTCGAACCGCACCAGCGTGGTGAACAGCCGGATGTCCGCCTCGGTGATGGTCTCGCCGACGAGGTAGCGGCGCCGCTCCAGCCGCTCGGACAGCCGGTCCAGGCGCTCGAACAGGCGGCGGTAGGCCCGGGAGTACGCCTGCTGGCTCTGGGCGAACCCGGCCTGGTACACCGCGTTGTTGACGTCGTGGAAGACGGCGTCGTCGACCTCGTCGATCTCGTCCCGCAGCGCCTCCGGGTACAGGTCGGGCGCGCCGGGGCGGTGGTGGGCCGTCCACTGGGTCTGCAGGTCCAGGGTGATCCGCGGGTAGTCGTTGGTCACCAGGGCACCGCTGGGGATGTCCACGATCGCCGGGACGCTGACGCCGCCGGTGTAGTCCGGTTCCGCCGCCCGGTACGCCTCGGAGAGGTAGCGGATGCCCAGTACCGGGTCCCGTCCGTCCGGGTCGAGGGTGAACCGCCAGCTCTTCTCGTCCTGGATCGGGTCGGCCACGGCGAGCGACAGGGCCTCCTCCAGGCCCAGCAGTCTGCGCACCACCAGGGCGCGGCTGGCCCAGGGGCAGGCGAGGCTGACCACGAGCCGGTACCGCCCCGGCTCGACGGGCCACGGCGAGGAGCCGTCGGCCGTGATGCGTGCGTCGAAGTGGCTGGAGGACCGGACGAACTCCCCGTCCTCCGAGACCGTGATACTCGTCATGATGGATGCGCCTCCGGACCGGCATCCGTACCCAGCGGGGGCGGGTTCGAACCCGCCGGTCCCGGGCCCTGCCGCGCGCCGCGGCAGGACGCCGGGACCGGCCTGACGAGGCGTCAGTTCTTCTCGGCGCTATCGGTGTTGTCGGTGTAGGTGTAGGTGTACGGGTTGGCGTGGAGCTCCAGCTCGGGGATCTCCGGGTTCATCCCCTGGCGCCACGCCTCCGGGCCGAGCTGCTCCTGGAGGTACTCGACGGTCTCCGTCACGGCGCGCCGGGCGGCGTCGAGGTCCACGTCGACCAGCCGGTGGTCGTACTTCACGACCCGGCCGTTGACCACCACGGTGTGCACATCGCCGCGCTGGGCCTGGAAGGCGACGTGCCCGTACGGGTTGAGCAGCGGGAACATCACCGGCGAGGCGTCGTTCTTGATCAGCACGACGTCGGCCTTCCGCCCCTCCTCCAGGCTGCCGACGACGCCGTCGAGCCCCAGGGCGGCCGCCCCGCCGCGCGTCGCCCACTCCACGACCTGCTCGGCCCGCAGCCGGCAGTGGCTGACCGTCTCCCCCTTGGCGTGCGCCTCCAGGTGCTCGCGGGAGCGGTCGGCGCCCAGCGTGGTGCGCATCGCGGAGAACAGGTCGCCGCTCCACCACACGCTGGTGTCCATCGACAGGGACACCGGGATGCCGTACTTGCGCAGCTGCCAGGTGGGGGGGTAGCCCTGCCCGGCGCTCTGCTCGCTCTCGGTGGACACCGACACCGAGCCGCCGGTGGCCGCGATGCGGTGGTAGGAGTCGGCGCTCAGGGTGGTGGCGTGGACGTAGACCGTGCCCGGCACCATGAAGCCGTTCTCGTACATCAGGCGGATGCTCTCGTCGTTCGTCGCGCCCCACACCCCGGCGTGGGTGGTCACCGGGACGCCCAGGTCGCGGGCGACCTCGAAGGCGGCGCGCTCGGGGAACTCCGCGTCTCCGGTGACGTCGAACGCCATCTGGAAGCCGAGCATGTCACCGCGGCCGTGGATGCGGCGGGCGTGGAAGTCGCGGAACTCGGGAGCGGCGGACCACTCCCACGGCCCCTGCTGGATGTTGCCGTAGCCCAGTACGAAGCGGCCGGGCACCGCCTCCAGCGCGTCGACGGCGGCGTCGGCGTGGTCCACCGTCTGGAGCCCGTGCGACCAGTCGACGGTCGTGGTGACCCCGGAGTCGATCGCCTCGATGGCGCCCAGCAGGTTGCCCGCGTACACGTCCTCGGGCCGGAACAGCCGGCCGGACTCCAGGTAGTACCAGACGAAGTACTGCGAGAGCGTCCAGTCGGCGCCGTAGCCGCGCATGGCCGTCTGCCACATGTGGCGGTGGGTGTCGATCATGCCGGGCATGACGATGCCGCCGGTGGCGTCGATCTCGACGGTGCCCTCCGGCACCTCCAGGGCGGTCCCGACCGCGGCGATGCGCTCCCCGACGACCAGCACGTCGCCCCGCTCCAGGACGGTGTGCCGGTCGTCCATGGTCAGGACGGTTCCGCCGCGGAAGACGACCGGGCGCCCCGGTCGCAGGTCCTCGGCCGTCGCCGGTCTGTCGGTGGATGTGCTCATGCGCCCACTCCTTTGTCGGTGCTCGAAGCGCTCGGTTCTTCCGGCCGCCGCCGGCGCGGGCCGGAGACCGGCCTTCCCGGATCTACGGACACTCGTCCGCACTGCGGCCCACTGGAACTCCCCGCAACCATGCAGTCACCCCTGACCCCTGTCAAGGCATGGTGCGCGCCCTTCCTGAACCGGCTTCCGACCCCACTCCCACCCCGCCCCCTGTCCTTGACATCACGATCGGCGAGGCGGAGACTCTGGCTGCGGCGGACAACTGTCCGTCACGCGGACAGAGAGGACTCGGCAGAGACCATGACATCTCCTGCTCACGACGAGGGGACGGCACAGACCAGGGGGCCGCTGTCCGGTCTGCTGGTCGCCGACTTCTCGCGGATCCTGGCCGGCCCCTACTGCACGATGCTGCTGGCGGACCTGGGAGCGGACGTCATCAAGGTCGAGGGCCCCGGCGGCGACGACACCCGCACCTGGCAGCCGCCGGTGCGCGACGGCGTGGCCACCTACTACCTGGGCATCAACCGCAACAAGCGGTCCATCGCCCTGGACCTGAAGGACCCCGCCGACCTGCGCGCGGCCCGGGAACTCGCCCGGCGCGCCGACATCCTGGTGGAGAACTTCAAGCCCGGCGGCCTGGCCCGGTTCGGCCTGGACTACGCCACCGTCAGCGAGGGCAACCCCGGTGTCGTCTACGCGTCGATCAGCGGCTTCGGCACCGAGGGCGGCGCCGCCCTGCCCGGCTACGACCTCATCGTGCAGGCCATCTCCGGCCTGATGAGCCTCACCGGGGCCCCGGACGGGCCGCCCTACCGGGCCGGGGTCGCGGTCTTCGACGTCATGTCGGGCCTGCACACCGCCATCGGCATCCTGGCCGCCCTGCGGCACCGCGGCGAGACCGGCCAGGGCCAGCACATCGAGACCAACCTGCTCTCCTCGGCGCTGTCCGCGCTGGTCAACCACGCCAGCGCCTATGTGGCCGGCGGCGTCGTCCCGTTCCGGATGGGCAACTCCCACCCCAGCCTCTTCCCGTACGAGCCGCTGCCGACCGCCGACGGCGACCTGATCGTGACGGCCGGCAACGACGGCCAGTTCCGCAAGCTGTGCGAGGTACTGGGCATCCCCGAGATCGTCGGCGACCCGCGCTTCGCGCACAACCAGGACCGCACCGCCAACCGCGACGCGCTGCGCCCCCTGCTGGTGGAACGGCTGAAGACCCGCGGCAAGGCCGAGTGGTTCCGCGAGCTGATCAACGCCGGTGTGCCGTGCGGGCCGATCAACACCATCGACGACGGCGTGGCGTTCGCCGCGGAGCTGGGGCTGGAGCCCGTGGTGGAGGTGGGCGACGGCGAGCAGATGGTGCCGAGCGTGCGCAACCCCATCACCTTCTCGGCCACCCCGCCCCGCTACGAGCTGCCGCCGCCCGGCCTCGACGAGCACGGCGCGCAGATACGCCGCTGGCTGACCACGGACGCCGCCGACACCGCCGCGTCGGACGAGTGAGAGGGATTCCCCGCATGACCCGCCCCGATGAGCCCCTGTCCTTCCCGACCTCCCTCGGCACCTCCGACCCGACGACCATCCGGCTGCTGGGCCAGGACCTCGCCGCCGACCTGATGGGCAGCGTCGGCTTCGGCGAGCTGGCCTTCTGGCTGGTCACCAAGCGCCGCCCGACCCGCTCCGAGGTGCGGGTCCTGGAGACCGTGCTCGTCGCCCTCGCCGACCACGGCTTCACCCCCACCGCGATCGCGGCCCGGCTGACCTACCTCAGCGCGCCCGACGCGTTGCAGGGCGCGCTGGCCGCCGGGCTGCTCGGCGGCGGCTCCCGCTTCCTCGGCGTGACCGAGGACTGCGGCCGGTTCCTCGCCGACACCCTGGCCGCCCACGAGGTCCCGGACCGCGACGACGAGGCCGGCTGGGACGCGCTCGCCCTGACCGCGGTCACCGAGGCGCGCGCCGCCGGGCGCTTCGTCCCCGGACTCGGCCACCCCGTCCACAAGGAGCAGGACCCGCGCACCCCGGTGCTGCTGCGGATCGCCGAGGAGGAGGGCCTGCGCGGCGCCCATCTGCGGCTGTTCGAGGCCATCGGGCGCGTCCACCCCCGGGTGCTGGGCCGCACCCTGCCGCTCAACGGCGCCGGAGTGTGCGGCGCCGCCCTCGCCGACCTGGGCCTGCCCATCGACCTGCTGCGCGGCTTCGCCCTCCTGGCCCGCACCGCAGGACTGCTCGGCCACCTCGCGGAGGAACGCGAACGCCCCATCGGCATGGACGTCTACCTCACCGTGGACCGCAACGCCGCGTACGTGACCCCGGAAGCCCCGGAAACCCCGAAGGACCCCCAGGCCTGACCCCCATCCCACCCCACCCGAGGAGCGCCCCATGGCCACGGTAGCCGCGGTCATCGCATCCACCCACCATCCCTTCTACTACCGGGCCAGCACCGCGCCACCGGAGGAACGCCCGCCGTTCGCCGACGAGTGGGTCGCCAAGATCAGCAGATTCCGCGAGACGCTGACCCGCGCCAACCCCGACGTCCTGGTGATGGTGGGCAGCGACCACTTCCACCAGATGTGGCTGGACAACATGCCGCAGTTCCTCATCGGCAAGGCGCCCTTCTACGACGCCAACTTCTACAACGAGGAGCGGGAGTTCGGCCTGCCGCGGATGCTGCTGCGCGGCCAGGAGGACCTGTCGGCGTACCTGCTGCGCGAGGGCATGGACGCCGGGTTCGACCTGGCGTTCAGCAACGAGCTGCGGATCGACCACAGCATCACCTGTCCGATCATCACGCTGCGGCCGGAAGCCGACCTGCCCATCGTGCCGATCTACACCAACATCTTCGCGCCGCCGCTGCCCCAGCCCAAGCGCTTCGTGCAGCTGGGCCGGACCATCCGCCAGCTCATCGAGTCCTGGCCTGCCGACCTGCGCGTCGCCGTGATCGGCACCGGCCACCTCTCCCTGGAGCTCGGCGGTCCCCGGCAGTTCGGCCCGCACGGACCGGACCCGGAGTTCGACCGCAAGGCCGTCGAGTGGATCGCCAACGGCGACCTGGAGGGCTGCCTGTCCCAGGTCACCCTGGACAGCCTGTGGACGCCGGGCAACGCCACCCACGGCTTCATGGACTTCATGCTGATGATGGGCGTCGCCGGCGAGAACGCCAAGGCCGACTACGTCGACACCCTGGACCTGTTCCACACCATGGAGGCGTACTTCACCTGGTACCCGAACGGAGCGCCGGCATGAGCAAGTACCTGCTCGACAAGTTCCTCTACTCCGTGGACCGCGACCCCGAACTCGTCGAGCGGTACCGCGAGGAGCCCCGCGCCACCGTCACCTGGTGGGAGGAGGAGATGGCCGGCCGGATCCTCAACTGCCACTCCGGGGAGGCCACCACCTGGCTGTCCTTCACCGACGACGAGCGCGAGGCACTGGCTGCCCACGACTACGTCCGCCTCTTCGAACTGGGCGCCCACCCCTTCCTGACGCTGACGCTGTTCATCGCGATGTTCGAGCGCGACTACGACGAGCCGCTGGGCTTCCAGCACGAGTACGCGCGCAGGCTCCAGCACTTCTCGCTGCCCTACCCCGACATCGCCACCTGAGCGGGACCGGCGGACGGCTGACCCCCACAGCCGTCCGCCGTCCCACCCCGCTCCCCGGAGAGCGACACCTCCGCCCACACCGTCTTCCCCGGCGCCCCGGGCCGCTCGGCGACTCCCCAGCGCGCCGCGAGCCGCGCCACCAGCAGCAGCCCCCGCCCCGACTCCGCCTCCGCGTCCGGCGCCCGCCGCTCGGGCCGCGCCTCGGTACGGGTGTCCGCCACCTCCACCCGCACCACGGCACCCAGCACCAGCCGCAGCCGGAAGTCCCGCCCCGGCACCCGGCCGTGCCGCACCGCGTTGGCCGCCAGCTCCCCCGCGACCAGCGTGACCGCGTCGTGCACCGGCGTGCCGTGGGGGTGACCCCACTCGCCGAGCCGCTTCGACACCAGCCGCCGCGCCAGCCGCGCGCCACGCGGCGTGGAGGCGAAGTCCATCGCGAACTCACGCGCCCGCGCCCCCTGTTCCGCCACACCCGCCGGGGGTGGATTCTCGATCGTCATGCCCCCGAGCGTGGCGGCCCGTGCCTAGCCTCACCAGCAGGACCGCGGGTACGACCGGTGTCCGTACGGGCACCCGCCGTGCTCCGTAGGAGCCGTAGGGCGTGCCCGCGATCCCGCGCTGGTCGTTGGAGTGTGCCGGAGGTGAGGGGAACATGACGACACAGGACAGGCAGGACAGGGACGACGCGGGGGCCGGATTCCTCAGGTGCTTCGGGCGCCAGATGAAGCTGTTCCGCGAACACGCCGGTCTGACGCAGGCGGAGCTGGGGGCCCGCCTCGGTTACGGCGAGGACCTGATCTCCTCCGTCGAACAGGGCCGCCGCATCCCCCGCCCCGAACTCATCGACCGCGCCGACGAGGTGCTGGACGCGCGCGGCGTGCTGCTCGCCATGCAGGACGAGGTCGCCCGGGCGCGGTACCCGGCGTTCTTCCGCGACGCGGCCCGGCTGGAAGCGGAGGCCGTGGAGTTGCATGCGTACGCCACCCAGGCCGTTCCGGGGCTGTTACAGACGGAGGAGTACGCACGGGCGGTGTTCGCC
>JBEHXI010000081.1:0-27569 GCA_048498775.1 Actinomycetota bacterium | reverse complement strand
CCAGTGCCCCGAGCAGCAGAGGCTGGCCGCGCTGCTGGAGGACACCGTCAAGCGCTACGGTTCCGGGCAACCCGCCGAGGACTACCGGGTGCTGCGCGCCCTGCTGATGGGCGCGGTGGTGGCGCTGCTGCTGCCGGGGGCGCCGATGCCGCTGGGCACGCTGCGGGGCGAGTTGTTCCAGCGGTACGGGCTCGACTGGGAGTCGGGCGTCCCGCCGTCCGACGCACCGCCGCAGGAGACACCGCCGCAGGAGGCCGGCTCCGCCGTCTGACCGGGCGGCGGGCGGCGGTTCACACCGGGGGCGGCGCGGGCGCGCGGACCACGCCGCCTGACACACCGTCGCAACAGCGGCGACATCGGCGACGCGCCGCAGCCCTCTACGGTCGTTGAGCCATCAGCGCGCCACCGACCCGCCGAGGAGCGCCCATGTCCCCAACCGCACCAACCGCAGCAAAGACGGCGTCCCGTGCGGTCCACCCGGTCGACGAGGTGCCCCCCGCCGGGGCGTTGGCCGCCTTCGGCCTGCAGCACGTCCTGGCCATGTACGCGGGCGCGGTCGCCGTGCCGCTGGTGGTCGGCGGCGCGCTGCGGATGCCGGCGAGCGACCTGGCGTACCTGGTCAACGCCGATCTGCTGCTGTGCGGGCTGGCGACGATCCTGCAGTGCGTGGGGGTGTGGCGGTTCGGGGCGCGGCTGCCGCTGATGCAGGGCTGCACGTTCGCGGCGGTCACGCCGATGGTGCTGATCGGCACCCGGGGCGGCGGGCTGCCCGCCGTGTACGGGGCGGTGATCAGCGCGGGGGTGCTGATGGTGCTGCTGGCGCCGGTCTTCGGGCGGCTGCTGCGTTTCTTCCCGCCGCTGGTGACCGGCACGGTGATCCTGGTGATCGGCCTGTCGCTGCTGCCGGTGGCCGGCCAGTGGGCCGCGGGCGGCGCCGGCGCGCCGGGCTCCGGGGCCCCGCGCGACCTGGCGCTCGCGGCGGGGACGCTGCTCGTGGTGCTGGCGGTGCAGCGGTTCGCGCCGGGGTTCCTCGGGCGGATCGCGGTGCTGGCGGGGATCGTCGTGGGCACCGCGGCGGCGGTGCCGCTCGGCTTCGCCGACTTCCGCGCGGTGGGCGGCGCCGGGTGGATCGGGGTGAGCACTCCGTTCCACTTCGGGGTGCCGTCCTTCCACGTCGCGGCGATCGCCACCATGCTGGTCGTGGCGCTGGTCACCATGGTCGAGACGACCGGTGACGTGATCGCGGTGGGCGAGCTGACCGGGCGGCCGGCAAACCGGCGCGGGCTGGCGGACGCGCTGCGCGCCGACGGCCTGGCCACGGCGGCGGGCGGTGTCTTCAACACCTTCCCCTATACCGCGTTCGCGCAGAACGTCGGCCTGGTGGGCATGACGCGGGTGCGCAGCCGGTGGGTGGTGGCGGCGGGCGGCGGGATGCTGGTGCTGCTCGGGCTGCTGCCGAAGCTGGGGGCGGTGGTGGCCGCGGTGCCGGCGCCGGTGCTCGGCGGCGCCGGGCTGGCGATGTTCGGCACGGTGGCGGCGAGCGGGCTGCGGACGCTGGCGGGCGTGGAGTTCGAGGGGAACCACAACGCGACGGTGGTGGCGGTGTCGCTGGCGGTCGGACTGCTGCCGGTGGGCGTGCCGGAGGTGTACGCGAGGTTCCCCGCGTGGTTCCAGACCGTGATGGACAGCGGGATCAGCGCGGGATGCGTGACCGCGATCGCCCTCAACCTGCTGTTCAACCACCGCCGCGGGCCCGCGGCGGCGGCGCGGCTGTCACTCGTCCCCGACCCGGTGGCCCTCCCGCTCGGCCGCGGCCAGCACGCAGCGGAGCAGACCGGGGAAGAGGGCCTCTAGGTCGTCGCGGCGCAGGGCGTTCATCTTGGCCGTTCCGCGGTAGCACTGGGCGATCACCCCGGCCTCGCGCAGCACCCGGAAGTGGTGGGTGGAGGTGGACTTGCTCACGTCCAGTTCGATGTCGCAGCAGGCCAGTTCGGTGGCGGCGGCGGCCAGCGTCCGGACCACGCACAGGCGCACGGGGTCCGCGAGCGCGTGCAACACGGACGCGAGACGGATCTCGTCTCTCGCCGGGTGGCTCAGGGCCCGGCCCGTGGCGGCGGTGCTCGATGCGGAGGGCATCTCCCCATCGTACGAGGATCCTCGTAGTTTGACAGCTGACGTACTACGGCACTTATCGTAGAAGGGCAGCCGGGGTCCGCCGGTGCGAGTCCGACCTCCGAGGAGAGCGGCGTGAGCGCCCTGTTCCAGCCATATACCCTGCGATCGCTGACCATTCCGCACCGGGTGTGGATGGCCCCCATGTGCCAGTACTCCGCGGTTCCCGAGGGACCCGACACCGGCGCGCCCAACGACTGGCACTTCGCGCACCTGGCGGCCCGCGCCACCGGCGGCACCGCCCTGATCATCACCGAGGCCACCGCCGTCAGCCCGGAGGGCCGCATCAGCCCCTACGACCTCGGCATCTGGAACGACCGGCAGGTCGAGGCGTTCCGCCGCATCACCGGCTTCCTCAAGAGCCAGCGGACCGTCCCCGGCATCCAGCTCGCGCACGCCGGCCGCAAGGCCTCCACCGAGCGGACCTGGGTCGGCGGCGGCCCCATCGCGCCGGACGAGCAGTACGGGTGGCTGCCGGTGGCGCCCAGCCCGCTGCCGTTCGACGACGACCGCCCCGCCCCGCACGAGCTCACCCGTGACGAGATAGCCGGGATCGTCCGGCAGTTCGCCGACGCCGCCCGCCGCGCCCTGGACGCCGGCTTCGAGGTCGCCGAGATCCACGGCGCCCACGGCTACCTCATCAACCAGTTCCTCTCCCCCCACACCAACCACCGCACCGACGAATACGGCGGCAGCTTCGAGAACCGGATCCGCTTCGCCCTGGAGGTCTGCGACGCGGTGCGCACCGTGTGGCCCGAGGAACTCCCGCTGTTCTTCCGCATCTCGGCCACCGACTGGCTCACCGAGAACGCCGACGACGACCGCCAGGGCTGGACCGCCGACGACACCGTCGCCCTCGCACCCCTCCTGCTGGACCACGGCATCGACCTGATGGACGTCTCCACCGGCGGCAACGCACCCCACGTCACGATCCCCGTCGGCCCCGGCTACCAGGTCCCCTTCGCCGCCCGCGTCAGGAACGAGACCAAGATGCCCGTCGCCGCCGTCGGCCTGATCACCGACCCCGACCAGGCCGAGAAGATCCTCGCCGACGGCGAGGCCGACGCCGTCCTCCTCGCCCGCGAACTGCTGCGCAACCCCTCCTGGGCCCGCCACGCCGCCCGCCGCTTCGGCGACGACATCCACGTCCCCGACCAGTACCACCGCTCCGTCTGACCCGGCCGCGGCGCCGGTCCGGGCCCGCGATGTCACCCTGCCGGAGTCATCTGCGCAGGCCATCCGGCCGGCTGAGGCCGTGCGCCGCCGGACATGCGGTAGATGTGGACGCGTGCCGTGTGGCCCAGGTCGTGCCGTGCGGCGGCGTCCCCCGGAGGTCCACGGCCGGTGACGCGGGCTGTGCCTGGGCCGTTCCGCGCCGCCGGCCGGACCTCCGGGCCCGGCCCCCGGAGGAGTTCCCATGCGCTGTGGTGGATGGCGAGCGGCCGCGCGTCGTCTGGCCGTTGTGTCGTTGCCGGTGGTGCTGCTGGGAGCCGGCCTGGTCGCGGCCGCCGCTCCGGGGGCGCCGGCGCACCCGCGTGCCACGCCCCGGTCCTCCGCGTCGGCGCTGCGCGCCGTCTTCGACCTCGCCTACCGCGCACCCGGCGCGTTCCCCGGCTCGATCGCCGAGGCCCGGCGGGCGGGCCGCCGGTACGACATCCCCGAGGGCGTCGCCGACCTGGTCACGCGGCGGCGTCCCCGCGCCGGCGCCCACGTCCGGATCGGCAGCATCACCAAGACGTTCGTCGCCACCGTGACGCTGCAACTGGTGGCCGAACACCGCCTCCGGCTCACCGACACCGTGGACGACCTGCTTCCGGGACTCCTCGACCGGAACGGCAACGACGGCCACGCGATCACCGTGCGGATGCTGCTGAACCACACCAGCGGTCTGTACGACTACGTCGATCAGGAAGCCGAGCAACTGCACGAGCGGCAGCCGTTTCTGACCTTCACGCCGCGCCGGCTGGTCGAGTGGGCGGTCAGCCATCCACCGGTGTTCCCACCGGGAACGTCCTGGAAGTACTCGAACACCAACTACATCCTGCTCGGCATGGTCATCAAGCGGGTGACCGGCCATTCCTACGCGGCCGAGATCGCCCGGCGGATCGAGCACCCGCTCGGGCTGCGCGAGACGTACTCCCCCGGCACGTCACCGGACCTGCCTCCGCCGTTCATGCACGGATACACCCTCAGGGAGGGGCGGATCACCGACGTCACCCGGTTCAATCCCTCCTGGGCCGGTTCCGCCGGTGACATGGTCTCCACGGTCGGGGATCTGCAGCGGTTCGACTCGGCACTCCTGCGAGGCCGCCTGCTGCCGCCCCGGCTGCTGCGGCAGATGCTCACACCGGTGCCCGGGTCGGACGTCTTTCCCGGGCACGGCTCGTACCGCTACGGGCTCGGCCTCATCATCGCCACCCTGCCGTGCGGCGTGACCGTCTACGGACACGGCGGCACCATCGACGGGTCGCTGAGCTGGGTGGCCGGCACCCGGGACGGCCGCCACACGATGTCCTTCGACGTCAACGGCGACTGGGTGGACCAGCCCGCTCTCACCGGCGCGGCCGACCGGGCGGAGTTCTGCTCCACCGCCGGCCGCGGGACACCTCCGTCGCCGGAGCACCGCGACCCCGTTCCACCGGCGGCCTGGCTCAGGGCTGCCAGACGTCCGTGATGGGGGTGCGCTGCGCGCTCGTGCCGAGGGCGGGCAGGCCGTACATCGCCTCCAGGGTGCGCAACAGCCGGTAGTGGTCGACGAGTTCGCCGTAGCGGCCCGGGCGCACCCGAGCTCCCGTGATGAGGGTCGGGATGCGGTTGTTCGCGGTGCCGTCGTCCTCGTCCCAGGTCACGATGAGCAGGCTGTTGTGGGTCCGGGCCCAGTCGGCGTAGCGGGAGAGGTTGCCGCGCAGCCAGTCGTCCCCCTCGCGCACGCTTCCGTCGTGCATGTCGTGCCGGAGGTTGGGAACGACGAAGGAGACGGTCGGCAGGCGGTTGTAGTCGCCCGGCCACTGCTGCCAGGTCCGGGTGACCGACGCGGGCAGGTCCGGGAAGTCGGTCCACGGGGCGTGGCGGCGCACGTAGTCGCCGTGGGCGCAGCCGGTGTAGCCGGGGTACGGCATGGATTCGGCGTAGCCGGCGAAGTCATGGCCGGCGGCGAGCAGTTCGGAGGCGAGAGTGGGCCCGGAGTGGCTGTGCGGGCAGCTGTCGTCCGCGAGCCCCTGCAGGGAACCGCTGAACAGCGCCAGGTAGTTGGGCTCGCTGGGGTGCGCCACGGCGTAGGAGGCGCTGAAGGACGCGCCCTGGCGGGCGAGCGCGGTCAGGTACGGGGCGTCGGGGCTGCCGAGGATCTCCTCGCGGGCGTGGTTCTCCTCCACCACGACCACGATGTGTGCGGGGCGGGGCAGGCCGGTGGTGGTGCCGGTGCCGGTGCTCGCCCGGGCGCTGAGGGACGCCGAGACCGACGGGGGCTCCGCGGGCCCTCCGCCGGCGCAGCCCGCCAGCGCGAGCATCACCGCCGTCGCTCCTGCCACCGCCGCCCACGTCACTTTGCGCATGGCCCCATTGTCACGCCCCGCCGCGGGGGGCCGCGCCGGGTGGGCGGCTTCTCACCAGCGGGTATGATCGGCGCGTGAACTCCTACTGGCACGCCGTTCTGCCGCCGCTGTGCGCCTGACCGGGCGCACCCGCTGACGGCTTGATCCTCGTCCCCGACCGGCCCGCCCGGTGTCCGGGGGCCGCGCGCTGCGCCCGTTTCGAATCCAAGCCCCCTCTCCGGTATTCGACGACGGAAGTTCACGACCTGTGCCGAACCACACCTCCCTGCCGGCGCGCCCGCGCCCGGCGTCCGCCCTCCGGCCCCGTTCAGGCCGCATCGGCGGCTCCGTTCCCATCCTCGCCTCCGCGATCCTGTGGGGTACCACGGGGACGGCGAGTTCCTTCGCTCCGGCCGGTACACCGGCGGTGGCCATCGGCTCCGCCGGCCTGACCCTCGGCGGCCTGCTGCTGTTCCTGTCCACCCCGGGCGCGCGTTCGCTCCCCGCGAAGTGCGGGCGGGGCGAGCGATGGCTGCTGGCCTGCGGCGCCGTGGCGGTGGTCGGCTACCCGTTGGGTTTCTACCCGGCCGTCGCGCGCACGGGGGTGGCGGTGGCCACCGTGATCGCGCTGGGCGGGGCCCCGGTCTTCGCCGGGTTGCTGGCCTGGCTCACCGGGCAGGCCAGGCCGACCGCGCGCTGGGCCGGTGCCACTCTCACGGCGGTCCTGGGCTGTGCCGTGCTCGTCCTGGGCCCGCGGCTGGCGGGTGGCGGGAATCCGGTGGACGTCACCGGCGTGGTCCTGGCGGCCGCCGCCGGACTGTCCTACGCCGTCTACTCGCTCATCGGCGGCAGGCTCATCGCGGGAGGGCATCCGTCCGGCGCGGTGATGGGCACGATGTTCGGTGCGGGCGCGGTGCTGGTCCTGCCCGTCCTGCTGAGCGGCGAGACGCGGTGGCTGGTCAGCGTTCGGGGTGCGGCGGTGGCGGTGCACCTGGCCGTCGTCACCACGTTCCTGGCCTACCGCCTCTTCGGATACGGCCTGCGGCACACCACCGCCCAGGTGGCCACGGTGCTGACGCTGGCGGAGCCCGCGGTCGCGGCGATGCTGGCGGTCGTCCTCCTCGGGGAACGCCTGCCGGTCGTCTCGTGGTGCGGGCTGGGCGTGCTCGCCGCGGGTCTGGCGCTGCTCGCCGTCCCGTCGGGTCGGCGCCGCGGGACCTCCTGACCGGCCGCCCGGGTACCACGCGGCCACCACGGCCGCAACATCTGCGGTCCGCCGCCGTCACCGCTAGCGTGACGAATGTGACCGAAACGCCCACAACCTGGAGGTCGTCCATGGACCCCCGAACCACTTCCCGGCGCCGGTGCCTGGCACGCAACGCCCTGGTGGCCACCGCGGGCGCGGCCCTGCTGGCATCGGGCGGGGCGGGTGTCGCCGTCGCGGCGCCCACCGCACACACCGCCGTGACCGCCCGCACACCGGCCAAGCCGCCGCCCAGCCGGTACATCACGCTCGTCGCGGCCCCGACGACGGTGCGGTCCGGCAGGGCCGTCACCCTCTCCGGCAGGACCAGGGGCTTCATGGCCGGTACGAAGGTCATGTTGCAGCAGAGGGTCGGTACGAAGTGGAAGACCCTGCGCAACACCACCACGCTGACCAGGAACGGCACGTACAGGTTCGGCGTGAAGCTGTACGCCAGGGGCAGGCAGCAGTTGCGCACCGAGGTCGTCAGGACCGTTTCCAGGCCTGTCACCGTCACCGTCACCGCCCGCTGAGCACGGCTCGTGTCCCCCGGCCGGGTGCCGCCCGGCCGGGGGACACGGGTGGCTGGGTCAGTGTGGGCCGGTCAGCCGGTAGACGGAGACGTGGGAACGCGACTCGGCGGTGAACTCGCCGCCCGTCCAGTCGGCGTGCCTCGACTCGAGTGCCATTCCGACCAGTTCGGCCATCAGGTCCAGCTCGGCCGGCCAGATGTACCGGTGCGGGGTGCGGAACACCCGCGCCTCGCGACCGGCTTCCGGGTCGAACCTGAAGTGGTGGGAGACGACGCGCTGGCGCAGCACGTCGTAGGTGTCGAGCCCGATGTAGCCGGCCGCCGACTCGACGACCACGGCCGGCTGGCCCGGCGGCAGCTTGCGGAGTTCGGGCACCCACAGCTCCACGACGAACCGGCCGCCCGGCGCGAGGTGGCGTGCGGCGTTGCGGAAGCAGGCGACCTGCTCGGCCTGCGTGAGCAGGTTGGCGATGGTGTTGTAGACGAGGTAGACGAGCTGGAACTCGCCCGGTACCCGTGCGGTGGCCATGTCGCCGAGGACGACGGGAATGGCCGCGTCGTCCGCCTTGGTCCGCAGCCGGTCGAGCATGGGCTGTGACAGTTCGACGCCGCTGACCGGGACTCCGCGTTCCGCGAGCGGCACCGCCACCCGCCCGGTCCCGATCGCGAACTCCAACGCCCGCCCGCCGCAGGCGAGTTCCGCGAGGCGGTCCACGGTCGGCCCCAGCACCTCCGGGGCGAACATGCCGGTCCCAGGCGTGTCATAGCTCCGGGCGGCCTGGACGTCCCAGATGTCACGTTGACGCATATCGCGTCACGATGCTCCACCCGCCCGGGCCCGTCAACGGACTTTCGCCGACGGGCCCGGGCGGCGGCTGCCTGAGAACCGCCCGTCCAGGGGTCCTCCCGCCGCGCGGCGAAGGGCTCAGCCGAAGGTGTACGTGGCCTCGACCGGGTAGTGGTCGCTGGGCGCGTTGGTGTCCAACTCCCCGGAGGCCCACCCGCTCTGCGGGTCGAACAGGATCTGCACGTCGGACTCCGCGCTCGGCACCGGCCGCCCCGCGTCGTTCAGGTAGCCGAGGTAGTCCAGGTCGTCCGCGTAGTTCGTCGGGAACGACTCGACGCCCGCCATGTACTGGCACCAGGACGACACCGGGCAGTCCATGCTGGTCAGGGTCTCACCGGGCGTGGTGGCCGGGGTGCCGAGAAAGGCGCCGAGCGCCGACTGGGCGTTGGGGTGGTCGCCGCGGGAGGCCCCGCCGTAGTACTCGACGTTGAGGTCGCCGCCGAAGAGGACCGGACCGCTGGAGCCGACGACGCCGTTGATGAACGTGCGCGCCTCGCCCAGCTGCTTGAGCCGGATCGACTGGGTGGTGTCGGTCGACGTGCCGGACTGGTCGGCCTGCAGGTGCGTGCCGGCCACCCACACCGAGGTGCCGTTGACGTCCAGGTTCGCGAGCACCACGCCCTTGTTGGCGTCCGTGTCCCACGAGGTGGAGTTCGCGTAGACGTACGCGTACTGGGCCTGGATCGGGTACTTCGACAGGATCTGGGTGCCGCCGTTGATGACCCAGGGGGCGCTTGAGCAGTCCCCGCTCACGCTGTTCCAGCCGCCGCCGGAACACACCAGGCCCAGCACCGGGGTGTGGTACGGGTACAGGTCGGCCAGGTCCGTGGGTATCTTCGCGTTCGAGGTGTCGTTGAAGTCCTCGTCCAGGATCACCGCGTCCGCGTTGTGCCGGCGAATGATCGACTCGATGACCGGGGTGCGGCCCGAGGCGTTCTCCTTCTCGGCGTAGTCGACCGCGGCGGTGGCCAGATCGATGTTCCAGGAGAACACGGACAGGGTCGTGGGGGTGGCGGCCGAGGCGGGGGCGGCGGGGGTGAGCGCGATCCCTCCGGCCAGGGCACAGGCGGTGATGAGCGCGCGCCATCGGCGTACGGACATCTTCACTCCTAGGTCATGGGCGCGAACGCGGGCGATGCACGCCGGTCCGCCGCCCGGAAAAGGGGTGCCCGTCACAGTAGCCGCAGCGGTGCGCCAGGGGGATGGTGTGTCAGAGGTCGAGGCGATGACGCGGGGGTGAACAGGGCTGCCCTGCCGCTCGCATGGGCCGACGGCCGGAAACCTGATGGTGTGTCAGCCGACTCCGATGTCAGCGGCTGCTGGCGCGGCTCACTTGGTCTTCTGGGTCGCGGCGGCGGAAGCGGCCGGTGCCTTCCCGCTCACCGCGCCGCCGTGGGTGGTCTCCGTGCCGGCTGATGCGAGCAGCTGGGCGCAGTAACGGGCGACCGCCGCCTCGCTTCCCGCCGCCCGGGCCAGTTCGCGCATGCTGCGGGCGGGAAGCCGCCCGCCGTGCGTCTCCTGCGCCGCGCGGTAGGCGGCGCAGAGCCCGCGCAGCGAGCCCGGCGCGCCGGTCACCGCGCCGGATGGCAACGGCACACCGCTGACCTGCGTCGCCGCGCCCGGCGAGGACGGCCGGCCGGCGGCGGTCGGCGCACCGGGCAGCGGGGTGGCCGACGGCCGGGCCGAGACGGAGACCGGGATCGGCGAATGCGGGCTTGCGGGCCGTCCGGCGCCGAACGGCAGGTGGAGCACGCCGGCCTGAGCGGCCACCGCGACACCGGCGAACGCCAGCGCCGCCGCCATCGCGGCGATGCCGGCTCGCAGCGCGCGCGGCGTCCACCGCCTGCGTCGCGCCGGGGTGCCGCCCAGCGCGCTGCGGTACGCCGCCACCGCGGCCTCCTCCCCCGCGCTCGGCGGCGGGTCGCCGACGACGTCCGGCGGAGCGGCGGCGGCCCGCAACAGCTCCGACAGCGAACCGAGTTCACCGTCGCCGGCGGTGTCCGGCGCGTGGTACGGGAACCGCCCGGCCATGCGGCCATCACGCCCGTCGAGCTGCTCGTCCTTCATGCCGTGTCCTCCATCATCGCCGCCGCCCGGCCGGCGACCGGCTGCGGTGACCGGCCGGCCCGGAGCAACTCGGCCAGCCTGCGCAGACCGCGGTGCGCACAGACCCGCACCGCCCCGGGGCGCTTGCCCAGGACGCGTCCGGCCTGTCCGGCGTCCAGCCCCAGCACCACCCGCAGCAGCACCGCCTCGGCCTGGTCCTGCGGCAGGGTCGCGATCAGCGCCACGGCGCGCCGGGTGGCGAGCGATTCGAGGGCCTGGCCCACCGTGTCGGAGGCCGACGGCAGATCCCGCAGGTCGCTCTCGTCGCCCGCGATCACGGGTCGGCGGCCGGCGCGTCTGAGATGGTCGAGCGCCCGGTTGCGGGCCACCTTGGCGGCCCAGCCGCGGAAGGCTTCCCCGTTGCCCCGGAAGGTGAGCAGGTCCCGGGCGATGTGCAGCCACGCCTCCGACATGACGTCCTCCGCGTCGGTGCCGCCCACCAGCGTCCACACATAGCGCAGCAGCATCGGGTGGAGCGCCCGGTAGACACGGCGGAAGGCCTCCTCGTCACCGGCCTGCGCGGCATGCACGGCAGCCGTGAGGGCGTCGTCCCGCTGTCGTTCGCCGCTCCTCGGGCTGATCCTCGCCTCGCGCACGGGGACCATCCTGCCGCACACCGGGAACCGCCGTGCCCGTGGGCCGAGGTGTAACGCCCCGGAGGGATCCGGCGCTCTCCTGGTGGCCTGCCGAACGGGCGGGTCGGAACAGGGGAGCGCAACTCGTGCAGTGGACCGACGAGGACCCACACGCCTACGCCGAGGGAACCCACGGCGAAGGACACGGATACGGATACGGGTACGGATACGGATACGGGGACACCTACGCCCATGTCCCGGCATACGGATACGACGGGGGCGGGACGGCCACCGGCACCGTCACGATGCCCTGGGACCCGGCCGGGCTCGCGGCCTGGCCGGACCAGCCCGCCACCGCGGCCCCGGTCGGGCACCCGCCCGGGACGGACCCGTTCACCGCGCCGCCGGCCGGTGAGCCGCTCGGGCCGGAGGCGCCGGTCCCGGGCACCGCGGACGGACAGGCCCTCGCACCGGTCTTCGTCGACGCCTCGGGACGGCGCCAGCGCAGGGTGCGGCGGACCGCCCGGCTGCTGCTGATCCCGGCCGGTGGCTACGTCGTGCTGCTGGTCGGCACCCTGCTGGGCGGGCCCGCGGTGACCTCCCCGTTCGTCCCACCGCCGAGCGGTCAGGACCCGCGCACCCACGCGCCGGAGCCCTCACCGGACGTCTCCGACGCGGCGTCCCGTCCGGTGGCGAGCCCGCGCCCCGCCGCGGCCGCCCGGCCGTCCGCCCGGCCCACCGCGACCCTCGCGCCGGTGGCGTCGGCCGGCACCGCGACCGCCGCCCCCTCGCCCACCGCCACACCCACCAGACAGCCGCCCGGCATGTCCCACAAGCCCCTGAAGTAGCCCCGAGGCCCCTTACGTGACCAAGCCCCACCAGACCAGAGTCTCCCACCGCCGGGTCCGTGAGATCACTCCGCGCACCCACTGGCTGCTGTTGAGCGCGCTTGCGGTGACCCTGTCGGTGGCCCTGCTCCTGCAGGGCTACACCCACCACATGTTCGGCGTGGCGTCGGACGACGTGGCCGGCCCGCCGGGCCCGGCCGACGCGGTCCCCACGCAGGTGGCCCACGGCGGGCCGGTGATCGCGAACGCCGACACCGCCCCGCGCACCGCCGGGGCGAGACCGCACACCATCGCGCTGACCTTCGACGACGGCCCGGACCCGGTGTGGACCCCGCGCATCCTGGACGTGCTGCGCCGCAACCGGGTACACGCCACGTTCTTCCTGGTCGGCACCCAGGTGGTCGCCCATCCGGAGCTGGTGCGCCGGATCGTCGCGGACGGCGACCAGGTCGGCATCCACACGTTCACCCACCCCGATCTTGGCAAGCTCGCTCCCTGGCAGCGTTCCCTGGAGCTGCGCGAGACGCAGCTGGCGGTGGCCGGTGCCGCCGGGGTCACCACCGCACTGCTGCGCCCGCCGTACTCGTCGCAGAACGACGCGCTGGACGACTCGGAGTGGGCCGCACTGCGGCAGGCCGCCCACGGCGGCTATGTCACGGTCCTGGCCACGCGGGACGCGGAGGACTGGCAGCGCCCCGGCGTCGACCGCATCGTCGCCAACGCCCTGCCGCGCGGCGGCGCCGGGCAGATCCTGCTGATGCACGACGCGGGTGGTGACCGCGCGCAGACCGTCGCCGCCCTCGGCACCCTGCTGCCGCGGGCGAAGGCGCTCGGCTTCCGGTTCACCACGGTCGGCGACGCGGTCGGCATGACCGATCCGGTCCGGCCCGCCTCCACGGGCGACCATCTGCAGGGCCTCGCCCTGATCTGGCTGCTGCGGGGCGGGGACCGGGTGGTGTGGCTGCTGGGCGCGCTGATGTACGCGGCCGGGGTGATCAGCGTGCTGCGGGCGCTCGTGGTGCTGGTCGCCGCCCGCCGGCACCGGCGCGCCCGAAGCCGGCGCCCGCAGTGGGGGCCGCCGGTCACCGAGCCGGTCAGCGTCATCGTCCCGGCCTACAACGAGAGCGCGGGCATCGAGGCCGCCGTGCGTTCGCTGCTCGCCTCGGACCACCCCGTGGAGGTCATCGTGGTGGACGACGGTTCCACCGACGGCACCGCGGATCTGGTGGAGTCGCTGGGCCTGCCGGTGCGGGTGATCAGGCAGCAGAACGCCGGGAAGCCCGCCGCGCTCAACACCGGCCTGGCGGCGGCCTCCTGCGAACTGGTGGTGATGGTCGACGGCGACACGGTCTTCGAGCCGGACACCGTCCGCACCATCGTGCAGCCCTTCGCGGACCCGCGCGTCGGGGCCGTCTCGGGCAACGCCAAGGTCGTCAACCGGGGTGGCCTCCTGGGCCGCTGGCAGCACATCGAGTACGTGGTCGGCTTCAACCTGGACCGGCGGCTGTTCGACCTGGCCGAGTGCATGCCGACGGTGCCCGGCGCGGTCGGCGCGTTCCGCCGCCGCGCGCTGCTGGCCCTCGACGGCGTCAGCGACGTGACCCTCGCCGAGGACACCGACCTGACCATGGCGCTGTGCCGCGCCGGCTGGCGTGTGGTGTACGAGGAGGGCGCGCGGGCCTGGACGGAGGCGCCGGCCTCCCTCAACGCGCTGTGGCGGCAGCGTTATCGCTGGTGCTACGGCACGCTCCAGGCGATGTGGAAGCACCGCGGCGCGCTGGTCCAGCGCGGCGCGGCGGGCAAGCTCGGCCGCCGCGGCCTGGTCTACCTGCTGCTCTTCCAGGTGCTGCTGCCGCTGCTGGCCCCCGTCGTGGACATCTTCGCCCTGTACGGGCTGGTCTTCCTCGACCCGGTCCGGATCGTGGGGCTCTGGCTGGGCTTCCTGGCCCTGCAGCTCGGGATGGGCCTGTACGCGTTCCGGCTGGACGGTGAGAGGCCTGGGCCGCTGTGGAGCCTGCCGCTCCAGCAGTTCGTCTACCGGCAGTTGATGTATCTGGTGGTCGTCCAGTCGGTGTTCACCGCCGTGGCGGGATCGCGGCTGCGCTGGCAGCGCATGGAGCGGTACGGCAGCCTGCGGGCTCCGGTGGCCACCGAGTCGCCCGCGGCCCCGGCGGGATCCCCCGCGGAGGCACCGGAGTTCGCCTGGCAGCCCGCCCTGGACCTGCCGTACGGAACGCCGGGGGAGGCTCCGGGCCCCTCCCCCGCGCACCCCGCCGACCTGTGGGGCGGCATCCCGCAGACCCATCCCCACGAGCCGCCGCGGTGGTACTGAGACGGGGGCCGGGCGAACCGCGCGGCGGGGGCCCGGCCCCGTCACAGGCACAGGCGGTGCGCCAGGGTGTTCGCCGCCAGGACGGCGAGCCGGGCGTGGCCTTCGAGGCGGTGCGCCAGGTCCCGGCTCGGGCCGTCGATGGTGATCGCCGCACGGGCGCGCCCGGCATGATCCTTGACCGGCGCGGCCACCGACGTCAGCCCGACGGTCCCCTCGTCCCGGCTGACCGCGAAGCCACGCCGGCGGGTCTCCTCCAGCGCGCGATCCCACGCCTCGGGCGTGCTGATCGTCGCCGGGTTCGGGGCGGGAAACCCGGCGGCGTGGCGAAGCCGGGAGAAGTCGGGGTCGAACGCGGCTATCGCCTTTCCGGCACTCGCCCAGTGCGCGGGCAGCCGCCGCTTCGCGTCGGTGAACAGCCGGACGCTGTGGAGGGAGTGGAGCCGCTCCACGTAGAGGACGTCCGCTCCCTCCGGCACGGCCAGGTGGACCGTGCAGCCGGTACGTTCGCGCAGGTCCTGGAGCAGGGGGAGAGCGGACTGACGGAGCGGAAGCCTGCTCGCCGCCAGATGGCCGAGTTCCAGAAGATGGAGCCCGAGCCGGTATCGCCCTGTTTCGGGATTCTTCTCGACCAGTCCGCTGTCGCACAGAGTCGTCAGCAACCGGTGCACCGTGCTCTTCGCCACGCCAAGACGCCGCGCCAGATCCGAGACGCCGCATTCGCGGGCTTCCCGGAAGCAGTCGAGCAGTTCGAGCGCGGTCGAAAGCGACTTCAGCCGGCCATCGTCGGTGGTGCGATCAAGCGTTGCCGCGGTCCCGTTCTGCATCGGTCACGCCACCATTCATCAGCTCTGCCGTACGGTGATGTCCATCACCCGGACTGCGGACGTTATGGACTGCGCCATGCGGCGACAATCCGCTCTCCGCGGTGGCAGGCCGGATCACGCGGGAGACGGGGCGGCCCGCGGCCGGGTCCACGCTCACCCGGGCGTGATCACCCTGGGTGAGCATCGCTTACCGGGAAATTTTCGATGAGTCGGGATGTCTTGCGCCGGACCGGCATGGCGGGTAAAAGCTACGGAGATGCTCGGTGGTGAAAAGCAAGAAGGGCGATAATCGATGTTCGAGGTGCCGCTTGCCGACCATGAGCAGTTCCGCACCGGCGATCTCGACCTGATCCGCGAGGTGGGCGGCCGGGTCCTCGTACCTCACCGGGTGGACGCCCTGGGCCGGGTGTCCCGGGAGGCCCGCCTCAATGCCGCCGCGCTCGGCGGTGTCACCCTCGCATATCTGCGCTATGAATCAAAGATCCGCCTCGAGGCGCCGACGACCGATGCGCGGTACTTCTTCACCCTGCCCCTCACCGGCCGGGCCGACGGGATACGCGGGAAAAGCGAAGCCGCCGAGTCGGAGCCCGGTCTGGGTCTCGCGTACCGGGCCGACGACCGCGGCGTCATCACCCTCAGCCCGGACTACACGATGTTCTTCCTGCGTATCGAGCGTTCCGCGCTTGAATATCAGTGCGAAGGGCTGCTGGGCCGGGAGATCATAGAACCGCTGCGTTTCGACTTCTCCATGGATCTGCGCAGGCCCGCGTTGCGCACCTGGGTGAACTGTGTCGGCCTGCTGCGGTCGGAACTCGAACGCGACCCGGCGGGCGAGCAGGAGCCACTTCTGCGCAGCCGGATCGAGGAACTCGTCCTGATGGGCCTTCTGGTCGGGCAACCGCACAATTATTCGGAACTCCTGCACAAAGGAAATGAGTCGGCCCGGCCGCGCACCGTGAAGCGTGCGATCGACCTCATCGAGGAGCAGCCCGAACGGCCGTGGTCACTGGCGGATATCGCCCGGGTCACCGGAGTCAGCGCGCGGACGCTGCAGGAGGGCTTCCAGCGCTACGTCGGCACGACGCCCACCGGATATCTGCGGGACGTCCGGTTGCAGCGGGTGCGGGCGGACCTGATCGACGCGGCACCGTGCACGTCCGTCTCCGGGACCGCCCATCGCTGGGGCTTCTCGCATCTGGGGCGCTTCTCCACCGCGTACCGGCGCAAGTTCGGTGAGTCGCCGTCGGAGACCCTGCGCCGCGGCCGGGGGTGACGCGCGGGCCGACGCCGCCCGGCTGACGGAAGGGACGTCACAGGCAGAGGCTGCGGCCGACCTTGCGTGCCGCCTGCGTGACCATCCGCACGCAGTTGTCCACCACGCCTTCCATCTCGCGGGTGGGCCCCACGATGGAGATGGCCGCCCGCGCGCGTCCGTCGTGGTCGCGCAGCGGTGCGGCCACCGACGTCAGCCCGCTGGTCATCTCGTCCCGGCTGACCGCGAATCCGTACCGGCGCGTCTCGGCGAGCGTCCGGTCCCAGGCGGCGGCGGTGCGGATCGTCGACGAGGTCATGGTGGGGAAGCCGACATCCCGCCGAAGCGCGGCCAGCCCCGTGTCGAACGCGGCCATCACCTTGCCGGCGCTGGTGCAGTGGACGGGCAGTCGCCGCTGGACGTCGGCCAGCAGGTGCATTCCGTTCATCGACTGCAGACGCTCCACGAACAGGACGTCCGCGCCCTCGGGCACCGACAGGTGGATGGTGCAGCCGGTGCGCTGCCGCAGCTCCTCCAGCAGCGGCAGCGCGGCCTGCCGGAGGCGGAAGCGGCCCGCCGCGAGCAGACCGAGGTCCAGCAACTGCAGGCCCAGCCGGTACTGTCCGGTCTCCGGGTTCTTCTCGACGAGCCCGTGGAGGCACAACGTGGTGAGCAGCCGGTGGGCCGTGCTCTTGGCCACGCCCAGGCGCCGCGCGATGTCCGAGACCCCCAGCTCATGGGCCGCGCGGAAGCACTCCAGCAGCTCCAGCGCGGTCGTGACGGACCGCAGCTTTCCCTCGGGGCCGTCCGCCCGCCCCCCGGCCGCCGGCGCGGGCCGCTCGACGGGAGTGCCGACTGCCGATCCGAAGTCCAGGTCGTTGGTGTCATCCACCGCGGGAACTCCTCCTTCTCCGTCCTCGCCGCACCGAACGGGGCACGGTGACCGGCTCCCCTCACTGCGCTCGCCCCGGAAAGAGAAGCCGCCGTACACCATTGGACCCCGGAAGGCGGCCGTCGCTCAGCGGCGTTCCGCAGGGAGGAACGGCTTCAGCGGGCCCGTCGCGGGCCCAACCACTCTGACTCCGCCATGGACGGCAGCCCGCGGCGGGATCCCGCCCGCCACCGGGCCCGAGCGCCGGCCGGCGCGGTGACGACGCCGCCGGTGCGGAGTTGGGAAGGGAGAAGCCATGCCGGGCCTTGCCCGTTCCGAGTGGTACGACCTCACCCGGGACATGAACTGGAAGCTCTCCTACGTCGACGAGGAGCAGGCGTGGCCTGAGGACCTCTCCAGGAGTTTCGGCGTTCCGGCCGAAGCCTGGTGGACGTGGGACGAGCCCTACAAGATCACTTTCTCCGAGTACGTCCACAACCAGGTCGGCAAGGACGCCGGGGTGTTCTCGGTGAACAACGTCGTCGGCCGGTCGCGGCTGTTCGACGACCTGGATCCGGGCTGGAAGGCGGCGATCACCGCGCACTACGGCGCGATCGCGGTCGCCGAGTACCAGGCGGGCATCGGCGAGGCGCGGATGGGGCGCTTCGGCCGGGCCGCGGCCTGGCGCAACATGGCCACCTTCGGGTGCCTGGACGAGACCCGCCACGGCCAGCTCCAGACGTACTTCCCGCACCAGTTGCTCGCCAAGGAGCCGCGGCTGGACTGGGCCCACAAGACGTTCCACACCAACGAGTGGGGCGCCATCGCGGCCCGGAGCCTGTTCGACGACATGTTCACCGCCAACGACGCGGTCTCGATGGCCATCCAGCTCACCCTGACCTTCGAGACCGGGTTCACCAACCTGCAGTTCCTCGGCATGGCGGCCGACGCGATGAAGGTCGGTGACATCGACTTCGGTTCGCTGATCTCGTCCATCCAGACCGACGAGGCGCGCCACGCCCAGCAGGGTGAGCCCACCATCAAGCTGCTGATCGACAACGGCGGGAAGGACGTCGCGCAGCGGCTCGTCGACCACATGTTCTGGCGGTCCTGGAAGGTCTTCGCGCTGCTGACCGGCCCTTCCATGGACTACTACACCCCGCTGGAGCACCGGACGCACTCGTTCAAGGAGTTCATGGACGAGTTCATCAACAAGCAGTTCATGGACCAGTTCCGCGACTTCGGCCTGGAGAAGCCGTGGTACTGGGACGAGGACTTCCGCAAGGAGCTCAACTGGCTGCACCACGCCTACCACCTCGGTGTGTACTACTGGCGGCAGACGGTGTGGTGGAGCCCGGACGCCGGTGTGTCCCCCGAGGAGCGGGACTGGCTGGAGGAGAAGTACCCCGGCTGGAACGACACGTTCGGCAGGTACTGGGACGTGATCGGCGACAACGTCCGCAAGGGCCGGCCGGAGCTGACCCTGCCGGAGACCTTCCCGATGGTGTGCAACATGTGCCATCTGCCGGTGTGCACCCCGGCCGGGCAGGCCGCCGGCCACCTGGACAGCCCCGCACCGCTCCTGCTGGATCTGGACGGCCGCCGCTACACGTTCTGCTCCGAGCCCTGCAAGTGGGTCTTCGAGGAGAGCGCGGACCGCTTCAAGGGGCACCTGGGGGTGGTCGACCGCTTCCTGGGCGGTGTGATCCAGCCGCCGACGATGGAGGGGGCGCTGGCCTACATGGGCCTGTCCCCGCAGGAGATGGGCCAGGACGCCACCGGCTACGCGTGGGCCTTCGAGGGCGCGCCCGCCGGGCACGCCGCCTCCTAGACCGCTCCGGTGGGTCCGCCGGACACCACCGACCGATCACACCGAATCGTCCAGGTTGTTCCCGTTCCCGGGTTCCGCGCTGCCGGAATCCGGGAGCGGATCGAGAGAAAGGCAGACCATGGCTCTGTTTCCCGTGCAGGGCATCGTCGAGAACGACTTCGTCGTGGTGCTCGTGCCCATCGACGACACCGACCCGATGACGGTAGTCGCGGAGAAGATCGCCCACCACGCGGTGGACCGGCGTGTGCCGCTCCAGGACCGCCCCCTGCGGGTGCGCCACCAGGGACGGTTCCTTCCCGCGGAGGTGACGGTCGTGGACGCGGGCGTCGCGCCGCTGGACGTCCTGGAAGTCGTGTACGCATGACCGGCGGGATCCGGTGGCTGAACGCCGCGGCGCGCGACGACCTGTGGGAGGGCGACGTCCTCGACGCGGAGGTCGCGGGTGAGCAGGTGCTGCTGGTGCATCTGGCCGGGGGCGAGGTCAAGGCGTACCAGGGCATGTGCCCGCACCAGGAGATCCTGCTGGCGGACGGCGAGTGGGACGAGGAGTCGGGCGTCCTGCTGTGCGGCGGCCACAAGTGGGAGTTCGACATGAGGACCGGCGCGGGGCTCAACCCGACCGGCTGCCGGCTGTACGAGTACCCGGTCCGGGTCACCGACGACGCGATCGAGGTGGGCATTCCCCAGGACGGCCGGCGACACCACAACCGGTTCCAGGCATAGCGAGGAACACAACTCATGGACCACACGCACGTGAAGATGGTCGGGCCGGTGATCCGCGGGCTCGACGCCAACCTGGCGGACGCCGTGATCACGGCGATCGAGACCGACAACCCCGGCGAGGACATCGTCGTGGACGACCAGGGCGGATACATCCGCATCGGTGTTCCGCAGCGCTGCCGCGTCACCCGGGCGAGCCTCGAGGACGCCCTCGGCCGGACGTTCCGGCTCTCCGAACTGGAGCCCACGCTGGCGGGTTTCGCCGGCCGGATGAAGCTCACCGACGACGAGGTCGTCTGGTACCTGGAAAGGGAGGACTGACCATGGCAACGAGGCAGCGTCCGCCCGCGCGGACCTGGAGCCTGCTCGGCGACGTCAAGCGCAGGCCGAGCACCTACGAGGTCACCGCGGCGAAGTTCCACTACCACTTCCGCCGGGACCCGGCGCCCTTCGAGCTCGACCCCGGTGCGCCGATCAACCAGTGGTACGTCCGGCACCGTGAGGGCTCGCCGTTCAACGTCGACGACTGGGAGCGCTTCCGCGACCCCCACAAGCTGACCTACATGGACTACGTCGCCGAACAGCACGACCAGGAGACCTACGTCGACCTGCTGATCGACCAGCACGAGTCGGCCGGCGCCGCGGCCGGACTGGACCCGGCGTGGGTGGAGACGCTGCGGCGCCTGTTCGTGCCGATCCGGTTCCCGTTGCACGTCCTGCAGATGACGGGCCTGTACATCGGGCAGATGTCGCCGTCCTCCTTCATCACCAACTGCGCCAACTTCCAGGCCGCGGACGAGATGCGCCGGGTGCAGCGCTTCGCCTACTGGACGAAGGTGCTGGCCAACGCGCACGGGGAGGACCTCGCGGCGACGTCCGCGGCACGCACGCCGTGGGAGGAGGCACCCGAGTGGCAGCCGCTGCGCGAGGCTCTGGAACGGCTGCTGGCCACCCACGACTGGGGGGAGTCGTTCACCGCCCTGAACCTGGCCCTCAAGCCGGCCATCGACACACTCCTGAACCGGCAGTTCGCGGAGCTGGCCCGCAGCAACGAGGACGACTTCCTCGCCCTGCTGCTCTCCAACCTCCAGCGGGACAGCAAGCGCAGCCAGGACTGGACGGCGGCGCTGGTCCGCTACGCCCTGGAGCACCGGCCCGAGGTGCGGGAGGTGCTGACCGGCTGGCTGGAGACCTGGCAGCCGCGCGCGCTGCGGGCGGTGGAGTCCCTGGCCCCGGTGTTCGAGTCCGCACCGCGGCCGGCGTCCGCCGACCAGGTGGTCCATGCCATCCGGGAGCAGTACGGTGCCTTCCTCGCCGCCTGCGCCCTCTGATCCGGTGACCGTGCGGACCTACCGGGTCACGGTCGCGAACACCGAGGAGACCTTCGAGGTTCGCGAAGGAGAACGGATCCTCGCCGCCGCACGGCGTGCGGGGATCCGGCTCCCCTTCGAGTGCGGCTGGGGCAGTTGCGGGACCTGCAAGGTGACCGTCGTCGAAGGCGACAGCGCGCTGCTGTTCGCGCAGGCTCCCGCGGTGGGCCCGCGTGACGTGCGGCGCAGGCGCCTGGTGACCTGCCAGACCACGCCGACCTCGGATCTGGTGATCGCGGCCCTGCGCACCGGCGACCGGCCCCGCGACGAGCTGCCGACCGAGGACCACGACGCGCGGCTCGTGGAGATCGAGGACCTCGGGCCGCAGATCCGCAGGTTCCGCTTCCGGCTCGGGCGTACGGCGGTGTACCGGGCGGGGCAGTACGCCCTCCTCGAGGTCGCGCCCGGACTGCGCCGCTGCTACTCGATGGCGAACCTCGCCGGCTCCCCGATCGTCGAGTTCATCGCCAAGCGGTACGACGGAGGGCCGGGGAGCGACCGGCTGTTCCGGCTCGCCGTCGGCTCGCGCATCCCCATGGAGCTGCCGTACGGCGGGATGTGGCTCCACGAGGGCGACCGGCCGGTCGTCCTCATCGCCGGCGGTACCGGCATCTCCCCGGTGCTCGCCCTGACCCGGCACCTGGCGGCGACCGGCGACCGCAGGCCGGTGCGCGTCTTCTACGGCGCCACCTCGCCGGCCGAACTGGTCTGCTGGGACGAGCTCGGCACCCTCGTCGCGGGTCTGGCCGACGGCGGCCTCCACGGGGCGCTGCTGAAACCGGACGCCGGCTGGGACGGGACGACGGGGTTCGTGACCGACGCCCTGCACCGGCACGCGGAGTACCTGGCCGGGGCGGAGGTCTACCTGGCCGGACCCCCGCCCATGGTCCACGCGGCGCTGGCGACGCTGCGGGACTGCGGGGTCGGGCTCGACAGGATCCACTACGACAGCTTCGGCTGACGGGGCAACGGCGAAATCCCTCCCGGGCGTTGCCGCCCGGGAGGGATTTCGCCGTTCCGTCGCCGCCTGCTCAGGCCGGGGAGATCTGCATGACCACGGCCTTGGGCTCGGTGAAGAACTCGCGGCTGAAGTTGCCTCCCTCACGGCCCACCCCGGAGTCGCCCACGCCGCCGAAGGGCGCTCGCAGGTCGCGGATGAAGAAGCAGTTCACCCAGACCGTGCCGGCCTTGAGGGCCGCGGAGACCCGGTGGGCGCGGCTGAGGTTCTCGGTGAACAGCATCGCGTTGAGGCCGTACGGGGTGTCGTTGGCCAGCCGGAGCGCCTCCGCCTCGCCGTCGAAGGGCTGGACGACCACCACCGGCCCGAAGATCTCCTCGCGGACGTGCCGGGCGTCCGCGGGCATGTCGACCAGGACGGTCGGCCGGACCACCCAGCCGTCGCCGAGGCCGCCGGTCAGCATCTTGCCGCCCTCCTCCTCGACGGTGTCGATGTACCCGCTGACCTTGGTGTGGTGCTCCAGCGACGCCAGCGGCCCGAACTCGGTGGCCTCGTCCCTGGGGTCGCCGATCACCAGGGCCTCGGCGGCGGCGGTGAACCGGGCCAGGAACTCCTCGTAGACCGGCCGCTCGACGTACAGCCGGCTGCCGGCCAGGCACACCTGCCCGGCGTTGCGGAAGATGGCCTGCACCGACCAGGCGACCGCGTTGTCCAGGTCGGCGTCGGCGAAGACGATGTTGGCGCCCTTGCCGCCGAGTTCCAGGCTGACCGGCGTGAGGTGGGCCGCGGCCGCCCGGGCGATGGTCCGCCCGGTGCCGGACTCGCCGGTGAAGGTGATCCGGTCCACCCGCGGGTCCTCGGTCAGCGCCTGGCCGGCCGAGTCGGGGCCGTAGCCGTGGACCACGTTGAGCACGCCGGGGGGCATGCCGGCCGCAAGCGCCAGGCGGGCCAGGATGGTCGCCGAGGCGGGGGTGTCCTCGGCCGGCTTGAGGACCACGGTGTTGCCCCAGGCGAGCGCGGGAGCGATCTTCCAGGTCTCCAGCATCAGCGGGAAGTTCCACGGCGCGATGGCCACGACCACCCCGGCGGCCTCGAACCGGGTGTAGGTGTGGTGGCCGCTGTCCATCGGCAGCGCCTCACCGGTGGCGAGCCGCGCGTGGTCGGCGAAGAAGCGGAAGTTGAGCGCGGAGCGGGCCACGTCGTGCCGGGCCTGCGCGATGGGCTTGCCCATGTCGCGGGTGTCGGCCTCGGCGAGTTCGTCGGCGTGCTCCTCCATCAGGTCCGCCAGGCGCAGCAGGATCCTGCCGCGTTCGGTGAAGCCCATCCGCGGCCAGGGGCCGTCGTCGAAGGCGGCGCGGGCCGCGGTCACCGCGCGCCCGGCGTCCGCCGCGCCGCCGAGGGCCGCCTCGGCCCACGGCTCGCGGGTGAAGGGATCGACGGTCTCGAACCGGGCCCCGTCGAGCGAGGCCACCTCCGCACCGTCGATCACATGCCCGAAGAACGGCCTGTCAGCCATGGGATGACCCCCTTTCGGCTTCTCTCTCGGCAATCGTCACGTCTCCCGCGGCCCAGTGGGTGCCGGGGACCTCGCGCACCACGACCCGCACGTTCTGCCGCGGCGCGCCCACCGCGCGCACCACGGCGCCGGTGAGTTCGCTGATCAGGCAGCGCAGTTGGGCCGGGGAGCGTCCTTCCACCAGGGTGACCTCGACCAGGGGCATCAGTGCTCGCCCCCTGTCCCGCCGCTGAGGAACACCGACCCCAGGGTGGTGAAGTGGCAGGCGATCCGCGCCCCGGGCGGCGCGGGCACGGCGTCGGTCATGCCCCCGGTGAGCACCACCCAGCCGGGCTCGATGGCGTGTCCGCGGCGGCCCAGGTCGTTGGCGGCCAGGGCCAGCGCCTCCGCGGGGTGGCCCTGGACGGCGGCACCGGTCGCCGAGTCGGCGATCCGCCCGTCCACCTCGACCAGGACGGCCTCCATGGCCAGGTCGACGGCGTGCGGGTCGGCGGCCACCGGTCCGGTGAGGTAGGCGCCGGAGGACGCGTTGTCCGCGATGACGTCCGGCAGGGTGAACCGGAAGTCGCGGTAGCGGCTGTCGATGACCTCGGCACCGCCGAGGACCGAGCCCACGGCGGCCAGCGCCCGCGGGGCGGTGACCCCGGGCCCGGCCAGCCGGTCCTTCATCACGAACACGATCTCCGGCTCGACCCGGGGATGGATCAGCCGCCCTTGCGGCACCGGCTCGCCGGCCGGAAGCACCATCGCGTCGGTCAGCCAGGCGGTCAGCGGGCTGTCGATGCCCATCCGCTGCTGCTTGGCGCGGCTGGTCAGGCCCAGCTTGACGCCGATCAGCCGCTCGCCTCGGGCCAGCCGGCGGCGCAGCGTCTCGTCCTGCACCCGGTAGGCGGTGTCGATGTCGAGTTCGGGCCACTCGTCGGTGATCGGGTGGCGGTCGGCTCGGGCGTCCTCGCAGGCGAGCAGCGCCTCGGCGGCCCGGTCGATGTCCCAGCCGGCCATCAGCGCGCCCCCGTCCCGGTGAGGTCGCCGGAGTGGCGGTGCTCGGCCAGCTGGAGCGCGATGTCGATGATCATGTCCTCCTGGCCGCCGACGTATCCGGCCTCGCCCACCCGCTGGAGGATCTCGTGCGCGGGGACCCCGTAGCGTTCCGCGGCCCGCTCGGCGTGCAGCAGGAACGAGGAGTAGACGCCCGCGTGGCCCTGCACGATGGCCGAGCGGTCCATCCACGGCAGCCGCGGGATCACCGGCTTGACGACGTCCTGGGCGGCGGCCATCACCCCCGGCACGTCGATGCCTGCCCTGATGCCCATCCGGTCGAAGGTGGCGGCCAGCACCTCGGTGGGGGCGTTGCCGGCACCGGCGCCCAGGGCGCACAGCGCACCGTCCACCTGCCGGGCACCGGCCTGGTAGGCCAGCACCGAGTTGGCGACGCCCAGGGAGAGGTTCTGGTGGCCGTGGAAGCCGACCTGGGCCTGGTGGCCGATCTCGTCGACCAGTGCCCTGACCCGTTCCTGGGCGTCGGAGAGCACCAGGGCCCCGGCGGAGTCGACGACGTAGACGCACTGGGCACCGGCGTCCACCATGATCCGGGCCTGCCTGGCGAGTTCGGCCGGGCCGACGCGGTGGGACAGCATCAGGAACCCGACGGTCTCCATGCCCAGGTCGCGGGCCGCCCCGAAGTGCTGGACGGAGACGTCGGCCTCGGTGCAGTGGGTGGCGATGCGGGCCACCGAGGCGCCCAGCGAGTGGGCCTTGCGCAGGTGCTCGACGGTGCCGAGGCCGGGCAGCATCAGCACGGCGATCTTCGCCTGCCTGGCCTCGTCCACCGCCGCCGCGATCAGGTCGAACTCGTCCTCGCGGGAGAAGCCGTAGTTGAAGCTGGATCCGCCCAGGCCGTCGCCGTGGGCCACCTCGATCACCTCCACCCCGCTGGTGTCCAGGGCGTGCACGATGGCGCGGACCTGCTCGGAGGTGAACTGGTGGCTCATCGCGTGCGAGCCGTCCCGCAGGGTGGAGTCGGTGATGCGCAGATCGCGCGGCTGCTCGGCGGGCGTGGTGCTCATGCCGGCGCTCCTTCGGTGGCTTGCCTGGCGAGGCGGGCGGAGGCCAGCAGCTCGCCCACCCGGGCGGAGGCGGCCGTGATGATGTCGAGGTTGCCGGCGTAGTCCGGCAGGTAGTCGCCGCGTCCGCGGACCTCCAGGAAGACCGCGACCCGGGCCATGCCGCGCCACTGGGGGCGCGGCGCGTCGTACTGCGGTTCGGCGCGCAGGGTGTAGCCGGGGACGTACTCGCGCACCCGGGCGATCATCGCGTGGATGGCGGCGGTCACCTCGTCCTGCAGCGGGCCGGGTTCGGCGGCCTCCGGGGGCACCGCGCAGAACACCGTGTCACGCATGATCATCGGCGGGTCGACCGGGTTGAGGATGATGATCGCCTTGCCACGCTCGGCGTTGCCGACCTCCTCCAGCGCGCGGGAGGTGGTCTCGGTGAACTCGTCGATGTTGGCGCGGGTGCCCGGCCCGGCCGACCGCGAGGCGATCGACGCGACGATCTCGGCGTACGCGACCGGCACCACCGAGGACACCGCGGCCACGATCGGCACCGTCGCCTGACCGCCGCAGGTGATCATGTTGACGTTGGGGGCCTCCAGGTTGAGGTCCAGGTTGACCGGCGGGCACACGAAGGGCCCGATCGCCGCCGGGGTCAGGTCCACCGCCACCACGCCCGCCTCGGCGTACCTGGGGGCGTTGGCCCTGTGGGCGTAGGCGCTGGTCGCCTCGAAGACGACGTCCGGCAGGGGATCCTGCCGCAGCAGCCAGTCCACCCCTTCGTGGCTGGTCTCCAGACCCATCCGGCGGGCCCTGGCCAGGCCGTCCGACGCGGGGTCGATGCCCACCATGTAGCGCGGCTGAAGGATGTCGCTGTGCCGCTTGAGCTTGAACATCAGGTCGGTGCCGATGTTCCCGGAGCCGACGATGGCGGCCACGGCGCGCCGTTGTCCACTGCCCGTCACGAGGCCTCCTTGGCAAAGACCGCGGTCACCGAGCCGAGCCCGGCGAACGTCGCGGTGAACGAGTCGCCCGGCGTCACGGGGACCGCCGCGGTCACCGAGCCGGGCAGGATCACATGGCCGGCCTCCAGCACGACCCCCCGGGCGCCGACCGTGTTGGCCAGCCAGACCAGCGAGGTCAGCGGGGAGCCGAGGACCGCGCCGCCGGCACCGGTGGCGACGAGTTCGCCGTCGCGGTGCAGCAGGCACCCGGCCAGCCGCAGGTCGGTCCGGTCCAGCGGGGTGGGGTGGCTGCCCAGCACCACACCGCCGGACGAGGCGTTGTCGGCGATGGTGTCGAGCAGGCCGATCCGCCAGTCGCGGATCCGGCTGTCGATCACCTCCAGGGCCGGCAGCACGAAGTCCACCGCGGCGGCGGCCTCGGCCACCGTCACACCCGGCCCGCTCAGCGGCCGCTTGAGGACGAAGGCGATCTCCGGCTCGACACGGGGCTGCAGGTAGGCGGTGGCGGGGATCGGCTGGTGCTCCAGGTGGAACATCCCGTCCAGCAGGTGGCCGTAGTCGGGCTGGTCGACGCCCATCTGGCGTTGCATCGCCATGGAGGTCAGCCCCACCTTGTGGCCCTTGATCCGGGCGCCGGCGGCCAGCCGGGAGCGGATCTGGAGCAACTGGATCTCGTAGGAGTCCTCCAGCGTCATGCCCTGGTACGTCTCGGTCAACGGCTCCACCGGGTGGCGCGAGGTGTACGCGTCCAGCAGGAGGTGGGCCGCCTCGGCCCGGGATGCCACTTCCACTGGCACCTTCCTTCAGTCGGCACGGGGGTGCGGTCCGGCGCGTCCCCCCGGCACGGGCCGGTCGGGGCGTGGGCCGCCGATGTACCGACGCTAGGCAGCCGGACGGCGCTTCCCCCGGGACGTTCCGGGGTACGGAACGTCGCCCGGGTGAGCCAGGTCACAGGGGCCCGCGCCCGCCGGCGGTGCCCGGAGACCGAGTCGAAGATGGCGCCGGATACCGGGTCAGAGACCG